>CBFCYW010000041.1:0-27423 GCA_965602395.1 uncultured Chromatiales bacterium
TGAGTCGCCGCGCGGCAAGCGACGCGCACGCCGGCCGGCTGTGGCCCCGGGCTCCGGCTGTGGCTCCGGCTGCGGCCCTAGCTACGGCGGCCGTCCCTCAGAGAAACTCCTCCGGATCCGGCAGCGGCTCGCCGCTGATGCGCATCTCCTCCGGGTCGAGCTGGTGCGAGAAACCCTCCAGCGAACCCAGCGGCCGGGCGTCGCGCGCCGCCACCGGCGGGCACTGGGCGTACAGCGCGATCAGCTCGGCGACCGCGCGCAGCGCATCGACGTGGGTGCGTTCGTAGCCGTGGGTGGCGTCGGTGCCGAAGCCGATCAGCGCGGTGCGGATATCGCAGCCGGCGGTCAGCGCGGCGGTGCTGTCGCAGCGGTAGTAGCGATAGACATCGCGCCGGCAGGGCACATCGTGCTCGCTGGCCAGCTCGCCGAGCAGGCGGTTGAGGTGGTAGTCGAAGGGGCCGCTGGCATCCTGCGCGGCGATGGTCACCGCGCGCTCGTCGCTGTTCTGCCCCGGCGCGCAGACCGCGATGTCCACGCTGAGCAGCTCGGAGACATCGCCGTGCAGCACCGCCGAGGCGCCGGAGCCGACCTCCTCGGAGATGGTGAACAGCGGGTGGAAGTCGATCGGCAGCGCCGCGTTGTCGGCGAGCAGCGCCTTGCAGGCCGCCAGCAGCGCGGCCACGCCGGCCTTGTCGTCGAGGTAGCGCGAGACGATGTAGCCGTTGTCCAGCCACTCGCTGCCCGGGTCCACCGCCAGGTAGTCGCCGACCTGCACGCCGAGCGCGGCGAGATCGTCGCGCGAGCCGCTGTGCTCGTCGAGGCGGAACTCGATCTGGTCCCAGTTGACCGGCTGGCGGTCGACCCGGTCGGCGAAGGCGTGGCCGGAGGCCAGCAGCGGCAGAAAGGTGCCGCGGTGGCTGCCGTGATCGGTGAACAGGGTGGCGCGGGCATTCTCGGCGAAGCGGCTCGACCAGGTGCCGACCGCGCTGACCGCCAGCCGGCCGTTGCCCTTCAGCTCGCGGACCATCGCGCCGAGGGTGTCGAGGTGCGCGACCACGGCGCGGCTCGGCCGCCCGGTGGCGCCGGGCAGGCGGCCGCGGATGGCGCCGCGACGGGTCAGCTCGTAATCGACGCCCAGCGCATCGAGCTGGCCGCAGGTGTAGCGCACCACCTCGTCGGTGAGGCCCACCGGGCTGGGGATGGCGAGCAGTTCGTAGAGGGTGTTCTGCAGGTAGTCGAGATCGACGACGGGGCGTTTCATGGCTTGACCTGTGGCGTGTCGTCGCCGGCGGCGGCCTCGGCGGCGGTCTGCGGAAAGAGCAGGTCGAGGAAGCGCTCGGCGGTGGGTTGCGGCTCGTGGTTGGCGAGCCCCGGGCGTTCGTTGGCCTCGATGATAACGTAGTCGCTGGCGTCCACTGCCGGCACCATCATATCCACCCCGACCACCGGGATCTCCAGCGCGCGGGCGGCGCGCACCGCGGCCTCGGCCAGCGCCGGGTGCAGCTCGTCGGTGACGTCGTGGATGGTGCCGCCGGTGTGCAGATTGGCGGTGCGTCGCACGCGGATCTGCGCGCCGGCGGCCGGCACCTGGTCGAGGCTATGGCCGGCTGCGGCCAGGCAGCGCTCGGTCTCGGCGTCCAGTGGGATGCGCGATTCGCCGCCGGTGGCCGCGGCGCGGCGGCGGCTCTGCGCTTCGATCAGCTCGCGCAGCCGGCTGTGGCCATCGCCGATCACCGCTGGCGGGCGGCGCAGCGCGGCGGCAACCATCTCGTAGCCGATCACCACCACGCGCAGATCCTCGCCGGGGCAGCAGGCTTCCAGCAGCACGCGGCTGTCGAAGCGCCGCGCGTCGGCCACCGCGGCGGCCAGCGACTCGGCATCGCGCAGGTCGACGGCCACGCCCTCGCCCTGTTCGCCATCCGCCGGTTTGGCTACCAGCGCGCCGTGCGCGGCGAGAAAGGCGCGATCGCCGGCGCCGATTTCATCGCCGCTATCGGCGAGCCGCTGCGCGGGCACGCGCAGCCCCTCGGCGGCGAGCACGCGGTGGGTGGTGCGCTTGTCCTGACAGCGGCTCATGGCCACCGCCGAGGTCAGTTCGCTGAGCGATTCGCGACAGGTCACTTGCCGGCCGCCCCAGCGCAGGCGGAAATAGCCGCCCTCGGCGTCGAGCACCTGCACCGCGACGCCGCGGCGCAGCGCCTCGCGCACGATCAGCATCGCGTAGGGGTTGAGGCCGTCGAATCCCCCCGGCCCGGCGCCGGTGAACAGGGGCGCGTTGATGGCGTTGCGGCGCTTGACGCAGAACACCGGCACGCGCTGGAAGCCGAGCTTTTCGTACAGGCCGATGGCGCCGCGATTGGCGTGCATCACCGACAGATCGAGGTATTCGCGGCCGCGCGCCTGAAAGTGCTCGATCAGGTAGCGCACCAATGCCTCGCCGATGCCGGGGTGGCGCGCCTGCGGGTCTACCGCCACGCACCACAGGCTGCAGCCGCCGCTGGGGTCGTCGAAGGCGTTGACGTGATCGACGCCCATCGCGGTGCCGATGATCGCGCCGCTGTCGCGGTCTTCGGCGATGATGTAGCTCAGGCGCCGCGAGGCGCGCGCTTTCCAGATTGCCGCCGCTGGCGATTCGACCATGCCGCAGCTGGCGTAGAGGCGATTGATGGCGCCGGCGTCGGCGCGCGTGCGCAGGCGGCGCACACTGAAGCCGCGCCGCCGCGAGTGCGCCGACTGGTAGTCGGTGAGCCACAGGCGAAAGCTGTGCGAGGGGTCGAGAAACAGCGACTCGGGGGCCTCGGCGAGTACCACGTGCGGATCGCGCACGTAGAAGGCCAGGTGCCGCTGGCCGGGCGATTCGCGCAGCAGTGCGGCGGCCAGGCGCGCCGGCTCGCGGTAGGTGTGGGCCATGATGAGATCGCCCCAGCCGCAGTCGATGCTGGCTTCGGCGGCGGCGCCGGGTTCGCCGTCCGGCTGGGCCTGCAGCGTGCGGTTGGCCCGCTGGCGCTGCATGCGGTGCTGCTGGGTGCGCTGCTGTTGCGGGCGCTGGCGGCGGGCGCGGCCGCGGCTGCTGTCCACCTCACACCCCCTGGGTCTGCAGCCACAGTTCGAGCAGCGCCAGCTGCCACAGCTTGGAGCCGCGCAGCGGGGTGATGTGCGCCTCGGGGTCGTCGAGCAGGCGCTGCACGTAGCCGCTCTGGAACAGCTCGCGCTCGCGCGCCGCGCGGCCGTTGAGGGCGTCGCGGGCCAGATCGAGAAAGCCGCCGCGCAGATACTTCAGCGCCGGCACCGGGAAGTAGCCCTTGGGGCGGTCGATGACCGCGGCGGGGATCACCTGCCGCGCCGCTTCCTTGAGCACGTGCTTGCCGCCGGCGGCGATCTTGTGCTGCGCCGGGATGCGCGCCGCCAGCTCCACCAGCTGGTGGTCGAGAAACGGCACGCGCGCCTCCAGTCCGAAGGCCATGGTCATGTTGTCGACGCGCTTCACCGGGTCGTCGACCAGCATCACCGTGGTGTCCAGACGCAGCGCCTTGTCCACCGCCTGGCTGGCGCCGGGCATGCCGAAGTGCTCGGCGACCAGCCGCTGGCTGTGCTCGCCGTTGACCAAGCGCGGGTGTACCGTCGCGGCGTATTCGGCCTGATCGCGGTCGAGAAACACGCGCAGGTAGTCGGCCACCGGGTCGCTGCTGTCGACCAGCGGCGGGTACCAGTGGTAGCCGCCGAAGACCTCGTCCGCACCCTGGCCGCTCTGCACCACTTTGCTGTGCCGGCTGACCGCCTCGGCGAGCAGGTAGAAGGCCACGCAGTCGTGGCTGACCATCGGCTCGGACATGGCGGCGATGGCCTCGGGCAGGCGCGGCAGCAGCGTGCGACTGTCGACGCGGATGCGCTGGTGCTCGGTGGCGAAGTGCTGCGCCACCAGATCCGAGTATTCGAACTCGTTGCCGGCCTCGTCGCCGACGTCCTCGAAGCCGATCGAGTAGGTGCGCATGCGCGCCGCGCCGGCTTCGTGCATCAGACCGACGATGAGACTCGAATCGACCCCGCCGGAGAGCAGTGCGCCGACCGGCACATCCGCCACCAGCCGCCGGCCGACCGCGCTGCGCAGGCTGTCGAGGAGCAGCTCGCGCCAGTCTTCGAAGCTGCGCTGCCGATCCTCGTCACTGCGGCTGTAGTCGAGCAGCCAGTAGCGGCGCAGGCTGCTGCGGCCGTCCGGCTCGATGCGCATCAGGGTCGCCGGTGGCAGCTTGCGCACGCCGCGCAGGATGCTGTGCGGCGCCGGGACCACGGCGTGAAAGCTCAGGTAGTGGTGCAGCGCGACCGGGTCGATGTCGCGATCGATGCCGGCATCGGCGAGCAGCGCCGGCAGCGTCGAGGCGAAGCTCAGCCGGCCGTCGTGGCGGCCGTAGTACAGCGGCTTGATGCCGAGGCGGTCGCGGCCGAGCAGCAGGCGGCCGGAGTCGCGCTCCCAGATGGCGAAGGCGAACATGCCGTTGAGGCGCTGCACGAAGTCCTCGCCCCAGGCGTGGTAGGCCTTGAGCAGCACTTCGGTGTCGCCGCTGGAGAAGAAGCGATAGCCCAGCGCGCAGAGTTCGGCGCGCAGCTCGGGGTGGTTGTAGATGGCGCCGTTGAAGGCGATCGCCAGGCCCAGTTCGCTGTCGACCATCGGCTGCTGGGCGTGCTCGCTGAGGTCCATGATTTTCAGCCGGCGATGGCCGAGGCCCAGCGGCCCCTGGGCGAACAGCCCGCTGCCATCCGGGCCGCGCGGGGCGAGCCGCGCGCTCATGCGCGCGAGCAGATCCGGCGAAGCGGCTTCGCCATCGAAGTGGATCACTCCACAGATACCACACATGTCGTTGTCGTCCCTTTGCTCGCAGAGCGGTGGTGAATGAGGGCGGTGGCGGCGCGCCGGCACTGGCCAGCGGGCCGTCGGGGGGCGGGTCAGCCGGCGGCGCTGGCGCCGGTCAGTGCGGCGCGCGCCGCGTCGGCGTCGAAGGGTCGCGGCCGGTGCGCTTGCAGCGCGTCGCGCATGGCGATCAGGTGTGCGGCGGTGGTGCCGCAGCAGCCGCCGATGACGCGCGCGCCGGCATCGCGGGCGAAGCGCGCGTATTCGGCCATCAGCGCGGGCGGGTGGCCGTAGTGGATCTCGCCGTCGATGTACTGCGGCTGGCCGCAGTTGGCCTTGGCCACCAGCGGGTAGTCGTCGCCGAGTTCGCGGTGCAGCGCGTCGATCACAGCGAGCGCTTCCAGCGCGCCGTCGCCGCAGTTGGCGCCGACCAGCTGCGGTCGCACCGGCAGCTCGCGGATCGCGCGCGCCGCGGCCGCGGCATCCACGCCCATCATCGTGTGCCCCCTGCTGTCGAAGCTGAAGGTGCAGACCAGCGGCAGGCCGGTGGTCGCCGCGCCGGCCACCGCAGCGCGCATCTCCTCGACGCTGGCCATGGTTTCGATCCACAGGCAGTCGACGTCACCGGCGGCCAGCGCCTGCGCCTGCTCGGCGAACATCGCCTCGGCATCAGCCACCGCCAGCGGGCCGAGCGGCGCCAGCAGCGCCCCGGTCGGCCCCATCGAACCGGCCACCACAGCGTGGCTGGAGCAGGCGTCGCGGGTTTCCACGGCGATCCGCGCGGCGAGGGTGTCGATGGCCTCGATGCGCGCTTCGCCCATCAGCGCCAGGCGGCGGCGATTGCCGCCGAAGCTGTTGCTCAGGATCAGGTCGGCGCCGGCGTCGAGAAACTCGCGGTGCAGATCGGCGACCCGCGACGGGTAGTCGAGATTCCAGCGCTCCGGCGCGGTGCCCACCGGCAGACCGCGAGCCAGCAGACCGGTGCCCATGCCGCCGTCGCCGAGCAGCCAGGGGCGCGAGGCGAGCAGTCGGCCGAGGGCATCTGTGGTCGTTTCACTTGCGCTGTGCATGCCGGACTCCGTCGCGCTCAGGCTGTGCAGCCGTCGATCAGCCGGGCGATGGCCTTGTGACCGGCGGCGATGGCGCCATCGGCAGCGGTGTTGCCGGCGTCGTCGCCGCGCTGTGCATCGACTTCCTGCTGCAATAGCAGCATCACCATCGCCTGATCGCCGCGCGTCGCGGCCAGATGCAGCGGTGACTCGCCGGCGGCGTTGCGGGCGTTGACGTCGGCGCCGGCGTTGATCAGCAGCCGCGCCAGGGCGGCGTGTTTGAGCGCCGCCGCGCGGTGCAGGGGGGTGTCGCCGTCATCGTTCACGGCATTCGCACAGGCACCCGACTGGATCAGCCACATGGCCTCGCCGAGATCGCCGCATTCCACGGCGCCGAACAGGGCGAGATCGTGGTCGGGATTTTGCGCACTGTGCGTGTTCTCCGCTTGTTGCATGGACTCGTTCCTCGTAGCTATTGAAATAAAATCGGTGTTCATCGCACAGCGCCGGATCACCGCTCGCCGGCCGTGGCCGGCGGGGATCTGTGCGTGCGTCTGTGGAGGTGCTGCGGCCTCACGCCACTTTGAGTGCGGCGTGCTGGCCGTGCTGCGTGTGGTTGTCGCCGCAGTGCGGTGAGTTTGCTCCATGCTTACTCGTGATCTCCGGGCCGACGGGATTGGCCGGTTTTTGATGTGGCGATTTCACATTGATTTTATAGGATAAATTCTGGGTTTTTCAGCTGCGATAAGTTGGCCATGACGGAAATTATACCATGTTGCGATGCACAAATCAGGGGCCGGGCCGGCGCTGCCCGTGCGGCCCAGCCCGGCGATGGTGGCGCAATCACCGCTGCTGCAGCCGGCGCGCCGTGCCGCCGCTGCGACATCCTCTGGCAACTCTCCGTCGCGCTCAGCTAAATGCCGTCGCGGTGGCGTGACACAATCTCCGCGCTCGCCCAGCGGGCCGATCGCAGGCTGCGGTTGCGGCCGCGCTGGGTTGGCGGCGCGCCTGTGGCGCAGGATTTCTCCGCCGGTCGCCTGGGTGGCGGCCGGACCCAACTGTTGCGGGAAGCTGTGATGAAGAAATATTCGCTCTTCAGCCTGGTGCGCAACGCCCTCAGTTACAACGAGAACTGGGAACAGGCGTGGCGCAGTCCGGAGCCGAAAAAGCAGTACGACGTGGTCATCGTCGGTGGCGGCGGGCATGGCCTGTCGACCGCCTATTACCTGGCCAAGGAGCACGGCATCAGCAATGTCGCGGTGCTGGAAAAGGGCTGGATCGGCGGTGGCAACACCGGCCGCAACACCACCATCGTGCGCTCCAACTATCTGTGGGACGAGGCCGCCCACCTGTACGAGAAGTCGCTGAAGCTGTGGGAGGGGCTGTCGCAGGAGCTGAACTACAACGTCATGTTCAGCCAGCGCGGCGTGTTCAACCTCGGTCACACGCTGCAGGACATGCGTGACATCGAGCGCCGCGTCAGCGCCAACAATCTCAACGGCATCGACGCCGAGCTGTGGTACCCGCAGCAGATCAAGAAAAAGGTGCCGGTGCTGAACATCGGCAACAACGTGCGCTACCCGGTGATGGGCGCCTCCTTCCAGCCGCGCGGCGGCGTCGCCCGCCACGACGCCATCGCCTGGGGCATGGCGCGCGCCGCGGATGCCGCTGGCATCGACATCATCCAGCAGTGCGAGGTCACCGGCATCCGCCGCGATTTTTCTGCCGGCGCAGGGGGCGCCGTCAGCGGCGTCGAAACCAGTCGCGGTTTCATCGCTGCGAAGAAGGTCGCGGTGGTGGTTGCCGGGCACGCCTCGGTGCTCGCCGAGATGGCCGATCTGCGCCTGCCGCTGGAGTCGCATCCCCTGCAGGCTTTCGTCTCCGAGCCGCTCAAGCCGATGTTCGACACGGTGGTCATGTCCAACCAGGTGCACGGCTACATGAGCCAGTCGGACAAGGGCGAGCTGGTCATCGGCGCCGGCATCGACAGCTACAACGGCTACGGCCAGCGCGGCAGCTTTGCCACCGTCGAGCACACCATGGCGGCGCTGATGGAGCTGTTCCCGATCATCTCCCGGGTGCGCATGCTGCGCCAGTGGGGCGGCATCGTCGACACCTGCCCGGACGCCTGCCCGATCATCTCCAAAACTCCGGTGCCGGGCCTGTACTTCAACTGCGGCTGGGGCACCGGCGGCTTCAAGGCGACGCCGGGTTCCGGCTGGGCCTTCGCCCACACCGTGGCCCGCGACCAGCCACACGAACTCAACGCCGCCTTCACCCTGGATCGCTTCGTCAGCGGCGCGCTGATCGACGAGCACGGCGCGGCCGGCGTCGCACATTAAGAGAGGTATCGAAGATGTTGCAGATCGATTGCCCCTGGTGCGGGCCGCGCGACGAACACGAATTCAGCTACGGCGGCGAAGCGCACATCGTGCGCCCGCTGGAGCCGGAAAAACTCAGCGATGAGCAGTGGGCCGACTACCTGTTCCATCGCAGCAACACCAAGGGCGCCTTCGCCGAGCAGTGGCATCACGCCGCCGGCTGTCGCCGCTGGTTCAACGCGGTGCGCGACACCGCGAGCTACCAGATTCAGGCGGTCTACAAGCCGGGCGAAAAACCGCCCGTGGCCTGCCACGTCAAGCGAGCCGACGGAGGGGCCGAATAATGCAGGTCAATCGACTGACTAACGGCGGCCGCATCAAGCGCGACAAGCCGATCGAGTTCAGCTTCAACGGCCGCCAGCTCGGCGGTTTCGAGGGCGACAGCCTCGCCTCGGCGCTGCTCGCCAACGGCGTCGATGTGGTCGGCCGCAGCTTCAAGTACCACCGCCCGCGCGGCCTGGTCGGCTGCGGCGCAGAGGAGCCCAACGCGATCCTGCAGGTCGGCAGCGGCCGCACCACGCTGCCCAACCAGCGTGCGACGCAGGTCGAGCTGTACCACGGGCTGGTGGCCAACAACGTCAACGGCTGGCCGAGCGTCGATTTCGACCTGATGGCGGTCAACGGCCTGTTCCATCGCATGCTCGCCGCCGGCTTCTACTACAAGACCTTCATGTGGCCGGTGTCGATGTGGGATCGCTACGAGCACAGCATCCGCAAGTCCGCCGGCTGGGGCACGGTGCCCGAGGGCAATGATCCGCACCACTACGAGCACCACAACGCCCACTGCGACGTGCTCATCGTCGGCGCCGGCCCGGCCGGACTGGCCGCCGCGCTGGCCGCCGGCCGCGCCGGTGCGCGGGTGATCCTCTGCGACGAGCAGAGCGAGCCGGGCGGCAGTCTGCTGTCCTCGGCCGAGCAGATCGACGGCAAGCCGGCGGCGGAATGGGTCGCCGCGGTGCTCGCCGAGCTGCAGGGCATGGACGAAGTGACCCTGCTGCCGCGCGGCACCGCCTTCGGCCACTACGATCACAACTTCGTCGGCATTCTGGTGCGCGAGGCCGATCACCTCGGCGAGCAGCTCGCCGAAGGCGCCATTCGCCAGCGCCTGTGGCGGGTGCGCGCCAGGCGCGTGGTGCACGCCCAGGGGGCCTTCGAGCGGCCGCTGGTGTTCGGCAACAACGACCGGCCGGGCATCATGACCGCCTCTGCGGTGAGCACCTACGTGCATCGCTACGCGGTGCTGCCGGGGCGCAGCGCGGTGGTCTTCACCAACAACGACAGCGCCTACCGGACCGCGCTGGATATCGTCGCGGCCGGCGGCGAGGTGGTCGCGCTGGTGGATAGCCGCGCGGGCGGCGCCGGCGCCATCGGCGCCGAGGTGGAGGCCGCCGGCATCCGCGTGCTCAAGGGCTACGCGGTGGTCGACACCCGCGGCCGCAAGCGCGTCGCCAAAGCCCGGCTGATGAAACTGGACGCCGGCGGCACGGCGGTGAGCGGCGCCGGCGAGTGGCTGGCTTGCGATCTGATCGCCATGTCCGGCGGCTGGAGCCCGGCGGTGCATCTGCACAGCCACGCCGGCGGCAAAAACGACTGGGACGAAGAAAAAGCCTGCTTCGTGCCCGGCGAATCCAACCAGCGCGCGCGCGCCGCCGGCGCCGGCAACGGCACTTTCGAACTCGCCGCCTGCATCGCCGAGGGGCTGGCCGCCGGCGCCGAGGCGGCGCAGCTGAGCGGCAATGGCGACGGCACCGCGCCGCCCGCGCCACAGGTTGAATCGCGCGCCGAAAACCCCATCGTGCCGCTGTGGCGGGTGCCCGGCGAAAAGAGCGTCGAGCGCGGCCCGAAGCAGTTTGTCGACTACCAGAACGACACCTGCTCCTCGGACATCCGGCTGGCCTGCCGCGAGGGCTATAAAAACATCGAGCACGTCAAGCGCTACACCGCGCTGGGCTTCGGCACCGATCAGGGCAAGCTGGGCAATATCAACGGCATGGCGATTCTGGCGGAAACGCTGGGCCAGTCCATCCCGGAAACCGGTACCACCACCTTCCGCCCGGCCTACACCCCGGTGACCTTCGGCGCCGGCGCCGGCCGCGAGATCGGCGCCGAGCTGTTCGAGCCGGTGCGCAAGACCGCGATGCACGCCTGGCACCAGGCCCACGGCGCCGCTTTCGAGGTGGTCGGCCAGTGGCATCGCCCCTGGTACTACGCGCGGGAGGGCGAGGACATGCACGCCGCCGTGCAGCGCGAGTGCAGGGCGGTGCGCGACAGTGTCGGCATGCTCGACGCCTCGACCCTGGGCAAGATCGATATCCAGGGGCCGGACGCCGCCGAGTTTCTCAACCGCATCTATTCCAACGCCTGGCTGAAGCTGCCGGTGGGCAGCGCGCGCTACGGCTTGATGCTCGGCGAGGACGGCATGGTTTTCGACGATGGCGTCACCGCGCGCCTCGGCGACAACCACTTCCACATGACCACCACCACCGGCGGCGCGGCGCGCGTGCTCGGCTGGATGGAGCAGTGGCTGCAGACCGAGTGGCCGCAGATGCGCGTGCATTTCACTTCCACCACCGACCACTGGGCGACCATCGCCGTGGCCGGGCCGCAGGCGCGCAAGGTGCTGGAAAAGCTCTGTGACGACATCGACTTTTCGCCGGATGCCTTTCCCTTCATGACCTTCCGCGACGGCAGCGTCGCCGGGGTGCCGGCGCGGGTGTTTCGGATCTCCTTCACCGGCGAGCTGAGCTTTGAAATCAACGTCGATGCCAATTGTGGTCAGGCGGTCTGGGATGCGGTGTGGGACGCCGGTCAGGAGTTCGGCATCACCCCCTACGGCACCGAGACGATGCACGTGCTGCGCGCCGAGAAGGGCTTCATCATCGTCGGTCAGGACACCGATGGCTCGGTCACTCCGCAGGATCTGGGCATGGACTGGTGCGTGAAAAAGAACGCCGACTTCCTCGGCAAGCGCTCGCTGTCGCGCGCCGACTGCGTGCGCGAGTACCGCAAGGAGCTGGTCGGGTTGCGGACGAAAAACCCGCAGATCGTGCTGCCCGAGGGCGCGCAGCTGGTCGATGACCCGATCCAGCCCAGGCCGATTGCGATGATCGGCCACGTGACCTCCAGCTACTACAGCCCCAACTGCGGTCGCTCGATCGCCCTGGCGCTGGTCAAGGGTGGCCACAAGCGCCACGGCGAGACGATCTACTCGGTGCTGCGCGACGGTCGCATCATCGAGGTCGAAATCTGTTCCACGGTGTTTTTCGATGCCGATAACGAACGCCAGAAAATCTAGCCGGGAGAGGTGGTTATGAGCACGAATGCGATTCAAAAGGAAAGCCCGCTGGCGGATTTCATGCAGCGCAAGGGAGCTGCGCAGCAGGCCGCGCAGGCCGGCGTAGTGCTGCGCGAGCGGGCCTTTCTCGGCCACATCAATCTGCGCGGTGACAGCGCCGATGCGGCCTGGGCCGGGGCGGTCGAGCGCATCCTCGGCGCGGCGCTGCCGGTGCGGGCGAACACCACTGCCACGGCCGGCGAGCGAGTGATCCACTGGCTGGGGCCGGACGAATGGCTGATCATCTGCCCGGCCGACGAGCAGGCCGGGCTGTTCGATGCGCTGATCGCCCTGCGGGCCGAACACCACATGGCGGCGACGCTGGTCGGCGGCGGGCAGACGGTGATTCGCCTGTCCGGCGAGCGGCTGCGCGAGGTGTTCGCCAAGGGCTGCACGCTGGATTTTCACCCGCGCGCCTTCCGTCCCGGCGACTGTGCGCAATCGACGCTGGGCAAGGCGCCGGCACTGTTCCGGCTGTGCGATGACGGCGCCTTCGAGCTGGTGATCCGGCGCAGCTTCGCCGACTACATCGGCCTGTGGCTGGCGGATGCCGCGCACGAGTTTGGCCTGCGCGTCGAGCGGTGAGGTGTCGCGGGCGCGCTGCCGGGTGCGCTCGCGACGAGGCTTTGGCAACGCCGCCCTGTGCGGCGTTTTTCCATTTTTGTCAAGCGTTTGAGCTGGCAGCGGCGTGGCGAAAGGGGCTCAAGTTTTGCCGCGCGTGCGCGATAACCCGGGTGTCCGCAAATCCACGCTGCACGCGGAGGAAGCCCACCCCATGGCAGAGCAGTCCCCGGCCCAACCGAACCAGCAACAGCTCCATCGCCTGTTCAGGAATTTCATCCCCATCGGCCAACTCGATGATCAGCACTGCGAACAGCTGTTCGCCAGCGCCGAGTTCGAGGAGCTGGTGCCGCGCTCGCTGCTGCATGCCGACGAGGAGGAGGGCCTGCTCACCTACGTGCTGCAGGGCGAGGTCACCTGCCTCGCCGGCGGCCGCGTGGTGGGCACGGTGAAATCCGGCTCGCGGCGCGCGCTGCTGCCGCTGTTCGGGCGTGACGACGGGGTGGATCGCGCCGTTTCGCAGCTCGGTGCGCGCCTGGTGCATTTCGACAAGCCGCTCTATCAGCGCCTCTACGAGCTGCACAGTGGCGCGGTGTCGGAGACGGTGGAAATCGGCCTGTCCGGGGTCGAAAACAGTATTTTCAACGAGATTTACAAAGCCTTCAGCGAGCGCAGTCTGGAGCTGCCCAACTTCCCCGATGTGGCGCTGAAGATCCGCCGCGCGGTGGCCGACGAAAACATGGGCGTGACCGAGGTCAGCCAGATCGTGCAGGCTGACCCGGTGCTCACCGGGCGGCTGATACAGGTCGCCAACAGTCCCCTGAATCGGGCCTGGAGCGAGACCCAGACGGTGCGCGACGCGGTAAGCCGGCTGGGGCTGGAATCGACCCGCACGCTGGCCACCACGCTGGCCATGAAGCAGTTGTTCAACGCCAGATCATCGATGATCAGGCAGCGCATGCAGGCCCTGTACCAGCATTCGACCTATGTGTCGGCGATCGCCTATGTGCTGGCCCAGCGCGAAGACGGGCTGGATGCGGAGCGGGCGCTGCTGGCCGGGCTGATTTTCGAGATCGGCACGGTGCCGATCCTGACCTTTGCCGATCAGCGCGCCGCGCGCATCGATGATGAGCAGGTGCTGGAGCGGGCGATCGACAATCTGGCTGCGCCGGTGGGCGCCATCGTGCTCGGTGCCTGGGATTTCGATGCGGCGCTGATCGAGATGGTCGAGGGTGGCGATAACTGGGCCCGCCACCACGACGGAGAGACCGATTACATCGATGTGGTGCTGGCGGCGCGCTGGCTGGCTGCGCTGGACAGTGAGCACGCCGCGCGCATGCCGGCGATGTCCGAAGTGCCGGCGCTGGGGCGGCTGGGTCTGGGGGATGACTCGCTGGAGATGGCGCGCGAGTTTCTCGATGATGCCCGCGACGAGATCCAGGTGGTGCAGCAACTGCTGCAGGGTTGAGCGCCGCCGGGCCGGCGGCTTGCGCGGGGCGGCCTGAGCGTCGCGGATCAGGCCGCGGCGTAGAGTTCGGCGTAGCGCGCGGTCATTTGCGCGGTGGAGAAGCGCTCGCGCGCCGCGGCGTGGCCGGCGAGGCCGTACTGCCGTGCCAGCTGGCGATCCTCGGCCAGCGCCAGCAGCGCGGTGCTCATCGCCGCTTCGTCCTCCGATGGCACCAGCAGCCCGGTCTGGCCGTCTGCCACCAGCGTGCCGTTGCCGCCGACATCGGTGGCCACCAGCGGCAGTCCGGCCGCCATGCCCTCCAGAATCGATATCGACAGCCCCTCGCTGAGCGAGGACAGCACCAGCGCGTCGAACTCGCCGAGTAGCGCGCTGGCGTTCTGTATCTGACCGCGGAAAACCACCCGCTCGTCGAGTTGCAGCTCGCTGGCCAGGGCGCGCAGCTCGGCCATCAGCGGGCCATCACCGACGATGTGCAGCTCGGCCTCGGCGTTTTGCGTGCAGACACGCTTGAAGCTGCGCAGCAGAAAGGCGTGGTTTTTCACTGGCACCAGACGGGCGATGATGGCGAAGCGAAATGGCCCCTCGTGCGGCGCTGGCGGCTCGCCGACCGGCACGCCGTTGTAGATCAGGTGGGTCTGCGATTCATTGCTGTAGCGCTCGCGTACCAGATGTTCGGCGACCGGATTGCTGACCGCCACCGCAGAGCTGGTGACGCGCTGCATCAGCCAGCGCAGCGGCGCCGGCATCGGGCGATTGTTGTCGATGTCCGAGTGCTGCGTGTGCACCAGCCGGCAGCCGGGGGTCATCGCCACCGCCAGCGCGGCGTACAGCCAGGGTGTGAAGTTGTGGCTGTGGACGATGTCGATGCGCTCGCGACGCAGCAGTCGCGCCAGCTTGAGGGAGTAGTCGAAGCGCAGCCCCGGCGGCTTGGGCAGCTCGTGCACCGGCACCCGGTGGGCGAGGAAGTCGGGGGTCAGATCGTCGCCTTCGGACATGCTGCAGGCCTGCGGCTCGAAGCGCTCGCGATCCAGCTCGTTGGCGAGGTTGAAGCACATCTTTTCTGCGCCGCCCATGTTGAGGCTGGCGTTGAGCAGCATCACGCGCTTGGCCATGGATTGTCTCCCTGTTTACTGGCGGGCGAAGCGCGGCGCCACGCGCAGCTCGTAATCGCGATAGTCGTTGGGGTCGCCGGTTTTGCCGTCCTCGGCGGCGCGCGCGATGTTGGCCATCTCGCGCGCCGAGACGTAGTGCAGGCGGCAGCGCGGGTCATCCTTGTACAGGCTGGCCAGCTCGGCGTGCATGGCGCGACCGGATTCGCCGAGCACCGCCGCGGCGTTGGCCTCCGGCGCGCCGTGGGTGTGCACTTTGACGAACACCCAGTCCGGCTTGCCCTCGACGCACACCCCGGCCTTGACCCACAGCGGCACGCGCTCGGCGCGCGGCGGGTTGTCGCCGTCGATCTCGCCGTTCTCGATGCGCGGCATGATGCCCATGCTGCGCCGCGCCCAGTTGAACAGCAGCGGCCCCTGGATCAGCATCAGCCGATCCTGGCGCGGGCTGTTGAAGCGCACCGGCTCGCCGCGGTCGTGGCAGCCGGGCTTGCCGTCGTACTCGCCGGAGTAGTGCACGCTGTTGATGGTTTGCGTCTGCGTGTCCGATGGCGCCGAAGGCATGGTCATGTCCACGTAGCAGCCGGTCTCGACGAGGATCTCGGATTCGTTGTCGACCCCGCACCACTGGCCATCCGGGCGGCTGTTGTTGAGACACCAGTTGCCGTGGATGAAGGCGTATTTCGGCTCGCCGTGCTCGTCCACCGGCAGGGCGCCGCGGTGTTCCTCGTGCAGCACGCGCTTGAAGTCGAGCATCTTCTGGCGAAAGCCCTCGGCGCTGTCGCCGTCGTGGTGCAGATGGATCTCGATCTCGCCGTAGCCGCGCTCGCAGAGGCCGGCGAGGTGCTCGATGTGCGCGGCCTCGTACTCATCCCAGGGGAAGAAGAAGCTGTGCTTGGGCTTGTGGCCGTCCGAATCGATAAAGTCATCGGCGTAGGCCGGGTAGTGATCCAGCCAGTATTGAACGCGGGCGTCTTCCTGTTCGCGCGGCGGATTGTTCCAGCGCGGCTCGTAGTGGTCGACGAAACAGAACATCACGTGCAGCGGCCGTTCGAGGCTCGGCTGGTGGCGGAGTCGAGTGATTTTCTGCTTGGCGTAGGTACCGATCCAGATACCGATATTGCGGGGCAGGAAGCGCAGCATGCAGCGGTCCTTTGGCGTGTCTGTGGGAAAAGAGTGGGGCGGCAATTCTCTTACGTATTCAGAGATCTGTACTGTTAGCCAGGCCGCATTTTGACGGCCGTCGTTTGACTATTCTGACGCCCCTTATAGCCCCTCAACTACCGGATCACAGGAATGATTATCAAGTTGCCCCGAGAACTCTCTCGGCGCCTTGCCGGGTTTCGCTTGTTCACCGCGATCGTATCGTTCAGCGCCTTCAGTGCCTGCGCCGAACTGCCCGTGGAACAGCGTCAGATCGCACAGGCCCAGCCGAACCAGCCAGCACAGAACGAGCGCGCCGAGGCGGCGAGCCCGGCGGCGAAAAACTCCCCCACTGCAGCGGCCACGCATGCGCCGGTGGTGCTGCATGTCTCCGCGCAGGAGGGCAGCGACAGCGCGCGCGGTGATGCCGAAAACCCGCTGGCGACCCTGCAGAAGGCGATTTCCCTGGTGCGGCCCGGCGGCACCATTACGCTCCGCGGTGGGCGCTATCCGGCTGCCGAGATCAGCCGCGCAGCGCACCCGGATGCGTGGATCACACTGGCCGCCCGGCCCGGCGAGCAGGTCATCATCGAGGCCGGCGAGTCGGACGACTACGCCCTGCGCCTGAATAGTGTCGATGGCTCGCCGCTGTACTGGCGGCTGCGTGGGCTGGATATCCGCGGCGGCCGGCAGGCAGCGCTATCGATCGATGCGGCGCATGTCCACCTGCTGGACAGCCAGCTGCAACAGTCGCGCGGCGATCTGGTCCACATCGAAGCCGCCGCCGAGGAGGCCGTGCTGTTCGGCAATCGCCTGAAAGATGCCGCCGCCGATGGCGTGCGGCTGCGCGGCGCGGCGCGCGCCTGGCTGCTGGCGAACAGTTTTGCAGCGATTGAAGGCGCGGCGATCAGCGTCGAGCAGTCCGGCGGCGAGCTGCTGGTCGAGCGCAATCGGGTCGAGCGCGCCGCCGTCGGGGTCAAACTGTCCGCTGGCAGCGGCGGCCTGCTGCGCAACAACATCTTCGTGGGCGGCGGCCAGTGCCTGGTCGCCGAGTCACCCGTTGGGTTGGATTTTCTGCACAACAGTTGCATCGAAAATAGCGCAAATGCGGCGATCACGCTGGATTTGGGCGAAAGCGGCGCGCGCGTGCGCCTGCTCAATAATCTGCTCGCGCTGGCCGATTCGGCGACGCGGGCGCTGAGCCTGCGCGGCGAGCGCCCTGCCGGTAGTGCGCTGGAGATCGACGGCAATCTCTACTGGCACGCCGCCGGCGAGGGCAGACTGCGTTTCGCCTCGGCCGCCGCCGGGCTGGATGAGGCCGATTTCGGCCAGTGGCAGCGGGCCGGTTTCGACGCCGCCGGCAAAATCGGCGAGCCGCGCTTCGACGCCGCCGCCAGTGGCTACGGGCCGAGCGCTGGCAGTGCGGCGATCGGTGTCGGTCTGGGCGACGTCGGCGTCGCCGAGGACTATCGCGGCGTACCGCGCGGCGATCGGCTGGTCGCTGGCGCGGTGGCGCTGGGTGAGGAATCGCCATTGCAGCGAGAGGTTCAGCGCAAACAGCTCAAGCGCTATCCCTATCTGCAATCCCACAGCGCCGAGGCGGTGAGCATCGCCTGGGCGGTCGCCGACAGTTCGCGGCGCAGCCGCGTGCGGGTGCACGATCGCGACGGCAGACTGGTCGCTGAATCGGTTCCCGAAGCGCACGATCTGCCAGTTGACGTCACCGGATTCGATTTCCCGATGCGCCAGTACCGTGCGCGCGTCGATGGCTTGCAGGCGGATACCGAGTACGTATTCAGCGTGGTCGCCGATGGCCGGCGCGTGGTGCGCGGTCTGGATTTCAAGACCATCCCCGCGGTCGGCGCGCAGCGAATCAATTTCATCGCCTTCGGCGATTCCGGCACCGAGTACGACCAGCCGCGGCTGGTGCGCGACAAGGTCACCGAGCGTGACGAGAATGGCGATTTCCGCTATCCGCACGATCTGGTGATGGGGGTCGGGGATCTGGCCTATTACAAAGGCAATTTCCTGAATTTCCGCCAACGCTTTTTTGCCCAGATGACCGGCTGGAAGGATCGCAAGCTTGAAAACAGCCTGCTGACACATCGGCCATTTATCAGCGCACTGGGTAATCACGAATACAACAATAAAGCGGAGAACCTGCCGCTGGCCTTTTTGACCGCATTCGATAATCCGCTGATGGATGGCATCCCGGAAGAGGATGCCGAGCGCTACTTCAGTTTCGATAGCGGGCCGGTGCATTTTCTGTTCATCGATACCATGAAAACCGCCGGCGATCTCGATGAGCAGCGCTTCCCGCAGATGCGCGACTGGATCGAGCAGGATCTGAAAAACAGCCGGCAGCCGTGGAAGATCGCGTTTTTACACCATTCGCCACTGTCTTTCGGCCCGCACGGCACCTGGGGTGATCAGCGCGAAAACTCGCTGATCCGCAAGCAGTTGCTGAGCATGATGCAGGATCTCGGCGTGCAGCTGGTGATGTTCGGGCACGATCACATGTACCAGCGCACGGTGCCCCTGCGGTTTGACGAGCGCGGCAAGATCCTGCGCGATGACAGCGGCAGCATCATCGCCGAGGGCGGTGTGGTGTACGTCGCCGTCGGCAACGGTGGCGCCGGCATCCACAACCGGCAAACCCAGCCGAGCACCTATGGCAGCGAACTGTGGCAGGAGCAGCGCGGCAAATGGGGCATCGGCTACGACTTCCTCGCCCGCCGTCCGGACGGCCAGCCGGTGTTGTACGACAACATCGCCGAAGACAGCGACGGCCCGCGCGACCCGAAGCGTCGCTGGGGTTTCACCCATGTGCGCGTCGACGGCGACAAGCTGGACGTAACCGCCTATAACTTCTTCGGTGAGTTGATGGACGATTTCAGCATCGTTCGCGACCAGTGACGCGCCGCCAGACCCACTCCACCGACCGCAGCATTTGATTGTCAAGGCTTGTTGAATGAGCAAAAAGGAACTCCTCGCCCGCGCACTGTGTGCGACGCGCACGCTATCGCTGGCATCGGCCCTGTGGCCGAAGCCGGCGCGCGAAGTCAAAATCCTCGCTTACCACCGCGTGCTGGACGTGGCGGACGATGATGAATTTCTCTTCGATCTCGACCTGATCAGCGCGAGCACCGAGGATTTCGACTGGCAGGTGCGCCACGCGCGCGACAACTACGATCCGATCACCTTCGCCGAGCTGATCGACTGCCTCGACGGCCGGCAGCAGCTGCCGAAAAAGCCGCTGATCTTTACCTTCGACGATGGCTTTGACGACAACTACGAATACGCCTTCCCCTGCCTCAAGCGGCACGGTGTGCCGGCGACCATTTTCATCTCCACCGATTACATCGGCGGTGATCGCACCTATTGGTTCGACTGGGTGGTGTATCTGATCAACCACCTGGGCGGGCGCGATGTCGAGCTGCCGGCGCTGCAGCAGAGTTTCCCGATCCCCGCCGAGCTGGCTGCGCGGCGCGAATTTGCGCAGAGTTTTCTCGAACGCCTCAAGCGCGTGCCGGACGCCGCTCGCTGCGCGGCGGTCGATGAACTGCAGCAGATCGCCGGCATCGACTTTCCCGCGGGTGGTTTCCGCGACAGCCGGCCGATGAGCTGGGAGCAGGTTGGCGAAATGGCCATCGCCGGCATCGAATTCGGCTCGCACACCGCCAGCCACCCGATCCTGAAACAGGTGCCGGATGCGGATCTGGAGCGCGAGCTGGGCGATTCCAAGCGGATCATCGAGCAGCGAATCGACACCGCCTGCGACGTGATCGCCTACCCGGTGGGCGGCGCGCACGCCTACGACGAGCGCATCATCGAGCACGTTAAGCGCTGCGACTATCGCCTCGCGGCGAGCTACCAGAGCGGGATCAATCCGCTCGATTCGCTGCAGCGGTTCGCCCTCAAGCGCGTCCACGTGGAGCGCGAGGTCTGCCGCGAACAATTCGCCGCCTCGCTGGCTCTGCCGGCGCTGTTTGCCTGAGATGGCGATGGGTGAAAGCAGCGCGCGCAGCGATCCGGCGCGACAGCGGGCAGGCGACCCGGCGCGACAGGTCGAGCACAGCCCCGGCAGTGCTGACGAAGCCGCGTCCGCGCGGCCGCCGGCGCAGCAGCGGATCGACCCGGAGACCGGCGACACGCTGGAAAAATCCAGCTACGTGCGCCTCAAGCGCACCCTCAGCGTCGACCAGATGTTCTGGTTTCCGCGCTTTCAGCCGCCGCTGCGCGACAACTCGCTGGCGCTGGTGCTGGACGACAACTACGCCAACCTCTGCTGCCGCCTGGCCGAGCACTACACCCGCGTGCTCTGCCTGCACCCGGATGCGGACTACCTGGCGCAGGCGCAGCGGCACGCCGCCGAGCGCGGCGTCGACAACATCGATTTCGCCCGGCTGGACATCGACGCACTGCTCGCCGGCGAGCTGCCGGTGCGCGGCGCCGATGCGCTGTTCGCGCTGCGCCCGGCCAGTATTCTCGCCGCGCTCGAGAGGCCGTTGCGCGCCGATCGCCTGCTCGCCGCACTGCTCGACGCGCTGGCCGACGACGCCACCGTGCTGGTGGCGGACAACAACGCGCGCAGCTTCCGGCGCGGTTTTGATCTGCGCGGCCGCAACGCCCAGCGCGCGGCACTCGGCGAGGCCACGCAGGCGCTGCGGCGCGCCGGCTTCAGCGCCGAGGAGTTCGTCATGCGCGCCAACTACGCGCGCGACTTCACCCCCGCGCCGGCCTGGGTACGGCGCGACTGCGTGCTCGATGCCGAGCCGCTGAAGGCCTCGGTGGCGGCGCGCCTGCAGCAGCACTTGTTCGGCACCCGGCCGATGACCCGCTTCTGGCCATCCTGGGCGATCTTCGCCGAGCGCGGCAGCGTCGCGCCACGCCAGTTCGATGATTTCGTGCGCGATGAAAAGCTGCGCGTCTACTGCCGTTGGGAGAAGACCGAGCCGCTGCAGATCAAGCGCCTGATCGCCGGCAACCCGGGGGTCACGGTGATGCTCGCCGGGGTTGCCGGCGACACCCGACGCGATGTGGTGATCCGCCTGCCGCGCAGTCGCGCCGGCCACCAATCCGCCAGCGCCAACGCCCGCGCGCTGCGCGAACTGGGCGCCAGCGCGATGCGCGACTACGCCCCGGCGCTGCTCGCCAGCGGCGTCTGGCGCGGTCACGAATACTTCGTCGAGGAGAAAAAGCCCGGTCGCGAGATCGGCTTCCGTGGCCCGCGCGCCGACGCGATGACGCGCAGCGGTTGCCGCGAGTTCACCGAGCTGCAGTTGCGCGATGCGCGCCGCGAAGTGCTCGATGACGACAGCTACGCGCAGTTGATCGGCCAGTACATCGAGGCGCTGGGCGAGTTCTGCCCGGGGCGGGTGGGGCAGTTGCTGGTGCGCGCCGATCGGGCTCTGCGTGCGCGTCTGATCGGCCGCGAGCTGCCGCTGATGCGCAAGCACGGCGATTTCAAAATGGGCAATCTGCTGTTCGATGGCGATGGCCACCTGTGCGCGCTGATCGACTGGGACGGCTCGGTGCCGCTGGGCCTGCCGCTGGCCGATTTCTTCACTCTGGTGACTTACAACCACAAGGATGAGAGCGGTGCGCGCAATTTCCTCGCCCTCAATCGCGAGGTCAGTGTGGACTGGGCAGTGCGCGATTTTTATCGCGGTCTGCTCGGCGAACTGAGCGAGATTCTCGGCATCGACAGCGATCTGCTGACGCCGCTGCGTTGCGCCGCCTGCCTGATCAGCCTGCAGTTGCGTCTGGACTGGACGATCAAATCGCACGAATCCTGGGCCGACGAACTGGCCGAAGGCGTGCTGCGCGATATGGTGCGCCTGCTGGAATCCGGCGGCGAATCGGTCTGAAGCGCCGGCGCCGGCGCCGGTCTGTGCGAACCGGCCGGCCCGGCCAGCCTGGCCGGCCAGTCCACTCAGAGCAGGATATCCACGTCCTGCTTGTCGCCCGGTTTCGGCGGTCTGCGCTTTTTCTGCGGCGTCTGCGACGCGCGATCCTTTGCGCCATCCGGAGTCGACGATTCGCGCTTTTCACGCTGCGGGCGCTCCCCCCGATCACCCTTGTCACTGGCGGAAGCGGGCCGGCGCTCCTCGCGCGATGCCTGCGTCGAACGATCTCGCGGTGTGTCACCATCGGTGGCTGTCGCTGCGGAGGATGGGCTGTGGATATTGCTCATTCCGGTCTCCGTCGGGCTGTTGTCAGTGTTCGCGTCGGCGGGGGCGGGCCTGCCGGTGTGCTCACTGGAGTGTTGGGCGCGCTCGCTGGCTGCGGGGCTGGCCGGCGCCGATGCCGGGGGCTGGCTTGCAGCGCCGCGGGCCGGGGCATCGTCCGCGCCGGCGGCCATCGCCGTCGCGGAATCGACCGCGGCGGCGCCCACCGAGGCGTGCGTCAGCTGCGGCACCGGGCGCAGCTTGTTGCGCAGCACCATCGCCGCGTGGCGGATGTCGCGATCCATCCAGATCACGATGGCGGCGAAGGATAGCGCCAGCAGGGATTTGACCGCTATTCCCAGCAGCCAGTGCATCTCCGGTAGCAGCAGAGAGACCAGGTAGATCAGCACCGCGGCGGTGAACATTTTCGCCATCGCCATGAAGGGGTAGGGCACCTGGTAGAGCTTCTGCGACACGCGGTTGGTCAGCCACACCGTGAAGGCCATGGTCAGGGCATTGGCGAAGGCCGCGCCATAGGCGCCGAAGGTGGGGATCAGGGTGATGATCAGGATCAGGTTGCAGCCGGTACTGGCGATCGCCACGTACATGATCAGGCGGGTTTGCTTCTGGATCATGATGCCGGTCTGGAAGCAGTACAGCAGCGCCTGGCCGATCACCCCCACGGAGAGGATCGGAATCAGGCTGGCCGCCGGCCAGAACTCTTCGGCGGACATCAGCTTCAGCACATCGCTGGCGAACAGCGACAGCCCCAGGGCGACGAAGACCGCGGCGGCGGTCAGATACTTGCCCACCGCGGCGTGGAACTGCTCGGCGCCGGGCTTGCCGATCAGCGAGAAGCGATAGGGCCCGTAGCTCTTCGACAGCGGCTCCACCAGCAAGAACCGCAGCAGCAGCGCGAAGCGCAGCGCCAGACCGTACAGGCCGACCTCGGCGAAGCCTGCGAATTCCTTGAGGATGAAGCGGTCGGCATTGCTCTGCACCGACAGGATCAGCGCGCTGACCGCAAACGGCAGGCTGTAATGAAGGATCGGCTTGATGATGCGCCTATCGGTGCGCAGGCCGCACTCGCGCACGGTCAGCACGCCGAGACCCAGCCAGGTGACCAGCACGCTGAACAGATTGGCGTTGAGCACGCCCTCGACGCCGCGATCCAGATGGGCGAGAAAGTACCAGGTGGCGGCCAGCTGTACCGCCAGGCGACAGGCCGAGACCACCACGAAGAACACCGAGCGCTCCTGGGCGCGGATGTAGGCGAACAGCACCTCGGCGGTCAGCTCGAAGAAGATCACCAGCAGCGCCAGCTGGAAGGCGTGCAGATAGTTGATATCGTCGAGCAGCAGCAGGGTCAGACTTTCGTCGAATGCGAAGGCCAGCAGGCAGCCGGCGATGGCGAACACGCTGCTCACCAGCAGGTTGGTGATAATTACCCGGTTGCGCTCATGCTGTTCGCTGTAGTCGAAGTAGAAACGCAGCGTGGCATGTGACAGACCGGCGCCGAGCAGCACCGCCATCACCGAGGTCAGCGAATAGAGAATTTCCAGCGAGCCGTATTCGCTCGGGGTGAGCAGATTGGTGTACAGCGGCAATAATAGAAAAGCGCCGAGACGGTTGAGCAGGTTCCCGAGCAGGTAGATGCTGCTGTGGCGCAATAGATGTTTGAGACTGCCTGCCATCTGTAGTTTTCGGACTAGCCATCCTTTGTGCTGCGAGAACCCGCATGGCGGCGGGCGGGCGCGGCATTATAGATAAAGCAGCGGCCGGAGATGGCATATCCTTGAAAAAATGGCTATTGGTGCATAGTAACGGCGGCTCGCAGTCGGCTGTGGCGCTATCCGCTCGGGTTGTGGCGTAGCCAGCGGCTGGCTTGGAACGGGTCGATAATCTCCCCGCTGCGGTTGCCGGCCGTGAGCGAGGCGGGCGCTCAGCCGCGGTTGATCAGGCGCAGAAATTCGCTGCGTGTATTGAAATCGCTGCGGAAGCGGCCGAGCATCACCGAGCTGGTCATCATCGAATTCTGCTTTTCCACGCCGCGCATCATCATGCACAGGTGCTTGGCCTCGATGACCACGGCGACGCCGCCGCCGCCGGTGACTGCGTCCACCGCATCGGCGATCTGCTTGGTCAGATTTTCCTGAATCTGCAGGCGGCGCGCGTACATATCGACGATGCGCGCAATCTTCGACAGGCCGATGACCTTGCCCTGCGGCAGATAGGCGACGTGACATTTGCCGATGAACGGCAGCAGGTGGTGCTCGCACAGCGAGTACAGCTCAATGTCGCGAACGATCACCATCTCGCTGGCATCGGAATCGAAAATCGCGCCGTTGACCACTTCATCCAGCGTCTGCGCATAGCCGTGGGTGAGAAAACGCATCGCCTTGGCGGCGCGTTTGGGGGTGTCGCGCAGTCCGTCGCGGTCGAGATCTTCACCCAGCGCGCGGATGATGTCGGTGTATTGCTGTTCCATGTTGGCTCTCACTGAAGCCGGGTTGGTTCTCGCTGAAGTCGGGCGCGCAGATCGCGGTTGCGACGGGCACTCGACCGGGGGCGCGAATGGTATTACAAGCGCACGGTGAATCGTAGCCGCAACCGACTGCGACGGTTCTGCGCCCGACGCCTCGCGTCGCCAGCCGTAGCCGTTTGCCGTGGCGCTTGAATGTTCTCAAAATGTTTTCTACTCTGGCGCGACAACCACGCCGGAGAGACCAGCATGCTCAGCGAGCCTGAACAACGCGTCTTCGATTGCGTGAGGGACCACCTCGAGCGCGAGGAGCGCGCACCCACCCTGGCGGAGATCGCCGCCGCCCTGGGCCAGCGCTCGCGCGGCAGCGTGCACCGCCACGTGCAGGCACTGATCGACAAGGATTACCTGCAGCGCGAGCACCGCGGCTGGCGCGGCCTGCGCCTCGGCCCGGGCGGTGAGGTCGAAGCCCTGTCGCGCTACGAGATCCCGCTGCTCGGGCAGATCGCCGCCGGGCGGCCGATCGAGGCGATCCCCGGCGAGGAGCGCTTCAACCTCGCCGAATTTTTCGTCGGCCCGACGCGCTACGCGCTGCGCGTCACCGGCGAATCGATGATCGACGCCGGCATTCTCGACGGCGACACGGTGATCATCGACAAATCCGTATCGCCGCGCGAGGGGGATATCGTCGTCGCCCTGGTGGATCGTTCCGAGGCCACCCTCAAGCGCCTGGGCAAGTGCGACGACCGCTTCATGGTCGAGCTGATCCCGGATAACAGCGCCATGGCGCCGATGCGCTACGCGGCGCACCGCGTCGAATTGCAGGGCGTGCTGGTCGGGGTGATGCGCAGCTATCGCTAGGGAAGCTCTGCAACTGCTGCGCTTAGCCGGCCAGCGTTGGAAACAGGCTCAAAATGCTCATTTACCCTGCGTAAACTGCGCTTTTTCGCCTGTTTCCGCCTTGGTCGGGCTGCGCTCGCTGCGTTTTGCAGAGCTTCCCCAGGGCCGATCTGCGCTGTGGACTTGAATCCGCGGCATCAAATCTGCTGCATCGCCGGCTTCGGCGTGGCAAGTTCTGCCGATGAATGCAGTCCAGCTACAGCCCGCCTACGTACTCCACCGTCGCGACTACCGCGACAGCAGCCTGCTGCTGGAGGTGTTGAGCGCCGAGCACGGCCGCGTCGGCATCGTCGCTCGCGGCGTGCGCGGCAAGCGCTCATCGCGGCGCGCGCTGCTCGAACCCTGGCGCGCGCTGCTGCTGTCGTGGAGCGGCCGCGGCGAACTGCGCACGCTGACCGGTGTCGAGGAGGCCGAACCCTGGCGGCCGCTCGCCGGCGAGCGGCTGCTGTGCGGCTACTACCTCAACGAGCTGCTGCTGCGCCTGTTGCAGCGCGACGATCCGCTGGAGGGCGTCTGTGAACTCTACGCCGAGAGCCTCGCCGGGCTGCGCGGCGAACTGCCCAGCGAGCAGATCCTGCGCCGTTTCGAGCTGGCGCTGCTGGAGCGACTGGGCTACGCGCCGCCGCTGGATTGCACCGCCGACGGCGCGCCGGTGGTGGCCGATCGCGACTACGGCTATCTGGTTGAGAGCGGCCCGGTGGCGGCGGCCGGCCAGCGGCTGTGCGTCTCCGGGCGCAGCCTGCTGGCGCTGGCCGCCGGGCGGTTCGATGACCCGCGGGTACTGCGCGAGGCCAAGCCATTGTTGCGCGCGATGCTGCGCCCGCATCTGGGCGAGCGGCCGTTGAAAAGCCGCGAGTTGTTCCGCCAGTTGCAGCGCCCGGCGGGGGGCGGCCGTGGCTGAGCGCGACAGCCTGCAGCGCGCGGCGCAAGCGGCGCTGATGAGCTGCGAGCCGGCGGCCAAGGTCGCCGCGGTGCGCGCGCTCGACGCCCGCTGGCAGGCCGGTGAGCTGCGCGTCGATCGCCAGCACCGCGCCCTGCGCATCGAGATCCCCGGCCGTCCCGAGCGCCCGCAGCTGGTGGCGGTGCGCGAGCTGCCGCGGCGCAGGCTCGGTGGCCCGGCCGGGCGCATCGCCCTGTACCACGCCATCGCGCACATCGAATTCAACGCCATCAATCTGGCGCTGGATGCGCTGTATCGTTTCGTTGCCATGCCGCGCGGCTACTATCGCGACTGGCTGCGGGTGGCGCTCGAAGAGGCGCTGCACTTCGAGCTGATGGCCGCGCACCTCGAATCGCTGGGCTCGCACTACGGCGCGCTGCCGGCGCACAACGGCCTGTGGGAGATGGCGCTGAAGACCGATTTCGACCCGCTGGTGCGGATGGCGCTGGTGCCGCGCGTGCTGGAGGCGCGCGGGCTGGACGTGACGCCGGGGATCATGCAGCGTGTCGGCGCCGCCGGCGACGCCCGCGCGGTGGAGATACTGGCCCTGATCCAGCGCGACGAGATCGGCCACGTGGCGATCGGCAACCGCTGGTTCCGCCAGCAGTGCGCGCGCCGCCAGCTGGAGCCGCGCGAGACTTTTCGCCGCCTGCTGCGCGAGCACAGCCGCGGCTATCTGGCCGGTCCCTTCGACGAGGTGGCGCGCCTGCAGGCCGGTTTTACTCAACTGGAGATCGACGATCTCATCGCTCTGGAGCGTGAATTCAATGCGCAGATGGATGCCTACGATGCCTGAACCGCGCCGTGTTGTGGTGCCGGCCGCGGTGCTGCTGCTGGCTTTTTCTCTGCTTGCGCCGATGGCTTCGCGCGCCGAGCGGCCCACCGAGCGGGCCATCGAGCTGTGGTTCGAAGAGTTCGAGCCGGGTGTCGGCAGCTGGCGCAGCCGGGTGCTGATCAGCGAGCATTGGCTGCGCTGGGAGGATGCTGCCAGCGCAGCCGCTGCCGTAGCGGGCGATGGCGATGGCGATGGCGATGGCGAT
>CBFCYW010000042.1:0-27155 GCA_965602395.1 uncultured Chromatiales bacterium
TTGATACCTGTACGGCGCCCACCGAGGCGTCGCCAGGCAGCCACCGGACGAGCGTCTAGGCGGATTTCGGCGGCACGGCGCCCGCCTGCCAATCGGCGATGGCAGCGAGCAACGCCCGCGCGTCGGTGCACTGCTGCAAGCGCTCGCGCAAGGCGGCATCGCTGAACATGCCGGCCAGCGCGGCGAGTATCTGCAGGTGCTGCTCGTTGCAGTCCTCCGGCATCAACAGGCCGAACAGCAGATCCACCGGCTGATCGTCGGGGGCGTCGAAATCGATGCCCGCGGTCAGGGTCAGCACCGCGGCCAACGGCTGCTGCAAGCCGGGCATGCGCCCGTGCGGCAGAGCGACGCCGTGGCCGAGCCCGGTGCTGCCGAGGCGCTCGCGGCCGTTCAGAGCGTCGAAGATCTCCCGCTCGTCGTGCACTGCCACATCGCTGGCGGCCAAGATCTCCGCCAATCGCTCGAATGCCCGCTTCTTGCTGGCGACATCGGCGTTGCAGCAGATCCGCTCAACCGTCAGCAGTTCAGCGATATCGATCATGACAGGTCTTCGGGGTGGTTTATTTGCGGTGCTTCACTGGAGAGGGGTATTGCCTTGGCCACCCCCACGATGTGGCGGGGTTGTACAGTGGGGGTGGCCAAAGGTCAAGGAAGGTCGAAGACTATTCGAAAACGCGCTCTTTGACGCCGCGGTGGTGATCCTTGAGTTTTTCTTTGTGGCGAATGACCTGGCGGTCGAGCTTGTCAGTTAGCAGGTCGATGGCGGCGTACATATCGCCATCTACGGTGTCCGCGAACAGGTGTCCGCCGCTGACGTTGATCTTGGCCTCCGCCTTCTGGCGCAGCTTCTCGACGCTGAGGATGACCCGGATGTCGGTAACATTGTCGAAGTGCCTTTCGAGTCGCTCCATCTTCTCCTCAACATAGGCACGCAGGGCGGGGGTGACGTCCACGTGATGACCCGTAACTGTCAGATTCATACCTTTACTCCTCAGTGGTTGCGGGTGGGCGCGAGCCGCGATGGCGATCGCGCCGTGGCTGCCGCAGTCGCGCGACCCCTTCGACCTCACCCCTGTGTAATTTCCGTGCTGCGCATCTGCGATGGCGAGGTGGGTATCGGCGGCGACTGGGGCAAAAATTTCGCTATCAGCTCTCCTTCGGCTGGTGGTGGCTGTAGTGATCCGGGCCGGCCGGCAATGGCCGTGGCAGCCGCGGGGATCACATCAGCCGCTTGCGTTCGCTGGAAGGCGGAATGGCCATCGCCTCACGGTATTTGGCGACCGTGCGGCGCGCGACCTTGATGCCGTTTTCAACCAGTGTGCTCGCAATTTTACTGTCGCTCAAGGGTCTTTGGGCGCTCTCCTCGGCAATCAGTTTGCGGATCATCGCACGGATTGCGGTGGCCGAGCACTCGCCACCATCAGCAGTCGAAACATGACTTGAAAAGTAGTACTTGAACTCAAAAATGCCACGCGGAGTGTGCATATACTTCTGGGTTGTCACCCGTGAAATCGTCGACTCGTGCATCTCCAGTTTCTCGGCGATGTCGCGCAGCACCATCGGCTTCATCGCCTCATCGCCGAATTCCAGAAAGCCACGCTGGCGCTCGACGATCGCCGTCGCCACCCGCAGCAGCGTCTCGTTGCGGCTCTGCAGACTCTTGATGAACCAGCGCGCCTCCTGCAGATGATTGCGCAGGAAGGTGTTGTCGGCGCTCTTGTCGGCGCGTTTGACCATCCCGGCGTAGAGGCTGCTGATGCCCAGCCTGGGGGCGATATCCGGGTTCAGCTCAACCAGCCATACCCCCTTGACCTTCTTCACGAAGACGTCCGGCACCACGTACTGTGCCTGGCTGCCGGCGATCTGCGCGCCGGGCCGCGGATTGAGCGAGCGGATCAGCGCCACCGCCTCGGCGAGTTGCGCCTCGCTGAGCCTGGTCAGGCGGCCCAGGCGCGCGTAATCGTGGCTGGCGAGCAGATCGATGTGTTCCTCCACCAGCAGGCAGGCGCGCTGCACCACCGGGTCCATCGGCATGGCGCGCAACTGCAGCAGCATGCATTCGACCAGGCCGCGCGCGCCGCAGCCCGGCGGGTCGAACTGCTGGATCAGGTGCAGCACCGCCTCCAGCTCATCGAGTTCGACGGGCTCCAGCCCGGCGTCGCGCTCGGCGTTGATGCCGTCGAGGATCTGCTCCAGCGGCTGGGCCAGATAACCGCTGTCGTCGATGGATTCGATCAACACCGTAGCGATGGTGCGGTCGCCCTCACCCAGCGATTGCAGGTGCATCTGCTCCAGCAGATGATCCTGCAGATTGCCCTCGCCACTGCTGGTGTACTCGGTGAAATCGCGCTGTGGCTCATCACTGCGCGCAGCGCTGTAGCCCGGGTCGTAGACATCGTCCCAGCCGCTGTCCACCGGCAGGTCTTCGGGAATCTCGCGCTGCTGCTCCATTTCCATGGTGCGCTCGCTGTCGGCCATTTCGGCGGTCTCGCGCGCGGCGTTATCCGCGGCATCGGCGGCCTCGGCGGCCTCGGCGGCCTCGGCGCTTCCGGTATCGCCGCCATCATCTCCGCGCTCAGCGGCCGCGTCGCGCGGCGCCTCCTGGACACCGCCTGCGGAATCGCTGGCGTCGGCACCGTCGCCGCGGTCCTCGACCAGCTCCAGCATCGGGTTCGACTCCAGCGCTTCCTGAATCTCGCCCTGCAGCTCCAGCGTCGACAACTGCAACAGACGAATCGCCTGCTGAAGTTGCGGCGTCATGGCCAACTGCTGGCCCATCTTGAGCTGTAGCGACTGCTTCATGGTTTGGTCGAGGCTGCTTCCCGAGCATTCGCGGGCTTCTCTCGACGGACCGAAAACGGACCCGCCAGAAAGCCGCATTGATACAACAAGTCTTTGAATTTACGGCGATATATTATTGTTATTGCCGCTTCCGAGAAAATTCCGAGCACGCCTCGATTATGGCGCCTCAGGCGTGCAATGCAACGTCCCCGAGTATTCTGGCACGAAATTTGTCGGCGACATCTCATCCAGCGTACCAGTGCCGCCCACACCGCTCAGAGACGAAAATCGCTACCCAGATAGACCTGCTTGACCTGCTCGTTGGCGAGGATCGCCTCGGCGTCGCCCTCGGCGATCACCTCGCCGCCGGAGAGGATATAAGCGCGCTCGCAGATGCCCAGCGTCTCGCGCACGTTGTGGTCGGTGATCAGCACGCCGATGCCGCGACCGCGCAGATGGGCGACGATGCGCTGAATCTCGATCACCGAGATCGGATCGACGCCGGCGAAGGGCTCGTCGAGCAGGATGAACTGCGGCGCCGCGGCCAGCGCCCGGGCGATCTCCACGCGGCGGCGCTCGCCGCCCGAGAGGCTGATGCCGTCACTGTCGCGGATGTGTTCGATCTGCAGCTCATCGAGCAGCGTCTCCAGTTGCTCGTGGCGCGACTTGGCGTCGAGATCGCGGCGCAATTCGAGGATCGCGCGGATGTTGTCGGCCACCGACAGCTTGCGAAATACCGAGGCCTCCTGCGGCAGATAACCGACGCCGCGGCGCGCGCGCAGGTGCATCGGCGCGGTGGTGATGTCCTCGCCATCGAGCAGGATGCGCCCGGCATCCGGCGCCACCAGACCGACCACCATGTAAAAGCAGGTGGTCTTGCCGGCGCCGTTGGGACCGAGCAGGCCGACCACTTCGCCGGCGTGCACGCGCAGCGAAACGCCATCGAGAATCTGTCGCTTGCGGTAGGCTTTTTTCAGCCCCTCGGCCTGCAGCAGCTTCATTGCGCGTCCGTCGCCGCACCGCCACCCTCGGAGTCGGCCGGCGGCGGCGGCTGGATAACGATGCGCACGCGCTCGCCGCCTTCATCGCCGCCGCCATCGGCGCTGACCGTCTGTGCATCGACGTGGTATTCGATGCGCTCACCGCTGAGTTCGCGTCCCGGCTGGCTGAGATGCGCGTCGCCGGTGAGCAGCAGCAGGCCGTCGCCGGTCGCGTAGTGCATCTTCCGGCTGCGCGTGCGCACCTCGCGACCGAGATCGTCGAGCTGGCGGAAGGTCGTCGGCGCGCCGCTGGCATCGATGCTGTGCAGTGCGCCGTTGGCCAGTTTGATGACGATCTCGTCGGCTTCGATGCGCAGCGAGCCCTGGGTGATGACCACATCCCCGGTGTGCGTCTGCAGGCCCTGCAGTTCATCGAAATGCGAGCGGTCGGCGCGCACTTCGATGGGCTGGCTGCGATCGGCCTCGGCAGCCGCGGCGATGCCCGGCGCCAGCCACGCGGCCAGAGCGAGCAATGCGGCCAGGCCGAGCAGGACAGGCGGGGCGAGCGCCGCGGCGGCGGGCTGCGGATCAGTCGGTGTCGGCTTGCGGTTCATAGTGGCCACGCACCTCGTGCATCAGGGTCAATCGGCGGGTTTTGAGATCGGATTCGAGGCCCACTGCGTCGACCCGCCAGTTGGCTCCGATAATGGCCACCGCGGCGTCACTGTGCAGGGTTTCGTCGCCGGTGTGCAGTTCCAGTCGCTCGGTTTCGATGCGCAGTGGCGGGCTGTCCGGCGCGGCATGGCGCATCATAACAACTTTGCCCTGCAGGCGGATGCGCTCGCCGCCGGGGCTCAGCCAGCCCTGCTCGGCCCTGGCTGTCCAGCGCGGCGCGCCGGGGCGGCTCAGCGACAGCTCGGGGGCTTCGAGGTCGGCGGTGTCGTCGGCCGGGTAGTGGGTCAGCGTGCGCCCGGCCAGCACCTGTGCCGGGCGGCCGTCGGCGCCGTACTCGGTAATCCGGAAGTCTTCGAGGTAGTAATCGCTGCGCCGCTCGGCCATCGATGGCTCGGCATCCTGCCGCGGCGGTGGCGCCGGCCGCTCCCAGATCAGCGAAATCACCGCCACCACCAGCAGGGCAAACAGGGCGATGTTGTTCAGCGAGGGCACCGCTGATTCAGTCCAGCCAGCGGGCGAGCGCGGCTTCCAGCCGGCCCTGGGCGCGGAGGATGAATTCGCAGGCCTCGCGCACCGCGCCGCCGCCGCCGTTGCAGTGGCTCAGCCAGTGGGCGTGCTGGCGCACCAGCGGATGCGCGTCGGCCACCGCCAGCGCCAGTCCGCAGCGGCGCATCACCGGCAGATCGAGCAGGTCGTCGCCCATGTAAGCGGTCTGCTCGGCGGTCAGCCCCTGCCGCTGGCAAAGCTCGACGAAGGCCGGCAGCTTTTCGCGCTGGCCCTGGATGACGTGATCGATGCGCAGCTCGCGGGCGCGGTGTTCGACCACCCCGGAGCGGCGCCCGGTGAGGATCGCGGTCTGCAGGCCGGCGTCGCCGAGCATGCGCAGGCCGTGGCCGTCGCGCGAGTGGAAACGCTTGTACTGGCGGCCGTCGTCGTCGAAGTACAGGCCACCGTCGGTGAGCACGCCGTCGACGTCGAAGATCACCAGCCGAATAGCTTTGGCGCGCTCAATCGCATCCATCTGTGGCTCCCGTGTTCGGCTCGATGTTGCCGCGCGGGCGGCGGGCGCGCCAGTGCCACATCTCAGGCCAGCCCGGCGCGCAGCAGGGCGTGCATGTTGAGCGCGCCGCACAGGCGCTGCTCGCCATCGAGCACCGGCAGGGCGTTGATCGCGCGCCGCTCCATCAGCGCCAGCGCCTCGGCGGCCAGCGCTTCGACGCGCGCGGTCTGCGGCGCGCGGGTCATCAGCTGCTCGATGGGCGTGGCGTGCACGTCGATGCCGCGATCCAGCGCGCGGCGCAGGTCGCCGTCGGTGAACACGCCGAGCAGCGCGCCGTCGGCGCCGGTGATCGCGGTCATCCCCAGGCCCTTGGCGCTCATCTCCAGCAGCGCGTCGCGCAGCGGCGTGTGCGGCGCCACCGCCGGCACCGCGTCGCCGCTGGCCATCACGTCGCCGACCCGCAGCAGCAGCCGCCGGCCGAGGCTGCCGCCGGGGTGCGAGAGGGCGAAGTCCTCGGCGGTGAAGCCGCGCGATTCGAGCAGCGCCACGGCCAGCGCATCGCCCATCGCCAGGGTCGCCGTGGTGCTGGCGGTCGGCGCCAGCCCCAGCGGGCAGGCCTCGCGCGCCACCGAGACATCGAGGTTGACGCTGGCCGCGCGCGCCAGCGTCGAGCCGGCGCGGCCGGTGAGGCTGATCAGCGGCACGCCCAGCTGCAGCAGCAGCGGCAGCACGGTGAGCAGCTCTGCGGTCTCGCCGGAATTGGAGATGGCGATGACCACGTCATCGCCGCGGATCATGCCCAGATCGCCGTGCGCCGCCTCGCCGGGGTGGACGAAAAACGCCGGGCTGCCGGTGCTGGCCAGGGTGGCGGCGATCTTGCCGGCGATGTGCCCGGATTTGCCCATGCCCGAGACCACCACCCGCCCGCGGCAGGTCAGCAGCAGCTCGCAGGCGCGCAGGAAGCGCTCGTCGATGCGCGCTTTGAGATCGACGATGGCGGCGGCTTCGGTATCGAGCACCGCGCACGCCATGGCGAACAGGCGGCGGCGCTGATCGGGGTCGATCGGGGTTGCCGCGGTCGGATCGGAATCCGCGGCCGGGATGTCGCTCATGGCAGCAGGAACAGCAGACTCTGGTAGCCGAAGAACAGTGTCAGCAGTATGCCACCCTGCACCCGGCTGATGCGACCGTGGCCGCCACGCGACAGCGACATGCCGATCACCAGCAGAACCAGCACGAATTGCACGCTCATGTCGCGCCAGAGCACGGCGATATCGATGTCGTGCGGCGCGATCAGCCCCGGCAGGCCGAGCACCGCGAGGCTGTTGAAGATGTTGGAGCCGATCACATTGCCCAGGGCGATGCCGTGCTCGCGCTTGAGCGCCGCGGCCACCGAGGTCGCCAGCTCCGGCAGGCTGGTGCCGATGGCGACGATCGACAGGCCGATGATCAGATCCGGCAGGCCCAGCCACTCGGCGATCTCCACCGCGCCCCAGACCAGCATGCGCGAGCTGCCGGCCAGCACCAGCAGGCCGACCACCAGCCAGAACAGCGCCCGGCCGATGGACATGTCGCGCGGGATTTCCTCGGCGAACTCGCTCTCCAGCAGTTCGTCGCGGCCGTCCTTGGCCATGCCCTGACGCACCAGCCAACCCATCACCAGCAGCAGCGTCAGCAGCAGCAGGCCGCCGTCGAACTCGTCGAGGCGCAGGTCGAACAGCAGCAGCAGGGTGAGCAGCATGACGCCGACCAGCACCGGCATCTCGCGGCGCAGGACCTTCGAATCCACCGCCATCGGCGCGATCAGCGCCGCGGCGCCGAGGATCAGTGCCAGATTGGCGATGTTCGAACCCAGCGCATTGCCCACCGCCAGGCCCGGATTGCCCTGCCAGGCGGACAGCGTGGAGATGAGGATTTCCGGCGCCGAAGTGCCAAAGCCGACGATGGTCAGACCGATGATCAGCGGCGAGATACCAAGATCGATGGCGAGACCGGCGGCGCCGCTGACGAAGCGCTCGGCACTCCACACCAGCAGGATGAAACCGAGGATGACGGCGGCGATGGCTGTGAGCATGGTGTGGCTGCGGCGTCGGTGGTGGCGGCCGCGCAATGTAAGTCGCGCGGCGCGCGGATTGCAAGGCACGGATCGCCGCGCCGCGCCCGACGGGCGCTCGAAAGCCGCTCAACGGCGCAGGCGACAAGGCGCAATGGGTCCGGCTGCAAAGTTTGACTAATGTGACGGCGCGCACAGGATGCGCCTGCGGCGAAAAGCTTCGGCGAGCGACTAGGCGCGCTCGCTGTCCGCAGCCGCCGCCGCCGGCAGCAGCTCGCTGAGCGCCTGCGGCCGGTGCAGCCAGTTGCCCTGGGCGTAGTCGACACCCAGCCCGCGCAGCTCGTCGGCCAGCTCGGCGCGGCTGACGTACTCGGCCACCACGCGCTTGCCCATCACCTGGCCGATATCGTTGATCGAGCGCACGATGGCGGCGTTGATCGGGTCGTCCAGCATGTCCCGCACGAAGCTGCCGTCGATTTTGAGAATATCCACCGGCAGATCCTTGAGATAGCCGAAAGAGGACAGGCCCGAGCCGAAATCATCCAGCGCGAAGCGACAGCCCAGCTCGCGCAGCCGGGTCATAAAGTCGATGGCGTGGCCCATGTTGGCGATCACCGCGGTCTCGGTGATCTCAAAACAGAGCTTTTCGGTCGGCACCGCATGGCTGCGCAACTGCTCGACGGCGTAGTCGAGAAACTGCCTGTCGCCCACCGACTGGCCGGACAGGTTGATCGAACACAGCGCCAGCTGTTGCAGGTGTGCGGGGCTACTCTGCAGCCAATCGAGGGTGTGCGAGATCACCCAGCGGTCGATCCGCGCAACCATGTTGTAGCGCTCCGCAGCGGGCAGAAAAGCCTGTGCGGAGATCAGCTCGCCGCCCTCTTCAAGGCGCAGCAGCACCTCGTAGTGCTGGCCGCTGTCGCCGCCTGCGGCGAGCGGCTGGATGCGCTGGCAATACAGCCGCAGGCGCCCTTCCTCCATCGCCCGGGTGAGCCGCGAAACCCACTGCAGCTCGCTGTCGCGCAGGCTCAGCTGGACGTCGTCATCGCTGTAGGCGCGAATGCGATTGCGCCCGGCATCCTTGGCTGCGTAGCAGGCGCTGTCGGCCGCGGCCATCAGATGGGGAACGCCCTCACTCTGCGCATCGATGCGCACCAGGCCGATGCTGGCGCCGACGTTGAAGGTCTTGTCCTTCCAGCTAAAGCGAAAGTTCTGGATGGTGTGCAGCAGCTGGTCGGCGATGCGCGTGGCGTCTTCGACGCTGCACTGTTCGAGCAGCACGCCGAATTCATCGCCGCCGAGGCGCGCCAGCGTATCGCGGTTGCGCACCTCGCGCTGCAGCAGCGCGGTCAGCTGCTTGAGCAGGGCATCGCCGGCGAGATGGCCGCAGCTGTCATTGACCACTTTGAACTGGTCCAGATCGATGTACAGCAGGGCGTGCTCGCGTCGCAGGCTGCGCGCCGACTGGAACAGCAGGTTCAGCCGATATTCGAATTCATTGCGGTTGTACAGCCCGGTGAGGACGTCGTGGCGCGCCTGATAAGCCAGCTTGCTGGATAGCTCGCGCTCTTTTTCCACGTCGCGGAAGGTGACTACCGCGCCCAGCACCGGCCCCTCCTGTGAGCTGCGATTCAGGCCATCCGACTGGCCCTCGCCGACGCGCAGGGCGGTCACTGATGCGTCGATCGGCAGCGGCTTGCCGTCGCGTACCAGCAGCACCGCACTGCCCTCGAACTGACTCGGCTGACCGCTGCGCAGCGTCTCTGCGGCCGGCTCTTCAACCAGGCTGCGATCACTGCCGCGCATGACGCGAAAGATCTCGCCCAGCGGCCGCCCGACAGCCTCATCCAGCGGCCAGCCGGTGAGCGACTCGGCGCTGCGATTGAGGTAGTGGACGCGGCCCCGGGCGTCGGTGGCGATCACCCCATCGACCACCGACTGCAGGGTGACCGCGGCGAAATCGTCGGCGAACGGCGGCGGCGATGGCGCCGCCGCAGCCCAGGCCGGCCTGCGCAACGCTGCCAGCACGGCGACCAGAGCGATCAGCGCCGCTGCGGCGGCGAGCCCGGCGAGCAGGCCGCGCCCCGGATACACCCCGGCCAACGCGGCGCAGATCATCGCCGCGGCACTGGCCGCGACGCCGAGGGCGGCGAGCTGCCGCTGCGCTCGCGCTGGCTCAGCGCGGATAGGTCGGGAATTGCCGGCGGAATCGGGTTGCATGCTCACCGCATTGTCTGCCGTCGCGCGCCCCGCGCCGGCCATGTGCCAAGCCAAGACCATAGCCGCGACGCGCCACTCACGCCATAGCCAGCCTCACTACTCGGCAGCGGACACTTCGCTGGCTTCGAGCCGGTCCAGTTCGTCCAGTTCGTCCAGTTCGTCCAGTTCGTCCAGTTCGTCCAGTTCGTCCAGTTCGTCCAGCTCGTCCAGTTCGTCGCCCGGGTTCACGCCGCGGTCGTCGGCGGCACCTGCCTGCGCAGCGCCGCGCCCGGCGCTGGCGCCAGCGGGAGCGTCCTCGACCAATTGGCGGCGACGCTGCAACCAGGCATCGCGGACAAAACTGTAGGGATCGAACGCTGCGGCCTGCAGCACGCTGTCGGCACCCAGCAGCGCGGCGCGGGTACTCACGGTATTGGCCAGCACCAGCTGCTGGCGCCGCCCCTCTTCGACCGCCAGCAGCGGTGAATACTGGGCGTCGACAAAGCGCCCGCCGGTGTCGCGCACGGTGCTCGGGCCGAGAAAGGGCAGTATCAGATAGGGGCCGCTGGGCACGCCCCAGTAGCCGAGCGTCTGGCCGAAATCCTCGTTGTGCTTGACCAGCCCCAGGGGCGTGGCCACGTCGATCAGCCCGGCGAGGCCCACGGTGCTGTTGAGCAACAGCCGGCCGCCATCGCTCAGTGCCTGACCGAACTTGAATTGCAGCAGGCCGTTGATGGTGACGAAAAAGTCGTCGATGTTGCTGAAGAAATTGCTCACCCCGGCCTCGATCAGATCCGGCGTCACCGCCCGATAGCCCTGCGCCGCCGGCTTCAGCAGCAGGCCGTCAAAATCGTGGTTGAAATCGTAAACCGCGCGATTGAAACCCTCCCAGGGGTCGGCCTCGATAGCGCCCGGACGGTTGCTGGCACAGCCGCCGAGCAGGGCCGGCAGCACAGCGATCAACAGGGCAATGATAAAATGGCGGGGGTATTGCTGGCACATAATGTGTGGGACCAAATCGCGCCGCCCGGCGGGCGTCGTGCAAAGTCGCGCAGTGTAGCCAATCGCCACCACCGCCCGCCAGCGATTTGGCGCCACCCGGCCAGCCGGTAACGATGACCGATCGCCAAGGTTTGGTTGACTCTATCCCTGCCCTCACAGAGACTTGCGCGCTCGCGTGCTCCCGAACAAATCACCAACCCAAGGCACCGCTTGAACAAGCCCGCACCCGCACTGGTGGAGATCCGCGGCCTGCACTTTTCGCGCAACGGCCGGCCGATCTTCCGTGGCGTCGATCTCGACATCCGCCGCGGGCAGGTCACCGCCATCATGGGTCCCTCCGGCTCCGGCAAGACCACCCTGCTCAAGCTGATCGGCGCGCAGCTGACACCGGACGCGGGCACCATCTCCTTCGATGGCGAAGACGTCCACCGCCTGCGCCGGCGCGAGCTGTATCGCCTGCGCAAGCGCATGGGCATGCTCTTTCAGAGCGGCGCGCTGCTCACCGATCTGTCGGTCTACGACAACGTCGCCTTCCCGCTGCGCGAACACACCCGGCTGCCCGATCGGCTGATCCGCCATCTGGTGCTGACCCGCCTGCACGCGGTGGGCCTGCGCGGCGCTCGCGAGCTGATGCCGGCGGAGCTGTCCGGCGGCATGGCACGGCGCGTGGCGCTGGCCCGCGCGCTGGTGCTGGATCCGATGATGATCATGTACGACGAGCCCTTCACCGGTCAGGACCCGATCTCGATGGGCGTGCTGGTGAAGCTGATCCACACCATCAACGATGCCCTCGGGCTGTGCAGCGTGGTGGTCTCGCACGATGTCCGCGAGACCCTGTCGATCGCCGATTACGTGTACATCATCTCCGACGGCGAAGTGGTCGGCCAGGGCACGCCGGATGAGCTCGAAGACGCCGGCTCGCCCTGGGTCGAGCAGTTCGTCAACGCCCGCGCCGATGGCCCGGTGCCGTTCCAGTACCCGGCCGCGGATTACGCCCTCGACCTGTTCGGCCAGCTGCCCGATGGCGGGCCGGATACCGGGCCGGGCGCCGGATCAGGCAGACGCCCCGGCGAGGGCGTCGAGCGATGAGTTCGCAGCACCTCGGCGACGCCCTCGCGCGCCTCGGCCGCAGCGGCATCGAGGGCTGCGAGCGCCTCGGCCGCGGCGGACTGTTTCTGCTGCGCACCCTCGCCGGGCTGCCGGCGCTGCTGCCGCGCCCCGGCCTGCTGCTGCAGCAGATCCACGCCGTCGGCGTGCTGACCCTGTCGATCGTCGCCGTCGCCGGCTTGTTCGTGGGCATGGTGCTGGCCCTGCAGGGCTACTACACGCTGGTCGATTTCGGCGCCGAGGAGTCGCTCGGCGTGGTGGTTTCACTGACCCTGGTGCGCGAACTGGGGCCGGTGGTCACCGCACTGCTGTTCGCCGGCCGCGCCGGCTCGGCGCTGACCGCGGAGATCGGCCTGATGAAGGCCACCGAGCAGCTCGCCGGGCTGGAGATGATGGCCGTCGACCCCTATCAGCGGGTCTTCGCGCCAAGATTTCTCGCCGGCTTCATCGCCCTGCCGCTGCTGGCGGCGATGTTCAGCGCCATCGGCGTTTACGGCGGCTACCTGGTCGGGGTGTCGCTGCTCGGCGTCGATGACGGCGCCTACTGGTCGCAGATGCAGGCCAGTGTGGATTTCGCCGACGACATCATGAATGGCGTCGTCAAAAGCGTGGTGTTCGGCTTCGTGGTGAGCTGGATCGCCATCTTCGAGGGCTGCGATTGCGTGCCCACCTCGGAGGGCGTGGCGCGCGCCACCACGCGCACCGTGGTGCACGCCTCGCTGTACGTCCTGGGTCTGGATTTCGTGCTCACCGCGCTGATGTTCGGCAACTGAATACGCGCCGCGGGTACCTTGGAGTAGATGATGAACAAGCGCAGTACGGAAATCTCGGTGGGGCTCTTTATGGCGCTGGGCATAGCCGCGCTGTTCGTGCTCTCGTTGCAGGTCAGTAACCTGACCCAGCTCGGCGATGGCGACGGCTACCGCGTGAACGCCTGGTTCGAAAACATCGGCGGCCTCAAAACGCGCGCGCCGGTGACCGCTGGCGGCGTGCTGGTGGGTCGCGTCTCGGCCATCGATTACGACGCCGAACGCTATCGCGCGCGGGTGACCATGACCCTGTTCGATCAGTACAATCAGTTCCCGCTGGACACCGCGGCCAGCATCTACACCGCCGGCCTGCTGGGCGAGCAGTACATCAGCCTGGAGCCCGGCGCCGAGGAGGACTACCTGCGCGCCGGTGACGAAATCGCGCTGACCCAGTCAGCACTGGTGCTGGAGCAGGTCATCGGTCAGTTCCTGTTCAGCAAGGCCGCGGAATAATCGCACCCTCGAAAACAACCACGGTCGATCGGCAGACCGATTCGACGGAGAACCCACAGCCATGATCACCAGCCCACTCTTCCGTGCCCGCGCCAGCCTGCTCGGCCTCGTCGCCCTGCTGGCCGCGCTGCTCGCCGCCAGCCTGCTGAAGCCGGCCGGCGCCGCCGAAGAACACCCGGCACAGCTGCTGGTGCGCGACAACACCGAACAGATGCTCGCCTTTCTCGACCAGCACCGTGACGACCTCGACGCCAAGCAGGATCAGATCGATGCCAAGGTCGCCGAGCTGATCCTGCCGCATCTGGATTTCGACGCCATGACCAAGCTGGCGGTGGGCAAAAACTGGCGCGATGCCAGCCGCGAACAGCGCGTGCAGCTGACCGCCGAATTCCGCAAACTGCTGGTGCGCACCTACACCAAATCGCTGACCGAGTACTCCGGACAGAAGATCGAATTCCTCCCCTATCGCCCGCAGTCGCGTGAAGACCGCGCCGTGGTCAGCTCGCAGTTCACCCAGAGCAACGGCCAGAGCGTCGGCGTGGAATACAAGCTGCGCGATCGCGACGGCTGGCTGATCTACGACATCTCCATCGACGGCATCAGCCTGGTGACCAACTACCGCACCAGCTTTTCCCAGGAGATCCAGCGCAGCGGTATCGACGGGCTGATCGCCAGCCTCGCCGAAAAGAACGCCAAGCTGTGAACGAAGCATCGTGAGCGCCTGGAAACTGCACGGCGAAGCTGGTCGCTTCGAGCTGCACGGCCGGCTCGATTTCGACACGGTGCCGGACGTCTTCGCCGCAACCGAGCGCCTGTTTTCCGGTAGCGGCGAGATCCTGCTCGACCTGTCCGCGGTGGATGCCTGCAACAGCGCCGCGCTGGCGCTGCTGCTGGAGTGGCGCGCCGAGGCCGGGCGGCGGCGGCGACAGATCCGCTTTCGCAACCTGCCGCAGGCGCTGATCGCCATGGCGCGCACCAGCGAATCGCTGGATCTGCTGGAAAACTGAAGCCCGCCGGCGACCGCCGGCCCGCTGCCGCCAAACCCGACCGACTCCGGCCGTGCCCGGCGGCGATTTTCGCCCACCTGCCGCTTCGGCTATCATGCGCCACTTGCCGTCGCCCGCCCCGGCGCGCGGCCCACTGCAGCGCCGCCGGCCAGCGCCGGCGAGCCCAGACCGAGTACCCCGCTACATGGATAAACTCATCATCCACGGCGGCCGCCCGCTGGCCGGCGACGTGCGCATTTCCGGTGCCAAGAACGCGGTGCTGCCGATCCTCTCCGCGGCGCTGCTGTGCGACGGCACGGCGCACATCTCCAACGTGCCGCACCTCAACGACGTCACCACCACCATGGCCCTGCTCGGGCGCATGGGGGTGTCGCTGACCATCGATGAAAAGCTCAACATCGAGATCGACCCGACCACCCTCACCGACTGTTGCGCGCCCTACGAACTGGTCAAGACCATGCGCGCGTCGATTCTGGTTCTCGGCCCGCTGCTGGCGCGCTTCGGCGAGGCCGAGGTGTCGCTGCCCGGCGGCTGCGCCATCGGCTCGCGGCCGGTGGACGTGCACATCGAGGGCTTGCGCGCGATGGGCGCGCAGATCGACGTCGAAGGTGGCTACATCCGCGCCCGCTGCAAGCGTTTGAAGGGCGCGCGGCTGGTGCTCGACGTGGTCACCGTCACCGGCACCGAAAACCTGATGATGGCGGCCACCCTGGCCGAGGGCACCACGGTGCTGGAGAACGCCGCGCGCGAGCCGGAGGTCATCGACCTGGCCAATTTCCTGATCGCCATGGGCGCGCGCATCGAGGGCGCCGGCACCGACACGATTACCATTCACGGCGTCGAACGCCTCACCGCCTGCCACTACCGGGTGGTGCCGGATCGCATCGAGACCGGCACCTTCCTCGTCGCCGGGGCGATCAGCGGCGGCAAAATCCGCGTCCGCGATACCGACCCGACGCTGCTCGACGCGGTGCTGCTCAAGCTGGAGGAAGCCGGCGCGCATCTCGACGTCTCCGCCGACTGCATCGGCATCGACATGCGCGGCCAGCGGCCGCGGGCGATCAACCTGCGCACCGCGCCCTATCCCGCCTTCCCCACCGACATGCAGGCCCAGTTCACGGTGCTCAACGCAGTGGCCGAGGGCGCCGGAGCGATCACCGAAACGGTGTTCGAAAACCGCTTCATGCACGCCCCGGAGCTGGGCCGCATGGGCGCGGACATCCGCGTCGAGGGCAACACCGCGTTCATCCACGGCGTCAAGCAGCTCAAGGGCGCGCCGGTGATGGCCACCGACCTGCGCGCCTCGGCCTGCCTGATCCTCGCCGGGCTGGTGGCCAGCGGCGAGACCGAGGTGCTGCGCATCTACCACATCGACCGCGGCTACGAGCGCATCGAAGAAAAGCTGCAGGGCCTGGGCGCCAGCATCCGCCGAGTGCCGGCCTGAACCGCAAAGATTCGCAAAGGCGCGCAGCGGGGCAGCGCTTTTTCGGCCCGCCGGCACCGGTGCGACTGAAACCCGACACCGCCACTGATCGGATTGAAAGTGAACGACACATTGACCATCGCGCTCTCCAAGGGGCGCATCTTTAAAGAGACGCTGCCGCTGCTGGAAGCCGCCGGCATCGTCCCCGCCGAAGACCCGGAGCACTCGCGCAAGCTGGTGCTGGATACCAACCTGCCGGACGTGAAAGTCTTCATCGTGCGCGCCACCGACGCGCCCACCTACGTGCAGTACGGCGCCGCGGATATCGGCGTCGCCGGCAAGGACGTGCTGATGGAGCACGGCGGCGACGGCCTCTACGAACCGCTGGATCTGCGCATCGCGCGCTGCCGGCTGATGGTCGCCGGCCGCCCGGAGGTGGATCTGGACAGCGACCGCCGGCTGCGCGTGGCCACCAAATTCGTCAACTGCGCGCACCGCTACTTCGCCATGCGCGGCCGCCAGGTGGATGTCATCAAACTCTACGGCTCGATGGAGCTGGCGCCGCTGGTCGGCCTCGCCGACCTGATCGTCGATGTGGTCGACACCGGCAACACGCTGCGCGCCAACGGCCTCGAACCGCTGCTGCAGATCGCCGACGTCAGCTCGCGGCTGATCGTCAACAAGGCGGCGATGAAAATGAAGCACGCCCGCGTCAGCGCGCTGGTCGAACAGCTCGGCCGCGCCGTAGCGGCGCGCGACTGAGGCCGCCCCCGAGCACGCATTCGCCAACCATCACCCACCCCGTCACCGCAAAAGACAGCCCATGACTCAGCACAACACCGACGATCTGCGCATCCGCGAAATGAAGGAACTCAGCCCGCCGCGCGCGCTGATCGAAGAATTCCCCGTCTCCGAGCAGGCCTCGGAGGTGGTGCAGGGCGCGCGCATCGCCGCGCGCAACATCCTCGACGGCGAGGACGACCGGCTGATCGTGGTGGTCGGCCCCTGCTCGATCCACGACGTCGATGCGGCGCGCGACTACGCCCGCCGCCTGCAACCATTGGCCGCATCGCTGGCCGACGACCTGCTGATCATGATGCGCGTCTACTTTGAAAAACCGCGCACCACCGTGGGCTGGAAAGGGCTGATCAACGACCCCTTCCTCAACGACAGCTTCGAGATCAATCAGGGCCTGCGCATGGCGCGCGGCCTGCTGCAGGATCTGGTCGAGATGGGCCTGCCGGCGGGCACCGAATTCCTCGATCTGATCAGCCCGCAGTACATCGCGGATCTGATCAGCTGGGGCGCCATCGGCGCGCGCACCACCGAGAGCCAGAGCCACCGCGAGCTGGCCTCCGGCCTGTCCTGCCCGGTGGGCTTCAAAAACGGCACCAGCGGCAATATGCAGATGGCCGTCGACGCCATCGGCTCGGCGCTGCGCCCGCACCATTTCCTGTCGGTGACCAAAGATGGCCACTCGGCGATCTTCGCCACCGCCGGCAACAGCGACTGCCACATCATCCTGCGCGGCGGCGCACACACCAACTACGACGCCGCCAGCGTCGACGACGCCGCGGCACTGCTCGACAAGGCCGGACTGCGGCAGCGGGTGATGATCGACTTCAGCCACGCCAACAGCCGCAAAAAGCCCGATCGCCAGCGCTACGTCTGCCGCGACGTGTGCAGCCAGGTGGCGGCCGGCGACGCGCGCATCAGCGGGGTGATGATCGAGAGCAATCTGATCGCCGGTCGCCAGGACGTGCGCCAGGACCGCGAACTGACCTACGGCCAGTCGATCACCGACCCCTGCAGCGGCTGGGACGACAGCGAACAGATGCTCGCCGAACTGGCCGCCGCGGTGCGCGCCCGGCGCGAGGCGCAACAGGGCTAGGCAGATGGCAGACATCAATCGACTCGACAGCCGCGACGCCGACTTCCGCCAGCGCCTCGACGCGCTGCTGGCCTGGGAATCGCTCTCCGACGACGGCGTGCTCGACGCGGTGAAAGACATCATCGCCGCGGTGCGCGCGCGCGGCGACGCGGCACTGATCGAGCTGACCAACCGCTTCGACCGCCGCAACGTCACCGCGGCGGCCGAGCTGGAGCTGCCGAGCGGGCAGCTGCAAAGCGCCTTCGAGCAACTGCCCGCCGAGCAGCGCGAGGCGCTGCAACAGGCCGCCAGCCGGGTGCGCGCCTACGCCGAACATCAGAAGCTGGCCAGCTGGGCCTTCGAGGAAGCCGACGGCACTCTGCTCGGCCAGCAGATCACACCGCTGGACCGCGCCGGCCTGTACGTGCCCGGCGGCAAGGCGGCCTATCCGTCTTCGGTGCTGATGAATGCGATCCCGGCCAAGGTCGCCGGCGTGCCGGAGCTGGTGATGGTGGTGCCGACGCCCGACGGCGCGGTCAATCCGCTGGTGCTGGCCGCAGCGCAGGTCGCCGGGGTCGATCGGGTGTTCACCATCGGCGGCGCCCAGGCCGTCGCCGCGCTGGCCTACGGCACCCAGAGCGTGCCGGCGGTGGACAAGATCGTCGGCCCCGGCAACATCTTCGTCGCCACCGCCAAGCGCGAGGTATTCGGCGCGGTCGGCATCGACATGATCGCCGGCCCCTCGGAGATCTGCGTGATCAGCGACGGCGGCACCGATCCGGACTGGCTGGCGATGGATCTGTTCTCGCAGGCCGAGCACGACGAGGACGCGCAGCCGATCCTGCTCGCCTGGGACGAGCGACACCTGGCCGCCGTAGCAGCCAGCATCGACAGACTGCTCGCCGAGCAGCCGCGCCGCGCAGTGATCGCCGCATCGCTGCGCGCGCGCGGCGCGCTGATCCGCGTGCGCGATCTCGACGAAGCCATCGAGATCGCCAACCACATCGCCCCCGAGCACCTCGAACTGTCGATCGACGGCGCCCGCGAAGTGGCGCCGCGCATCCGCCACGCCGGCGCGATCTTCATGGGCCGCTACACCGCCGAGGCGCTGGGCGACTACTGCGCCGGACCGAACCACGTGCTGCCGACCTCGCGCAGCGCGCGCTTCTCCTCGCCGCTGGGCGTCTACGACTTCCAAAAGCGCAGCAGCCTGATCGACTGCTCGGCGCAGGCCGCCAGCGAACTGGGCAAAGTGGCCTCGGTACTGGCGCGCGGCGAGGGATTGATCGCCCACGCCAATTCGGCCGAGTACCGAATCGATAAAGACTGAATGCGCACAACCGCGTTGCCGCCCGACGGGAATCCAGAGCAAAACCTATGAGCCAGGATCGCATCGCCAAATTGATCCGCCCGGAAATCGCCGCCCTGTCGGCCTACCACGTGCCGCCGGCGCGCGGCCTGATCAAGCTGGACGCCATGGAAAACCCCTATCGCTGGCCACCGGAAATGGTCGATGCCTGGCTCGCCGCACTGCGCGATGCCGAGATCAATCGCTACCCGGACCCGGCCGCCGGCGCGCTGAAAGACAAGCTGCGCACGGCGATGGACGTGCCCGCCGGGATGGATATATTGCTCGGCAACGGCTCCGACGAAATCATCCAGATGCTGGCCATGGCGCTGGCGCGACCTGGCGCGGGCATCCTCGCCCCGGAGCCGAGCTTCGTGATGTACCGGATGATCGCCACCCTCTGCGGCATGGATTACACCGGCGTGCCGCTGGCGGCGGATTTTGCGCTGGATCTGCCCGCCACGCTGGCGGCGATCGAGCGTCAGCGGCCGGCGCTGGTATTCATCGCCTACCCCAACAACCCCACTGGCAACCTGTTCGCGCGCGCCGATGTGGAGGCCGTTATCCAGGCCGCGCCGGGGCTGGTGGTGATCGACGAGGCCTATGCGCCGTTTGCCGGCGGCGAATCATTCATGGCCGATCTGGGCCGCTTCGACAACCTCGTGGTGATGCGCACCGTGTCGAAAATGGGCCTCGCCGGCCTGCGCCTGGGCCTGCTCGCCGGCAGCGCCGAATGGCTGAGCGAATTCGACAAGCTGCGCCTGCCGTACAACATCAACGTGCTGACCCAGGCGACGGCGGAATTCGCCCTCGAATACGGCGATATGTTTGAAGAGCAGGCCGCGGCGATCTGTGCCGAGCGCGCCGCGCTGTTCGATGCGCTGACCGGGCTCGAAGGCGTCGAAGCGTTCCGCAGCGACGCCAATTTCATCCTCTTTCGCACACCGCCCGGGCGGGCCGCTGAGCTGCACGCGGCGATGCGTGAGCGGGGGGTGCTGGTGAAAAACATCGGCGCGACAGACGGACCGCTGGCGGATTGTCTGCGCGTGACGGTCGCTCTGCCGGCGGAGAACGCGGCCTTTCTCGCCGCGCTCAAAGCAGCCCTGTAGCAGCCCCGCAGCAACGATCCGCCGACCGCAGCCGCTGCCAAGAGCGCGTTAAACTGCTCGCCAATCCCGCCCAGCGGAGCACAGCCCATGTCCCCCAAACGCCTGGCCATCGCCCTGCTGCTCGCCAGCCACGCCGGCCTGGCAGCGGCCGACTACGTGATCGAAGACGACGACGGCAGCGGCGTGCTCAACCCCAGCAGCTATTCGCAGCGCTACTACCTCGAACAACTGCGCCGCTTTCCCGAACGCAGCGGGCTGATCTGCTTCAACGCCCATCTGCTGGACAAATCCGGCGACCACGCCATCGGCCTGGAATTCTTCAAAGCCTGCGCCGAGCGCGGCAACGCCGCGTCGATGATCCACATCGCATCCCTCTACGAGCAGGGCGTCGGCGTGCCGCGCGATCTCGCCGCCGCCGCCGGATGGCTGCGGCGGGCGGCGCTGGCCGGCTACTCCATCGGCCAGCTGCACTACGGCACCGCGCTGCTGCGCGGCCGCGGCGTGGCCCGCGATGCCGCCGAGGGCCGGCGCTGGATCGGCCTCGCCGCCGAGCAGGGCGACGCCGACGCGCTGGCGCTGATCGGCGCCGATTTCGACCTCGGCATCGCCCACCAGCTGCCCGCCGAGCGCGATCCGCCGGTGCAGCCGATGCGCGAGCCCAGCGGCAACGAGCTGAGCTACGAGAGCTGGATCGACAGCGACCGGCGGCTGAAATGCATGTACGGCTACCTGGCCGACAAGACCGGCGACCACGCCGCCGCAGTGGCGATCTTCGAAGACTGCATCGCCCGCTGGAACGATGTCTACTCGATGATCTGGCTGGCGCAGATCTACGAAACCGGCGTCGGCCTGCCGCGCGATCCGGCCCGCGCCACCGCGCTGATGCGCCGCGGCGCGCAGCTCGACGACGAGGCCGGCTACAGCAGCCTGGCGCGCTACCACTACGGCGTGGCGCTGATCGAGGGGCGCGGCGTGGCGGCGGATGCCGCAGCCGGCAGGCACTGGCTGCACCGCGCGCAGGCGGAAGGCGTGGCCGAAGCGGGCGAGTACCTCGATGCGCTGGCCACGCCGGACAAACCCTGACCAGCCGCCCGCTCGCACCGAGCCGGCACCGATCAGCTCGAATCCCGCCGACTTTGGATCACGGATATGGCGGCGTAAAATGGGCCACGCAGCGTCCCCGACGCGCCGCCCACAAGGTGTACTGCCATGCCAGCACCCATCGCCCGCACCGCCCTGTCGCTGAGCCTGCTGTTGCTGTCTTTTACTGCTGCGGCCGCACAACAAAGCGGCTGCTTCAGCGGTCGCGACCACCTCGGCCAGCCGGCCCGCGTGTTTCTCACCGCCGAACGCCACGGCGACTGGTTCGAAATCTACGGCCAGATCTATGCCACCGGCACCGGCCAGGTCTACCGTTTCAAGGCCGACGGCCATTCCGGCGCGGGTCGCGTCTATTCGCGCCACGAGTACGAATCCGGTGCGGCGTACATACAGATCCGGCAACTGGATCAGGCGGTGTTCGTCGTCGAAGTCGATGGCTACGGGGTGTTCCGCTACCAGCGCAGCAGCTGTTGAAGGCCCGCGCATGCGGCTTCGATGCGCGGCTCGAACCATCGATTACCGCAGCCGCTAGTGCAGGGATTCCAGCGTGCTGTGGCCCTGGCGTGGCCCGCTCAATCTTTGCAAGCAGCGGCGCAATCGCTACCCTGCCCGGCCATGCCAGCGGACACTAAACGGAGATCGCCATGCACGACGCAGTCAAAGACTATTACGGCAGGGTGCTGCAGGGCAGCGCCGATCTGCAGACCAACGCCTGCTGCACCGACGCCAGCCTGTCCGCCGATCTGAAGCGCATGCTGGGCAACATCCACGACGAAGTGCTGGCGCGCTACTACGGCTGCGGGCTGGTGTATCCGCAGATGCTCGAAGGCGCGACGGTGCTCGATCTGGGCAGCGGCGCCGGGCGCGACGTCTACCTGCTCGCCCAGCTGGTCGGCGAGAGCGGCCGGGTGATCGGCGTCGACATGACCGACGAGCAGCTCGAAGTCGCCCGCCGCCACCTCGACTACCACGCGGAAAAGTTCGGCTACGCCAACGTCGAATTCCACCAGGGCTACATCGAGAAGCTCGACGAGCTGGGGCTGGCCGACGGCAGCGTCGATGTGATCGTCTCCAACTGCGTGATCAACCTGTCGCCGGACAAGCTGGCGGTGCTGCGCGAGGCACATCGCCTGCTCAAACCCGGCGGCGAACTGTATTTCTCCGATGTCTACGCCGATCGTCGCGTGCCGCAGCATCTGGTCGATGACCCGCTGCTCTACGGCGAATGCCTGAGCGGCGCGCTGTACTGGAACGATTTCCTCAATCTCGCCAAACAGGCCGGCTTCGCCGACCCGCGGCTGGTCGAGGATCGCCCGATCAGCATCGACAACCCGCAGGTGCAGGCGCGCATCGGCCACATCGATTTCTGGTCGGCGACCTACCGCCTGTTCAAGCTCGATGGGCTGGAAAGCCACTGCGAAGACTACGGCCAGGCGGTGATCTATCGCGGCGGCATCGACGGGCAGGAGGAACGCTTCGAGCTGGACGCCCACCACCACATCGCCCGCGGCAAGGTCTTCCCGGTGTGCGGCAACAGCTGGCGCATGCTGCACGACACGCGCTTCGCGCCGCACTTCGATTTCATCGGCGACTTCTCCAACCATTACGGCATCTTCGCCGGCTGCGGCACCGCAGTCCCCTTCGCCGCCAGCGGCGGCGACGCGGACGCCGGCGGCGGTGGCTGCTGCTGAAAGCGCGCAGCCCGGCGTAGCCGGCCGTGAATATCACCGACGACAGCCTGGCCAGTCTGTGGACGCCACTGGCGCTGGCGCTCGGCCTCGGCCTGCTGGTCGGGCTGCAACGCGAGTGGTCGGCGGAGCGCACCGCCGGCATCCGCACCTTCCCGCTGATCGCCCTGCTCGGCGCGCTGTGCGCGCTGCTGGCGCGTCAGCAGGACGCCGCCTGGCTGCTCGCCGCCGGCCTGCTGGCCAGCGCCGCACTGCTCGCCGCCGGCAGCCTGATCGACGCGCGCAGCCACCCCGACGACGCCGGGCTGACCACCGAGTTCGCCGGACTGGTGATGTTCGCCGTCGGCGCGCTGGCGATGGACCGCCAGTTTGCCGTGGCGCTGGCGGTCAGCGGCAGCCTGCTACTGCTGCTGCACAGCAAGCGTCGCCTGCACGCGCTGGTCGAGCGGGTCGGCGCCGACGAGCTGGCCGCGCTGATGCGCCTGGCGCTGGTCGGGCTGGTGATCCTGCCACTGCTGCCGGACCGCAGCCTCGACCCCTGGCAGGTGCTCAACCCCTTCCGCATCTGGCTGATGGTGGTGCTGATCGTCGGCATCAGTCTGCTCGGCTGGCTCGGTTATCGGCTGTTTGGCGGGCGCGCCGGGACGCTGCTGCTGGGCATCTTCGGCGGGCTGATCTCAAGCACCGCGACGGCTGTCAGCAGCGCCCGGCAGGCGCGCATCCAGCCGGCGGCAGCCGCCGGGCTGGCGGCAGTGATCGTGCTGTCATCGACGGTGGTCTTCGTGCGCGTGCTGCTGGAGATCGGCGTCGCCGCGCCGGATGCTTTCGCCGCGCTGGCGCCACCACTGGCGGCGATGCTGCTGTGGATGCTGGCGATCGGCATCTGGAGCCTGCGCGGCGCCGGACACGCCGAGCCACCCGCGCCGGAGGCGCCGGCACAACTCGGCAGCGCGATAATATTCGGCCTGATGTACGCGCTGGTGCTGGTGCTACTGGCCTGGGCGCGGGATCGCTTCGGCGAGGGCGGGCTGTACCTGACGGCGATTCTCTCCGGGCTCACCGACATGGACGCGATCACCCTGTCCACCGCAGAACTGGTGCGCCGCGGGCAGATCGGCGCCGACCTCGGCTGGCGGCTGATCCTCGCCGGCGGGCTGAGCAATCTGGCCTTCAAGCTCGGCGTGGTCGCGCTGCTCGGCCATCGCAGTCTACTGCTGCGCCTGCTGCCGGCCTTCGCCACCGCCGCGCTCGGCGGGCTGGGGCTGATCTGGCTGTGGCCGGCGACGCCCTGATCGGCAGCCAGACCCGTCAGTGCAGCGTGTCGTGCGGAGCGTCGCTGCTGCCGTCGGCAAACAGGCGCGCCACGTCGACCGCGTCGAAGCGGTAGCGCGCCGAACAGAACTCGCAGGTAATGCTGATGTCGCCCTGTTCGGCGAGGATATCGCGCGCTTCGATTTCGCCGAGCTGGCGAATCAGCCCGGCGCTGCGCTCGTGGGAGCAGGCACAGGAGAAATGCAGCGGCTCCGGCTCGAACAGGCGCAGCCGCTCCTGGTGGAACAGCCGGCGCAACAGCTCTTCAGCGCCGAGGCCGAGCAGCTCGTCGTCGGCGACCGTATCCGCCAGCACGCAACTGCGATCCCAGGCGTCGGCATCGGTGATTCGCACGGTGCCGGCATCGGCATCGGCATCCGCATCCACATCTGCGTCGCAGGCAGCGCCGGGCAGGCGCTGCAGCAGCAGGCCGGCGGCAAACTGATCATCGGCAGCCAGCCAAAGGCGCGTGGGCAGCTGTTCGGAGCGCGCGAAGTAGCCGCCGATGGCGGCGCCGAGGCTGTCGCCGCGCAGCTCGACCACACCCTGGTACTGCTCGCCGTCGCGGCCGGTATCGACGGTGATCGTCATCCGCGCATCGCCGAAGATCTCCGCCAGCGGCGCATTCGGCACCTCGTCCTTCCAGCGCGCCAGCGCGCGCAGGCCGCCGTCGGCGTTGGCCTGCACGACCAGCAGGTGCAGCGGGCCATCGCCGCTGGCCTGGAGGATGATGCGACCATCGAATTTGATCGTCGCCGCCAGCAGCGCGGTGGCCGCCATGGCCTCGCCGAGCACCGCGCGCACCGCCGCCGGGTAGTCGGCGCGGTTGAGCACTTCGCGCCAGCTGGCGTCGAGGCGCACCACCTCGCCGCGCACACCGGTGTCGTCGATGATGAATCGGTGCAGGGCGTCGCGATCCGACATTGAGCTTGCCTCCGCTATCTGACTGGTGCAAAAGGTCGCGCATTATAGAGACTGCTGCGACGCAGTTCAGTGTCGGTTCAGTGAGCGGCGTTAGACTGCGACGCAAACCCGACCGGCGCGCACATCCACCGCGCCACAGGCACCCAGCGAGACGACCCAGATGAGCCATCAAACCACCAGCCAGGCACCTGCCCGCCAAACATCCACCAGCCAGACCAGCAACGCCACCGATCGCAGCCGGAATTCGCCGCGGCGACGCCTGCGCCTGCGCCCGCACCGACCACTGATCGCGGTGCTGTTCGCCGCGGCACTGAGCAGCGGCTGCGGCGCGCTGCACACCAGCGTGAAGAAATCCGACCTCGACGTGCAGACGCGGATGAGCGATACGGTGTTTCTGGAGCCGGTGGCCGCCGACCAGCGGGTGATCTTCGTCTCGGTGCGCAACACCTCGGACAAGTCACTGAGCCTGAAGCCGCAGGTGATCCAGCGCTTGCAGGACAGCGGCTACGTGGTCACCGACGATCCGCAGCGCGCCCAGTACATGCTGCTCGCCAACGTGCTCAAGGTGGGCCGCGACGATCTGCGCGCCAGCGACAGCTATCTGGAGGCCGGCGTCAGCGGCGCGGTGATCGGCGGCGCCGCCTCCGGGCGCAGCGATGCCGCCAAGGGCGCGGTGCTCGGCGCGGTGTTCGGGCTGGTCGGCGATGCGCTGGTCGACGACGTGCTGTACACCATGGTCACCGATCTGGAAGTCCGCGAGCGGCCGCTGTCGGGCGAGGTGGTAACCCGCTCCGAGAGCGGTCAGAGCCAGCACGGCAGCGGCTCCGCAGCACTGCAGACGGTGGATCCGCGGCGCGCCGACTGGAAGCGCTACCGAACCCGCGTGGTGAGCACGGCAAACCAGGCCAATCTGGAATTCGAGGAGGCACTGCCGGCGCTGGAAGGCGGGCTGGTGCGGGCCATTTCCGGGATGTTTGCCGAGTAGTGCAGATGCGTCACTCAAGCCCGCCATCGGCGAGTCAAACAACCGCCGCCGGGATCGGCGGAGGCCAGCCACGTCGCTCGCCAGCCCGCCGCCGGCGCGCCGCGCTGCTGTTGCTCGCCAGCAGCGCTGTCGGCAGTGCAGGCAACGCCAGCGCCGGCCCCATTCGCCACGGCGGATACGGCGGCGCTGATGAACTCGACACCCTGCAACCGCGCCACTTCGAGCAGATCCGCCTGCAACCGTGGCGCCGCAGTCTGGAGATCAGCTTCGCCGGGCTGCTGCACGGCGCCCGGGTCTACGGCCAGCGGATCACCCACAGCCCGGATCAGCCAGCGCGCTTTACGTTCGACGAGCCGCCGCCGGGCGGCTGAATGGTCCGCTCGACAGCGGCCATCCCCCACCTCTGTTGCGCACTCTGCGCAATGACGCACAGCGTATTTGTGATCGCTGCACGGCCAGTGGCGCCATACTTCGTCAATAATTTGACCATCAGCAGGTTGAGCCCAAGTCAGAGCGCATCGCAATGCGCCAGAGTACCGGGCAAGCGACGGCAGCCCCGCTGGATTCACAGCATGAATTCGATTTTCAGGAGCATCGCCATGACCGCATCGACCCGCGCACGTCACTACGTCGCCGCCACTTTTGCCCTCTTCGCCACCGGCCTGGCGTCAGCCCCGGCTAACGCCGGGTTGATCACCTTCGATGACATCGACATCGGCCGCTGCGACATCGTCGCCAGCATCGCCGACGGCTATCACGGCTTCAATTGGGATAACTTCTACGCGCTGAACACCAACCGCTACGGCGTGCACAATTCGGGTTATGCGAACGGCGTCACCTCGGGTGAGCAGGTGGCACTGAACGGCTTCGCCGCGCCGGCGTCGCTGTCCAGCAGCAGCGCCTTCGACTTCAACCAGGTCCAGCTCAGCGGGGCGTGGAACGATGGCCTGCAGGTGACCGTCGCCGGACTGCTCGACGGCCAGCAGCTGTACTCGCAGACGGTGCAGGTCGATACCGCTGGCGCGACCCTGTTCAATTTCGACTTCCTCGGCATCGATACCCTGCTGTTCAGCTCCAGCGGTGGCAGCGACGCCGGCTTCAACGGCAGCGGCAGCCACTTCGGCATCGATGATCTGGTCTACAGCGAGAGCGCCCCGGTGCCGGAACCCGCCACCATCGGCCTGCTCGCCGCCGGCGGCCTCGGCCTGCTCGCCGGTCGCCGTCGGCGCCGCGACGCCGCCTGAGCGACAACCGCCTCCTTCGGGCACAGCCGGGCAGTTATCGCTGCCCGGCACCATCCCGACACCGCCATCCCGACACCGCCATCCCG
>CBFCYW010000043.1:0-26792 GCA_965602395.1 uncultured Chromatiales bacterium
CTGCGCCGGCCACAACCGCTGCGCAGATCAAAACCGCTGCGCCGGCCAAATCCACCGCGGTGGTCGCGACGCACCCGACCAGCCGCCGCGAACCGCTGCGCGCCAGCCGCGGCAGCCAGCGCCTGTTCCTGCAACTGGGCGCCTTCGCCGACAGACACAACGCCTTCCGCCTGCGCGGCCGGTTGCGCGACGACACCGGCATCGACGGCGTGCACGTCTCACAGACGCTGCGCGGCGACACCCGCCTGTACCGCGTGCGCATGGGCCCCTACGCCAGCCGTGGCGCGCTGGCCGACGCGGTCGCCGCGCTGCGCCGCGCCGGCATCGACGGCTACCGGGTGATCAGCGAGTAGCCCGACACTGCCGCACGCTTTTGCTCGCACCGCGCTGGAGGGCTAAACTGCGCGCCAATCGCCAGGCTCGCCAGCCAGCCGCGCGATCGATCTGCATGCCCCGCGGCCGCGCCGCGCTGCCCGACGCCCCCAAGGAATGATGATTCAGCACCTGCGCCAATTTTCACCGCGGACACTGTTCGCCCTGCTCGCCACGCTACTCGTAATCGCCCCGCTGACAGCCCCCGGCGGGTCGGCACAGGCCGCTGCGCTGCCGGTGCCAGCGGCGCCGGCGCTGGCCGCCGAAACCTGGCTATTGATGGATTTCGACAGCGGCCGCGTGCTCGCCGAGAAAGACCCGGATGCGCGCCGCGAACCCGCCAGCCTGACCAAAATGATGACCGCCTACGTGGTCTACGCCGAGCTGGCGCGCGGCAGTTTCACCCGCGAGACGGAAACCGTGGTCAGCGAAAAAGCCTGGCGCACCGGCGGCTCGAAAATGTTCATCGAAGTGGGCAAGCGGGTCAGCGTCGACCAGCTGCTCAAGGGCATGATCGTGCAGTCCGGCAACGACGCCAGCGTGGCGCTGGCCGAGCTGACCGCAGGCTCCGAAGGCAGCTTCGCCGACTATATGAACAGCTACGCCGAACGCCTGGGCATGGGCGCCACCCACTTCGTCAACGCCACCGGCCTGCCGCACCCGGAGCACTACACCACGGCGCGCGACATGGCGATCCTCGGCGCGGCGCTGATCCGCGATTACCCCGAGGGCTACAAGCTCTACTCGCAGCGATCCTACGAGTACAACGGCATCGACCAGCCCAACCGCAACCGCCTGCTGTGGCGCGACCAATCGGTGGATGGCATCAAAACCGGCCACACCGAAGCCGCCGGCTACTGCCTGGTGGCCTCCGCCAAACAGGAGGGGATGCGCCTGATCAGCGTGGTGATGGGCGCGAAAAGCGAAAAATCGCGGCTGGCGGAGACCCAAAAACTGCTCAACTACGGCTTCCGCTTTTTCGAGACCCACCGCCTGTACGCCGGCGGCGAAGCCATCGAGCGGGCGCGCATCTGGAAGGGCGCCAGCGAGCAACTGCCGCTGGGCGTCGCCGAAGATCTCTACGCCACCGTGCCGCGCGGCCGCCAGAGCGAGCTGCAGGCGCAGGTCGAACTCAGCCCGATGATCGTCGCCCCCACCGCGCGCGGTGCGCAGCACGGCGAGCTGCACGTCAGCCTCGCCGGCGAGCCGCTGTACAGCGCGCCGCTGGTGGCGCTGGAGGATGTCGCCGAGGGCGGTTTTTTGCAGCGCGCGCTGGACAGCGTGCTGCTCTACTTCCAGTAGCCGGCCGGCCCGCCGCCGGCCAGCGCACCCGGAAACCGCGATGAACGACGTCCCCGCCTATCTCAACGGCCAGTGGCTGCCGCTGGACGAGGCCCGCGTGCCGGTGCTCGACCGCGGCTTCCTGTTCGCCGACGGGGTCTACGAGATGATCCCGCTGCACGGTCGCGCGCCGCTGGGCCTGGAGGCGCATCTGGCGCGTCTCGAACAGAGCCTCGCCGGGCTGCGCATCGACAACCCCCTCGATCGCCGGCAGTGGGCGGCCATCGTCCACGGCCTGCGCGAGCGCGTGCCCGCCGATGAAACCGCGCAGAGCTTTGGCGTCTACCTGCAGGTGACCCGCGGCGTCGGCGCCAGGCGCGCCCACCCCTTCCCGCCGGCCGGCACCCCGCCGACGGTGTTCGCGATGATCAACCCGGTGGCCGGGATTCCCGCGGCGAAGCTTGAGCGCGGCCTCGCGGCGATCACCGCCGAAGACATCCGCTGGGACCACTGCCACTGGAAGACCACCGCGCTGCTGGCCAATGTGCTGCTGCAGCAGCGCGCCGTCGAAGCCGGCGCCGACGAGGCCATCCTGCTGCGCGACGGGCGCCTCACCGAAGGCACGCAGAGCAACATCTACGTGGTCCGCGACGGCATCGTGCGCACTCCGCCGCTGAGCGCGGACATCCTGCCCGGAGTGACCCGCCAGCTGATGCTGGAGCTGGCCGCCGAGCACGCCATCGAGCTGCGCGAAGAGGCCGTCGACGAGACCGCGCTGCGCACCGCCGACGAGATCTGGATCAGCAGCTCGACGCGCGGCGTGCTGGCGATCACCCGGCTGGACGGCGAACCGATCGGCCGCGAAACCGACTGCGAAACCGGCCACGGCCGCCCCGGCCCGCTGTGGCGCGAGATGCGCCGCCACTACGAAGGCTTCGTCCGCGCCCTGCGCGCCGGCGCGCCGCACAGCGGCGGGGGTGCGCGATGAGCGATGACAGCCTGCTGGAGTTCCCCTGCGAGTTCTGCGTCAAGGCGATGGGGCTGGCGGCCGACGATTTCGACGCGCTGGTCGCTGCCATCGTCCGCGAACAGGTGCCGGATCTGCCCGCGGCGGCGGTGCGCAGCCGGCCCAGCCGCGGCGGCAAGTACCTCGCCGTATCGGTGACCTTCACCGCCACCAGCCGCGCCCAGCTGGATGCCATCTACCAGGCCCTCTCGGCCCACGAGCGGGTGGTGATGGCGCTGTGAGCGCAGCGCCGGCCGACTGCGATCAACTGCTGCTGCGCCGCCTCGGCCGGCAGCCGGAGTACATCCCGGTGTGGCGGGCGATGCGCGCCCACAGCGAGGCGCGCGAGGCACGCAGCGCGGACGAATTCTGGCTGGTCGAGCACGCGCCGGTGTTCACCCTCGGCCAGGCGGGCAGGCCGGAACATGTGCTCGCGCCGGGCGACATCCCGGTGGTGCCCATCGACCGCGGCGGCCAGGTGACCTACCACGGCCCGGGGCAGATCGTGCTCTACACGCTGATCGACCTGAAGCGCCGCGGCCTCGGCGTGCGCGCGCTGGTCAGCGCCATCGAGAATGCCATCGTCGCCCTGCTCGGCGAGCACGGCGTCGACAGCCGCGCCCGCGCCGACGCCCCCGGCGTCTACGTCGGCGCGGCCAAGATCGCCGCCCTCGGCCTGCGCGTGCGCCGCGGCCGCAGCTACCACGGGCTGGCGCTGAACGTGGATATGGATCTGCAACCCTTCGCGCGCATCAACCCCTGCGGCTACCCGGGCATGGCGGTCACGCAGACCCGCGATCAGGGCATCGCCGCCACCTGGCCGGCGCTGGCCGACGCACTGGTGGCGCAGCTCTGCCGGCAGCTGGGTTACAATCGCGCCCTCGACGCAGCAGCACCCGATCTGCCACCCGCATCGCCGCCACAAGCGGGATGACGGGACACGCACTGGAGACCCCATGAGCGACTACACCGCCCCCTCGCGCTTCGACCCCGACGGCCACCAGCGCGGTGCCGACAAGCTCGCGCGCATCCCGGTCAAGGTGAAGCGCAGCGAAACGCTGGTGCGCAAGCCGAGCTGGATCCGCGCCCGCGCGCACAACAATCCTCGGGTGCAGGAAATCAAGCGCATCATGCGCGACAACCAGCTGCACACCGTCTGCGAAGAGGCGCAGTGCCCGAACCTCGGCGAGTGCTTCGGCCACGGCACCGCGACCTTCATGATCATGGGCGACATCTGCACCCGTCGCTGCCCCTTCTGCGACGTCGCCCACGGCAAGCCGCAGCCGCTGGATGCGGACGAGCCGCGCAAGATCGCCGAAAGCATCCGCCTGATGGGTCTCGACTACGTGGTGATCACCTCGGTGGATCGCGACGACCTGCGCGACGGCGGCGCCGGCCACTTCGCCGCCTGCGTGCGCGAGGCGCGCGCCGCGCTGCCGACGCTGCAGATCGAGATCCTCGTGCCGGACTTCCGCGGGCGCATGGAAAAGGCGCTCGACAGCCTCGCCGAGGCGCCCGCCGACGTGCTCAATCACAACCTGGAAACCGTGCCGCGGCTGTACCGCCAGTGCCGACCGGGCTCGGATTACCACTGGTCGCTGGATCTGCTCGCAGCGCACCGCGCGCGCCTGCCGCAGGTGCCGACCAAATCCGGGCTGATGGTCGGCCTCGGCGAAGAGCTGGAGGAGGTCGAGCAGGTAATGCGCGATCTGCGCGAGCACGGCTGCCGGATGCTGACCATCGGCCAGTATCTGCAGCCGTCGCGGGATCACCTGCCGGTGGCGCGCTTCGTGACGCCGGCGGAGTTCGACGAGCTGGCGCGGGTCGGTTACGAAATGGGCTTCACGCACGTGGCCTCGGGGCCGATGGTGCGCTCCTCGTATCACGCCGACCAGCAGGCCAAAGGGGTTCTCGCCGAGGGTTGACGCGACGCCGCGAGCGCGCCGCGACTACATCCGCGACAGGCGCAGTACCAGGCTGGCGGCCAGCGCCTCGCGCAATTCCACCTGCAGCACCTCGGCCTCCGCATCGGCGCCCAGCACCTCGCTCTGCTCGAAGCGGTAGCTGCGCGCCTGGCGCAATTCCTCCGCCTCGCCCGGCTCCTCGCCGCGGCGCACGATGCGATAGCGCAGCTGCAGATACAGCTCGTACTCGTCGACCTTGCCGCTGTTGTCGATGGCCAGCGCGCGCCGGCCGGGGCGCTCGCCGAGCAGCTCGATGCGCAGATCGGCGCCGGCGGCATCCGCGGCCAGGCTCGCGCCGCGCAGGCGCAGCTGCTGGCGCAGCGGTTCGGCCACCTCGCTGCCCGGTCCGGCCTCGACGAACACCGCGCCCAGCTCGCCGTCCTCGCTCCAGTCACCCGGCCGCGGGCTGCCGCGCAGGCGGAAACCACAGGCCGACAGCGATGCGCTGGCGAACAGCGCGGCGGTGGTTTTCAGCCAGTGGCGGCGGCTGGGCATCGTTCGATCCACTCAGTTGGCGACGATGTTGACCAGCTTGCCGGGCACCACGATGACTTTGCGCAGGGTTTTGCCCTCGGTGTGGCGGCGCACATTGTCGTCGTCGCGCGCGGCGGCCTCGACGGTCTCGCGGTCGGCGTCGGCGGCGACCTCGATGCGACCGCGCAGCTTGCCGTTGACCTGCACCACCAGTTCGATGCTGTCGCGCTGCAGCGCGGCCTCATCGACCGCCGGCCAGGGCTGATCGACCGGCGCGCCGACGTGGCCCAGCTCGGTCCACAGGCGGTGGCTGATGTGCGGGGTGATCGGCGACAGCATCAGCACCGCGGCGGACAGCGCTTCGGCGATCACCGCGCGGCCCTGGTCGCAGCCCTGGTCGCAGCCCTGGTCGCGGCTCTGGTCGCCGTCGCCGGCGGCTTTGCCGACCTCGTTGAGCAGCTCCATCACCGCGGCGATGGCGGTGTTGAAGGTGTAGCGGCGACCGATGTCGTCGCTGACCTTGCGGATGGTCTCGTGGGTCTTGCGGCGCAGCGCGCGCTGCTCGTCGTCCAGCGCCGCCGGGTCGATCGCGGCCGCGGCCGGCGCAGCGCCCGCGGCGACGAAACCGGCGACCGCCTTCCACAACCGCTTGAGGAAGCGGTGCGCGCCCTCGACGCCGGCATCCGACCACTCCAGCGAATCGCGCGGCGGCGCGGCGAACATGATGAACAGGCGCACGGTGTCGGCGCCGTATTTGTCGATCATCTCCTGCGGGTCGATGGTGTTGCCCTTGGACTTGGACATCTTGCTGCCATCCTTGAGCACCATGCCCTGGGTGAGCAGGCTCTGGAAGGGCTCGTCCGAGTGCACCAGCCCCTCGTCGCGCAGCAGCTTGTGGTAGAAGCGCGCGTACAGCAGGTGCAGGATGGCGTGCTCGATGCCGCCGATGTACTGATCGACCGGCGTCCAGTAGTCGGCCTTTTCATCGAGCATGGCCGCGTTCTGATCGCGGCAGGCGTAGCGCGCGAAATACCAGGATGACTCCATAAAGGTGTCGAAGGTGTCGGTCTCGCGCTCGGCCGGACGGCCGCAGGCGGGGCAGTCCACCTTGACGAAATCGGCCATTTTTTTCAGCGGCGAGCTGACCCCGTCGAGCACCACGTCCGTCGGCAGCTCGACCGGCAACTGCGCGACCGGCACCGGCAGGCTGCCGCAGTCGGCGCAGTGGATCACCGGGATCGGCGCGCCCCAGTAGCGCTGGCGCGAGACGCCCCAATCGCGCAGGCGATAGTTGACGCGGCGCTCGCCGGCGGCGTGCTCGACCAGATAATCGCAGGTGGCCTCGAAGCAGGCGGCGAAATCCAGGCCATCGAAGCGGCCGGAGTTGATCGACACGCTGCCGCCCTTGGCGACGTAGGCCTGCTCTTCGATGCTGACGTGGCCGTCGGCGCCATCGACCACCTGGCGGATTTCGATGGCGTACTTTTTCGCGAAGTCGTAGTCGCGCTGGTCGTGGCCGGGCACGCCCATCACCGCGCCGCCGCCGTAGCTCATCAGCACGTAGTTGCCGACCCACACCGGCACCCGCTCGCCGCTCACCGGGTGGATCACGTGGCTGCCCAGCGCCACGCCCTTTTTCTCCAGCTTTTCGATCACCGCTTCGGAGGTGCCGGTCTTCTGGCACTCGGCGATGAAGGCGGCGACCTGCGGGTCGCTTTCCGCCGCCGCGCGGGCCAGCGGGTGCTCGGCGGCGACCGCCATGAAGGTCACGCCCATGATGGTGTCCGGGCGGGTGGTGTAGACGCGGATCGGCTCGCCGCCGCCGTCCACCTGCCAGGCGAACTCGATGCCCTCGGAGCGGCCGATCCAGTTGCGCTGCATGGCCACCACCTGCTCCGGCCAATCGACGTGATCGAGATCGGCGAGCAGCTCGTCGGCGTAATCGGTGATCTTCAGAAACCACTGCGACAGGTCGCGGCGCTCGACCGGCGTATCGCAGCGCCAGCAGCAGCCGTCGACCACCTGTTCGTTGGCCAGCACGGTCTCATCGGTGGGGCACCAGTTGACCGGCGCGGTCTTTTTGTAGGCGATGCCTTTTTCGATCAGCCGGGTGAAGAACCACTGCTCCCAGCGGTAGTAGTCGGGGTGGCAGGTGGCCAGCTCGCGCGACCAGTCGTAGCCGAAGCCCAGCGCCTTCAGCTGGCCCTTCATGTACTCGATATTGGAGTAGGTCCACTCGGCCGGCGGCACGCCGTGTTTGATCGCCGCGTTCTCCGCCGGCAGGCCGAAGGCATCCCAGCCCATCGGCTGCAGCACGTTTTTACCGTGCATGCGCTGGTAACGCGAAAGCACATCGCCTATCGAGTAATTGCGCACGTGGCCGATATGCAGCTTACCGCTCGGATAGGGGAACATCGACAGGCAGTAAAACTTCTCGCGGCTGTCGTCCTCGCTGACGCGAAAGGTCTGCTGCGCTTCCCAGTGGTGCTGGGCGTCGCGTTCGACCTGCTGGAAATCGTACTGATCCTGCATGGCTGGGTCCGAGCGTTGAAGATGTGAACGGGGGAGCGAAAAGCGCTCGATGATACCCGAGTGGCAGGCCCGTCGTCACCGCGCCCGACGCGCCGCGAGCGGTTTGGAGACCGCGACTATATTTCCGTAAGCACGAGCTGCCCGGATGCCCTGGCACAGTGCAACCAGAAAACTTTTGCGACCGCCGCACGCGGCACGAAACGGCCAGAGCCTTGCAAGCTGACCAGAACAACCAGATCCGGCAACAGTCGCCATCGCCCGGCTCCAGCGCGGACTGCGCGGCCAGGGCTCTCGCCAGCGGCAAAGGCGCGCCGACGCTGCGCGACTTTGCACTGCTCACCGTCGTCTACTGCCTGCTGGCGATATCGGTGCATGCACTGGCGCTGCAGCCGGGCCACGTGCTGCCGGTCTGGCCGCCGGCCGGCCTCGCCCTGTGGGCACTGTACCGCCACGGCCTGCGCCTGGCGCCAGCGGTCTGGCTGGGTGAGCTGACCACCGTGCTGTGGCTGCAATCCGGCCACGGCCCGCTGCTCGAACACGGCCTGCTTTCCTGTCTCGCACCCGCCACCGGAGCGATGACCCAGGCGCTGCTCGGCGCCTGGCTGCTGCGCCGCCTGCACGCTGTCGACAACCCTCTGGAGCGGGTCCACCTCGGGCTGCTGCCGCTGCTGGCAAAGCTGCCGCTGATCTGCCTGATCAGCGCCAGTATCAGCGTGCCCGGGATGTACGCCGCCGGCCAGTTCGACGCCGAAGTCGCCCGCCAGGTGTGGCTCACCTGGTGGCTCGGCGACAGCGCCGGCGCCATGCTGGTGGTGCCGCTGCTGCTCGGCCTGGAGCTGGAGCGCCAGCGTCTGCGCTGGCTGCTCACCGTGGCCACGCCGGTGCTGTTCGTGCTGCTGGCCAGCGCGCTGGCTTACGACTCCGCACGGCAGGAAAACCGCGAAGAACGCCAGCGCGAGTTCGCCGATCTCTCCGCGCAGGTGATGCAGAACTTCCACTTTCGGCTGGATGCCTACATCGGCGTGCTGCACGCGGTGCGCGCCCACTTTTCCGCCAGCGAGCAGGTCGATCGCGACGAGTTCACGCGCTTCAGTCGCGAGCTGCTACAGCGCAACCCGGGCATTCAGGCGCTGGAGTGGATCCCGCGGGTCAGCGCGGCGGAGCGAGATGCCTACGTCGCCCGCGCCCGCGCCGACGGCCTGGAAAACTTCGATTTCACCGAGCGCGACGAATCCGGTCGGCTGGTGGTGGCCAGCGGCTACCCCGAGTACTTCCCGGTCTACTACGCAGAACCCCTGCGCGGCAACGAAAGCGCGCTGGGTTTCGCCGCGCCGCGGCTGGAATCGCGCAATCACAGCATGGCGCTGGCGCGCGACGGCAACCAGCTGGCGCTGAGCTCGCCGATCCGGCTGGTGCAGGAGGCCGGCGACCAGCGCGCCGTGCTGGCCTTTCTGCCGGTCTACCGCGGCGGCGTGGCGCCGGAGACGATCGCCGAGCGCCGCACGCAGCTGATCGGCTTCGTGATGCTGGTGCTGCGCCTGGGGGATTTCATCGCCGAGCTATCGCCACCGGACGCGCCGCTGGATCTGCACCTGCGCGATATCGACACCGACAGCGAGGTGGTCGCTGCAGCACACGACGAACACGTCGACGACGCCGGCGAATTCCGCCAGGTGCGCAAGATCGGTGGGCGACACTGGGAACTCAGCATTCACGACACCAGCCCGAGTTCGCTGCAGGCCAGCGTCAGCGCCGAGGGCATCCTCGCCGTCGGCGTGCTGCTGGCGATCGGCATCGAAGCGTTTCTGCTGCTGCTCACCGGGCGCACCCGCAGTATCGAACGCAGCGTGGCCCAGCGCACCCGCGAGCTGCGCGCCACCCACCAGCGGCTGCGCGACGCCATCGAAACCATCCACGACGGCTTCGTACTCTACGACAGCGATGATCGCCTGGTGCTGTGCAACCAGCGCTATCTGGAGATCTACGCCGAAAGCGCGCCGGCGATCACCCCCGGCAACAGCTTCGAGCAGATCCTGCGCTATGGCATCGAACACGGCCAGTACCCCGAGGCCGCCGGGCGCGAGCAGGCCTGGCTCGCCGAGCGCATCGCCCGCCATCAGGGTGGTGCGGACTACGAAGCGACCTTCGAGCAGCAGCTCAGCGACGGCCGCTGGGTGCAGATCAAAGAGCGGCGCAGCGACAACGGCGACATCGTCGGCATCCGCAGCGATATCAGCGCGCTAAAGCGCGCCGAGGCCGAGCTGCGGCGCAGCGAGGAGCGCTGGCAATTCGCCCTGGAGGGCGCCCGCGATGGCGTCTGGGACTGGAATCCGCAGACCGACAGGGCCTACTTTTCGCCGCGCTGGAAGGGCATGCTGGGCTACGGCATCGATGACATCGAAGAAAGCGGCAAGCAATGGGCCGCCCTGCTCCACCCCGAGGATCGCGAACGCGCCTTCAACACCCTGAATCCCTACCTGGCCGGCGAACTCCAGCACTACGAAATCGAGTTCCGCATGCGCTGCAAGGATGGCAGCTACAAATGGGTGCTGGCGCGCGGCATGGTGGTCGAGCGCGACAGCGACGAGGCGCCACTGCGGCTCATCGGCACGCATATCGACATCAGTGCGCGCAAGGCGATGGAGGCGGAGCTGGATCAGGAGCGCTCGCTGTTCGTCGCCGGGCCGACGGTGATCTTCAAATGGCGCTCCGACGCCGCTGCGACACGCCTTGCGGATTACGTCTCGCCGAATATCGAATCGCTGCTCGGCTATCGCGCCGAACAGCTCACCAGCGGTGAAATCCGCTTTGCCGACATCGTCCATCCCGACGATCTGGCGCAGCTCGGCGCAGAGACGCGTCGCCGTATCGCCGCCGGGGAAAAACATCTCGAACAGCACTACCGGGTGATCAGCGCTGACGGCCAGGTGCGCTGGCTGTACGACATGACCAGCGTGATCACCGATGACAGCGGCCAGGTCACCCATCTGCACGGCTACGTGGTCGATGTGACCGAGCGCCGCAAAGCGATGGTCGCGCTCAAGGAGAGCGAATCCCGCTACCGGCTGTTGATCGAAAATTCGCCGCTGGCCATCACCATCCACCGCAACCGGCGGATCACGCTGATCAACCGCGAGGGGGTGCGCATGCTCGGCGGCCAATCCGCGCAGCAATTCATCGGCAAGCCGGTGATGCAGTTCGTGCACCCCGACTACCAGGCACTGGCGCAACGCCGCCTCGGCGGCCTGATCAGCGGCGAGATCGGCATCGCGGAACGGACCGAGCAACAGTTCGTGCGCTGCGACGGCAGCATCATCGATGTCGAGGTGTCCAGCACGCGCATCGACATCGAAAGCGACCCGGGCGTCCAATCGGTATTCAGCGACATCAGCGAGCGCAAGCGCGCCGAGCGCGCCCTGCGCGACAGCGAGGCGCGCTTCCGCGAACTGGCGGAGACCGCCGGGGTGATCCCCTGGGAAGCGCGCGATGGCAGCACCGAGTTCACCTACGTCGGCCCGCAGAGCAGACAGCTGCTCGGCCACCCGCCATCGGCCTGGCTGGAGGCCGGCTTCTGGGAGCGCCACATCCACCCCGACGATCGCCGGCTGACGCCCGGGCAGCATGCCGCCAGCAGCCCGCCGCGCGGCGCCTACAGCTTCGAGTTCCGCCTGCGCGCCGCGGACGGCGACTACGTCTGGCTGCGCAACATCGTCCAGTCCGATCCGGACGCGGCGCTGCTGCGCGGCTACATGATCGACATCAGCGAGACGCGCGGCTATCAGGAAGCCTTGCAGACGCATCGCGACAACCTGCAGCAGCTGGTGGACAGCCGCACTCAAGAGCTGCAAGTGGCGGTGCAACAGGCCGAATCGGCGAACCGCGCCAAGTCGGAATTTCTCGCCAACATGTCCCACGAGCTGCGCACGCCGATGCACGCCATCCTCAGCTTCGCCCACCTCGGCGAGGATCGCGCGCCGAACGCCGGCAGCGAGCGCCTGCTCAAGTACTTCCAGCGCATCTCCAGCAGCGGCGAGCGGCTGATGACGCTGCTCAACGATCTGCTCGATCTGTCCAAGCTCGAATCCGGCCGCCTCGAACTGGCCCTCGAACCGGGCCGCATCGGGCAGATCATCGACACGCTCCGCGAAGAATTCCAGGCGGCGTTGCTCGAACGCGAGCAGCGCCTGCAGCTGACCCACGGCGCGGATGACGACATCACCTTCGCCTTCGACCCGGCGCGCATCCTGCAGGTGCTGCGCAACCTGCTCTCCAACGCGATCAAATTCGCGCCACCGGGCAGCACCATCGAGCTGCACCACCGCATCATCGACCACGGTGGCGACAGCCAGCACCGCCAAAGCCTGGAACTGACCATCGGCGACCGCGGCCCGGGCATCCCCGAGGACGAGCTGGAAGCGATCTTCGACAAATTTATCCAGTCGCGCAGAACGCGCTCCGGCGCCGGCGGCACCGGCCTCGGCCTGGCCATCAGCCGCGAGCTGATTCAGCTGCACGGCGGCAGCATCGTCGCCGAAAACCGCAGCGGCGGCGGCGCCCTGCTGCGTCTGCAACTGCCGCTGCGCCGCGCCGACGCCGCCCCCCGGCGCCAGGCCGGCTGAACGCGCCGGCGCGCGCTCGCCACACTCAGCGACGCAGGTAGCGGCTGTCGTCGAAGGTCGCCACCCAGCGCGGCCGATAGGCCACCACGCCGGTCATCACCACGCCGTTGAACACCGCTTCGGGCAGCGCGGTGAGCAAAAAGAATGGCAGGAAACCCTCCAGCAGACGATCCGGGGAATAGCTGCCCGCGGCACTGTGCAAACCGGTGGCGAGCAGACCCACGGCGACATTCGACAGCGCCGCCGCCAGATAGGCATTGACGAACACGTAAATAAAGAAATTGTCCGGCAGGCGCCGCCAGGCGAAGGCCAGCAGAAACCGGGTGATGGCGATCGGCAGCCCCGCCATGAGCAGCAGATTGAGGGCGAAACTGGGCCAGTCGCCCTGCCCGGAGACTGTCACCCCGGCCACCACCAGACTCATCGCCAGCACGGCGAAAGCCCAGTCGAACAGCAGGCAGGCCGCGGTGGCGCCGATCAGATGAAAACTCAGCCCGGGCAGGATCCCGGCGCGCAGCGACCAGAGCACCATCAGGCAGACCACGGCGCCGAGAAACACGTGCAGCGCCTCGCTGTCCAGCTTGTACCAGGGCGCACGCCACAGCGCCGCCAGCAGCAGCGCGGCGTAGGCCAGCCACGCCGCCCACAGCCAGCTGGTGGGGAGCAAATGTGCGGGGATATCCATCTGTGCCAGCCTACTCCAGCGGCGCCGGCCGAACTTGACCCAGCGCAACCCCGCAAGTGGCCCGACCCCGGCTCAGCGGGCCGCGTAGCGGGCGGCGATCAAGCCCACGGCAGTGGCGAGCGCGTCAGCGCTACGGCGACCATGTAGGCAAAGGCCAGCCAGGCGGCGACCGCCGCCAGCAGCCGCGCACGCCGGCTCGGCGCGCGCTTCAGCGCCAGACTGCCGAGCACGATGTAGGCCAGCAGGCCGAGCATCTTCGCCGTCAGCCAGGCATCGGCCAGCGGGTATTGGCCGAGCTGCACCGCCAGCGCCACCCCGGCGACCAGCAGCAGGCTATCGATAACGTGCGGCAGCACCCGCACCCAGCGCCTGCGCAGCAGCGGCGAGCCGGAAAACATCCACGCCAGGCGCAGGTTGAACAGCGCAAAGCTCAGCGTCACACAGATCAGGTGCAGGTGTTTGATGGCGGCGTACACAGTGCCTCCGGTAGCGGCCCATCGGCGGCCGGTGAGCGGCAGCGGATACGGCAGCGGGCGATCAGAACGAGCGTTCAGTAAAGGTTAAGCGCGACGCGCACAGACTGCGATCCACACCCGGCAAGGGCACACAACGAGGTGCGACATGCGCAAACTGATTCTCGCCGCGGGCGCCGCGGCTCTGCTGCTGACAACATCGCTGAGCTGGGCCCACGGCGTCCACAGCAGCATCTACTGGCAGATCCAGGTGCCGCTGGGCGGACACTACGGGCAACACGACCACCAGCGCTGGCAGAACAACTACGGCGCCTGGTGGCGCCATCGCGACCAGGGTCACCGCCACCAACGGCGCCATTGGCGGCGCGATCACAGCCACGGCCACGGCGGCCACCGCCACGATCACCGGCGCGGCCGCGGCCGCGGGCGCGGCGGCCATCGCCACTGAGCGCTCAGCCCGGCAGCGATAGCCGCGTGCGCAGCCCCATGCTCTGGCGCGCCAGCGCGTGGCGCAGCGGCGGCAGCAGATCACAGGCCAGCAGGCCGGCACCGCGCAGGTGGCCAAGGCCCGCGCAACGGCTGGAAAACAGCTTGACCAGCCCGTCGGTCATGCCCACCACGGCGCGCTGATCGGCGCGCCGCCGCGCGGCGAAGTCGGCCAGCAGCGCGGCGGCGCCGGGATCGCAACCGGCATCGCCGGCGCGCGCCTCGCCGAGCAGCTCGGCCAGCGCGCAGAGATCGCGCAGTGCCAGATTGAATCCCTGCCCGGCCGCCGGGTGCAGGGTGCGCGCGGCATTGCCCAGCAACAGCAGGCGCCCGCGGTACTGCGGCAGCGCCTCCACCAGGCCGAGCGGAAAGGCGCTGCGCCGACCGACCCGCAGCAGACGCCCGAGGCGCCAGCCGAAACGCGCCTGCAGGCGATGCAGAAAATCGTCGTCATCCAGCGCCAGCACGCCGTCCACATCGGCGTCGCGCAGCGTCCACACCAGCGAGCAGCGATGACCGCCAGCCCCGGCGCCCGCGCGCAGCGGCAGCAACGCCAGCGGGCCGCTGTCGGTGAAGCGTTCGAAGGCCCAGCCGGCGAGGTCGCGCTCGACCTCCAGATTGGCGATCACCGCGCTCTGTCCGTAGCGCGATTCGCGCAGCTCGAAACCGGCCGACTCGCGCAGCGCCGAGCGCGTGCCCTCGGCGGCGACCAGCAGCCGGGTGCGGATCTCGCGCTGTCCGCCACCGGCCGGCTCGCCGATCCGCACGCGCGCCAGCAGGCTGTCGGCGCACTCATCGAAGCCCTCGACCCGCGCCGGGGCGAGCAGCTCGATGTTCGGATCGGCCACCAGTCGCGGCGCCAGCGCGGCGCCGAGGACGCGGTTCTCCAGCACGTAGCCGAGGGCGGCGACACCCTCCTCCCGTGCGTGCAATCGGGTGGCGCCGAAATGGCCGCGCTGGGAGACGTGGATGTGCTCGATGGGCGCCACCGCCGCGGCCAGCTCGCGCCACAGGCCGAGCTGCTCCAGCAGCAGCCGCGAGCCCCAGGACAGGGCGCTGGCGCGGTCGTCGTAGCTGCCCTGCGGCTGCGACGGCGACGGCGCCTGCGCCTCGACCACGGCGATGCGATAGCCACAGCGCGCCAGGGCCACGGCGAGACAGCCGCCGACCATGCCGCCGCCGCTGATCAGTACATCGCAGTCAGCGGCGGCGCTCACCGCGCACTGCCCACCAGCGCCTCGATGGCGTCGATGTCCTTGGGCACGTCGGCGCTGAGCACTTCGCAGCCGTCGCGGGTCACGGCGACGTCGTCCTCGATGCGCACGCCGATGCCGCGGTACTTCTGTGGCGCGTCGCTGTCGCTGGCGATGTACAGCCCCGGCTCGATGGTCAGCACCATGCCCGGCTCCAGCTCGCGCCACTCGCCGTCGATCTTGTATTCGCCGACGTCGTGCACGTCCATGCCCAGCCAGTGGCCGGTGCGATGCATGTAGTACTTGCGGTAGGCGCCGTCCTCGATGAGCTTGTCGACCGAACCGCTGAGCAGGCCGAGATCCACCAGGCCGGCGGTCAGTGCGCGCACCGCGGCGGTGTGCGGCGCATCCCAGTGGTTGCCGGGGCGCACCTCGTCGATGGCCGCCAGCTGCGCCGCCAGCACCACCTGGTAGATCTCCCGCTGCGCCTCACTGAAGCGGCCGTTGACCGGGAAGGTGCGGGTGATGTCGCCGGCGTAGCCGGCGTACTCGGCGCCGGCATCGATGAGCACCAGATCGCCATCGCGCAGCTCCTCGCTGTTCTCGGTGTAGTGCAGGATGCAGCCGTTGTCGCCACTGCCGACGATCGGCGAGTAGGCGTGGCCGCAGCCCTCGCGACCGAAGACGTAGCTCAGCTCCGCCTCCAGCTGATATTCGCGCAGCCCCGGCCGGCAGACCTGCATGGCGCGGATGTGGCCCTGTGCGGAGAGCTTGCCGGCGCGGCGCATCTGGCGCAGTTCTTCGCGACTCTTCAGCAGGCGCATCTCGTGCAGGTGGAAATCCAGCGAGATCATCTCGCGCGGCGCGTGCACACCGCCGCGCACCTTTTCTTTGACGCGGTTGACCCATTGGATGACGCGGGCGTCAAAGTCCGCCTCCCGGCCCATCGGGTAGTAGAGCCTGTCGCGCCCCTCCAGCAGGCCGGGGAGGATTTCATCGACATCGCCGGTGGGGAAGGCGTGATCGGCGCCGACCACCTCCGGGGCGCGCTCCACGCCGACCCGGCGACCGTCCCAGGTCTCGCGCTCGCGGTCGCGCTCGCGGCAGAAGAAGATTACCTCGCCCTGCTCGCGACCGGGCACCAGCACCAGCAGCGCCTCCGGCTCGGTGAAGCCGGTGAGATAGAAAAAGTCGCTGTCCTGGCGATGCGGGTAGTCGACGTCGCGATTGCGCGTGCGCTGCGGCGCGGCGGGGATCACCGCCACCGCGCTCGGCCCCATGGCGCGCATCAGTTCGCGGCGACGGCGGGCGCGCTCGGTGAACAGCGTTTTACCGCTGATCGGCGCGGCCGGGTTCGGCGCCGGGTTCGCGGCGGCGGTTTGCAAGCTGGCGGAGTTGGCGGAATGGCTGGCTGGCATGGCGGATTCTCGCTGGGCGCGCAGGGCGCGTGGTGGGCGGCCCGGTGGTGGCCAATGTTTACCGTTGGTAGTCGCGGCTCGTAATTGCGGTTGGCGGCGGCCATCGCCGCAGCGGCGCTCAGTGCAGGCGATCCTCTCCGCGCCGGCCGGGCTGATCCGGCGCCGGGTCGTCATCGGCGGCACCGTAGAACGCATCGTCGAGGCTGTCACCGGGATCGGCGGCGACGGCGGCGGCGGCCTCCGGGTGCAACTCCTCGTGGATCAGCATCACGCCGACCCGGAGGTATTCCTGCAAATCGGCGTAGGCGCCCTCCTCGGCTTCGAGGTCGTCGCCCTCGCCGAGGCCGGCGCGGGAGATCTGCACCAGATCCTCCAGCAGCTCAGCGGCGTCGCCGGGCAGCGGTGCGCCGCCGGCGCCGACGCCGCTGGCACCCAGCGCGTAAACGAAACCCTGACACCAATCGCCGAGGGCATCGGCGCGCTCGCCCAGCGGCGCGTCATCACCGGGCAGCAGCGGCGCGAAATCCAGCTGCTCGCCGCCGAGCTGACCGGCGGTGTGATCGCGCAGGGCATCCAGCGCGGCGCGTGCGGCACCGGGCTCGGACTCGGTGTAGAGCTGGGCGAGCCAAAGCTCGCCCGCGTTGTCGGGATCGGCACAGAGCAGCCCGCAGAGCAGCCCGTGGGCCTCGGCGAGGGAGACTTCGGCGCCGTCGCGGCGCAGCGCTTCGGCGAAGGTGGCGTAGGCTATGGCATCCATGGGTGGCTATTCTAAGCGCCGCGCCGCGGGCGGTACACGCTTTGCGCGAAGTCGTTTCACCGCCACCGGCGGCGCTGCTACTATCTACGCCCATGAACGACAAGCCCGCCGCCGCAAGCAACAGCCCCAGCCAGGTGCTCGACGCCCTGCAAGCGCAGGTCGAAGCCCTTCTGAAGCGCTGCGAGAAGCTGCACGCGGAGAACGAAGATCTGCGCGAACAACAGCGCCAGCTGAGCGCCGAGCGCGCCCGGCTGATGGAAAAAAACGAGCTGGCGCGCTCGCGCGTCGAAGCGATGATCGCGCGCCTGAAGGCGATGGAGTAAAGGCTTGGACGAACTGCAAGCGGTGCGTGTACGCATCCTCGACAAGGAATACCAGATCGCCTGCCAGCCGGACGAGCGTGCCTCGCTGCTGCAGGCCGCCGAATACCTCGACCAGCGCATGCGCGAGCTGCGCGGCCGCGGCAACGTGGTCGGCAACGACCGCCTGGCGGTGATTACCGCACTCAATCTGTCCAACGAGTTGCTGCGCCTGCGCGGCGTGGAAAACGAGCACATCGCCCTCGGTGAGCGGCTCGCCGAGCTGCAGCAGCGGGTCGCCAGCGCGCTGGATGATTGACGAGCGCGCTGGGCGACCGTCGCCTGAGTACCGCTCACCCATTCCCCCCACGAAAACGACACCGTGCGTCGCCCAGGGGTTGCAACCCCTGCCGACGCTTGGACTAGAATCGGGCTGTCGGCAGCGCAAAGCGTCGCCGCACTGTTCCGGGCATCCTCTGCGATGTGCGTTAGCGGGCCGGGTAATATCCCTTGAGCCTAATTTCGTACCCCGGGGTCGTACCTCAGCTCTTTGTTGAGCATGTCCGCCACGGCGGAAAGCCTGATGAGAGCCGGCACCTCCCCACCTGAACCATCTGGTTCAAGGTTAAAGGTCAGCGACGGCAGAGTGGAGGATGCCCACCTCCAGCCGCGGGGCGGGTCGACCAGCCCGATCCCCACCGCCAGAGACCACCCCATGACCGACGCCCTCACCGCGCGCGATGCACTGCGCGCCGAGATGCGCAGCGCGCGCCGCCAACTGGACGCCGACGCCCAGGCCATCGCCGGCAGGGCACTGTGCGCGCAACTGACCGCCCTGCCCGAATACGCCGCGGCGACGCGCATCTCCGCCTATTTCGCGGTGCGCGGCGAGATCGACATGGGCCCGCTGATCGAGCGCGCCGGCGCCGCTGGCAAGCAGATCTACCTGCCGGTGCTGGATGGCGACTACCTGTTGTTCGCCCCCTGGGCACCCGGCGAGCCGCTGGAGAAACGCCCCCTCGGCCTGCTCGAACCGGCGGTCCCGCGAAGCGCGCTGATCGAACCGCGCGAGCTGGATCTGGCGCTGGTGCCGCTGGTCGCGTTTGACGCCGCCGGCAATCGCCTCGGCATGGGCGGCGGCTATTATGATCGCAGCTTCGCCTTCCTGCGCGACGGCGCCACGCGCCCGGTGTTCTGCGGCGTCGCCCACGAGCGGCAGCGCGTCGCAGCGCTCGACGCCGAAGCCTGGGACGTACCACTGCACATGGCCGCCACCGATGCCGGCATCTATCGCCCGAACCATCGAAGCGAATAATCAATCGACACTGAAGGAGCGCAGGCATGGCCTACTGGTTGATGAAATCCGAGCCGGATGTCTACGGCATCGATCATCTGGCCGCAGAGCCGAATCAGACCGACCACTGGGATGGGGTGCGCAATTACCAGGCGCGCAACATGATGCGCGACGAAATGAAAGTCGGCGATCAAGTGTTCTTTTATCACTCCAACACGGACGTGCCCGGCATCGTCGGCATCATGCAGATAGCCCGCGAGGGCTACGTCGACCACACCGCCTTCGATCCCGAGGCAAAGTACTACGACCCCAAATCCGACCCGGACAAGCCGCGCTGGTACATGGTGGATGTGAAATACCTGCGCCACCTGAAGCGCAATATTCCGCTCGCTGAACTGAAGGAGCAGCCGGCGCTGGCGGAGATGCCGCTGGTGCGCAAGGGCAACCGACTGTCGATCATGCCGGTAAGCGAGACCGAGTGGGCGTACATCCTCGGCATGGAGTAGCGCAGCTGCCGGTCAGCGCAGAAAAGCGCGATAGGCCGGGTTGTCGCTCTCCGCGTGGTAGTTGTAGCCCAGCGCCGCGAGAAACTCGTCAAAGCGCGCCTGATCGCCATCCGGCACCTGGATGCCGCACAGCACCCGGCCATAGGCCGAGCCGTGGTTGCGGTAGTGAAACAGCGAGATATTCCACTTGTGCCCCACCTTGTTGAGAAAGGTCGACAGCGCACCGGGCCGCTCGGGAAAATCGAAGCGATAGAGCCGCTCGTCCTGCGCCGGCGCGCGTCCGCCGACCATGTAGCGCACGTGCAGCTTGGCCATCTCGTCGTCGGTCATATCGATCACCGGGTACTCGGCCTCGGCCAGCGCGGCGAGCAATGCCTCGCGCTCCTCGCCGCCACCGCTGAGCTGCACACCGACGAAAATTCGCGCCTGTTCACTGTCCGCATAGCGATAGTTGAACTCGGTGATCTGGCGCCGCCCGAGCATCTGCAGCAGCCTGCGGAAACTGCCCGGGTGCTCCGGGATGGTCACCGCCAATAGCGCCTCGCGTTGCTCGCCCACTTCGGCGCGTTCGGCGACGTGGCGCAGGCGATCAAAATTGATATTGGCGCCCGAGGTGACCGCGACCAGATTCGCGTCGCTGCAGCCGCGCTGCTCGACATACTTTTTCATCCCCGCCACCGACAGCGCCCCGGCCGGCTCCATCAGGGTGCGGGTGTCGTCGAAAACGTCTTTCATCGCCGCGCAGATCTCATCCACCGAGCAGGTGATGATGTCGTCGAGATACTTGCGGCACAGGCGAAAGGTCTCCTTGCCGGCGATCTTCACCGCCACGCCATCGGCGAAGATACCCACCTGATCCAGCTCCACCCGGCGCCCGCGCTTGATGGCCGCCTGCATGCAGGCCGAATCCACCGGCTCGACACCGATGATCTTCACCTCCGGGCGCAGGTATTTCATGAAGGTCGCCACGCCGGCAGCCAGCCCGCCACCGCCGATCGGCACGAACACCGCGTGCAGGTCGTCCGGGTGCTGGCGGCACAGCTCGACGCCCACCGTACCCTGCCCGGCGATGGTGTCCGGGTCATCGAAGGGATGGATAAAGGCGTAGCCCTTTTCCTCCTGCAACTGGCGGGCGTGGGCGTAGGCTTCGTCGTAGTTGTCGCCGTGCAGCACCGCGCGGCCGCCGAAGTTGCGCACCGCATCGACCTTGATCGCCGGTGTGGTGCGCGGCATGACGATGATCGACTTCAGACCCAGCGTCCGCCCCGCCAGCGCCACGCCCTGGGCGTGATTGCCGGCGGAAGCGGCGATCACGCCGGTCAGATCGGGCTGCTTGCGCAGCAGCTGGTAAATCTTGTTGTAGGCGCCGCGGCATTTGAAGGAAAACACCGGCTGGCTGTCCTCGCGCTTGAGCAGCACCCGGTTGCCGAGGCGGCGCGACAGATTCGGCGCCGGCGACAGCGGCGTCTCCACCGATACGTCGTAGACGCGCGCGGAGAGGATTTTTTCGATGTAGGCCTCGGCCATGGCGGGCGCGGCTCCTGCGGCTGGCGGGGTGGGCGGCGGGCGGCAAAGCGGTCGATTCTATCCCGAATGGCGCGGCCGCATGAAGGCCGCTCGCGATGCCGCTGGCGTTACAATGGCGGTTTTTACCCGGGGGGAAGGGCATGTCCAGCGAAGCGATGAAACGCGCCGCCGCCGAGGCGGCACTGCAATACGTGGACTTCGGCAGCACGATCGGCATTGGCACCGGCTCGACCGCCAACCACTTCATCGATCTGCTCGCCGAGCGGCGCATCGATATCGAAGCCGCGGTAGCCAGCTCCGAGGCCACCGCCGAACGCCTCAAGCGCCACCGCATCCCGCTCACCGACCTCAACAGCGCCGGCACCCTGGGCCTGTACGTGGACGGCGCCGACGAGGCCACGCGCAATCTCGACCTGATCAAGGGCGGCGGCGGCGCGCTGACGCGCGAGAAAGTCATCGCCGCCGCCAGCCAGAAGTTCGTCTGCATCGCCGACGCCGGCAAGCTGGTGGAGCTGCTCGGCGAATTCCCGCTGCCGGTGGAGGTGATCCCGATGGCGCGCAGCTACGTGGCCCGCGAGCTGGTCAAGCTCGGCGGCGACCCGGAGCTGCGCGAGGACTTCACCAGCGACAACGGCAACCCGATCCTCGACGTTTACAACCTGCGGATCAGCGAGCCGCTGAAGCTGGAAACGGCCATCAACCAGATCGCCGGGGTGGTCACCGTGGGCCTGTTCGCGCGGCGCCCGGCGGATGTGCTGATCCTCGGCCAGGCGGATGGCAGTGTGCAGACCCTGACGCGCCCGCAGTAGCCGTCGGCGCGCGCCGCTTCAGCGAGGCGGGGGCTGCGCAGCACCGTCGCTGATGCGCTCGTAGAGCGAGGCGTACTGCGCCTCCACCTCCGGGCCGAACAGCGGATCCTCGCGAAAACCCAGGTGGCGATCCAGCGCCGCCCAGTGGCGGCCGTCGAGCAGTGCCTCGGCGCGCGGAAAAATCTCGCCCTCTTCAACATTGAAGTGGCGGTAGAGCGTGTCGATGTAGGCGCGGCCCTCGGCCTCGACCCGCTCGCGCGGAAGGATGATGTCCTCGCAGATGTTTTCCAGCGTGTGGTAGAAGCGCTCGCCGAGGTGCGCCAGCTCGACGTGGTCGTCGCGCAGCCGCCGCACCGCGTCGGCCAGCGACGGGTCCTTCGCCGCCAGCTTCTCGAAGATAAAATCCTCGCGCGGGTGGTGGAACAGATCGGTGTAGTGGGTCAGGTAGTGCATGGTGTCGCGCATGCGCTCGTAGTCCGGCCGCTCGCCGGCCTCGAAGCGGTCGAGCTGGCGCTCCAGCCAGCGCAGCAGGCGCGCTACCCGCACATGGTCCTGATGGAGTTGTTGCATCACTTCAGACATGCCCGGCTCCGTGTCGGATCAGGTGCCCAAAGTGACCGAGCCGCCAGCGCCGCACGCTGATCTGGATCAAGCCCGGCACATCTGCGGCAGCGGCCAGCGCAATTTGTCGAGCAGTGCGCCCGCCGCCGGCGCGCCGCCGCCACTGCCGAAAGGACTGGAGGCGGGGCGCCGGGGGGAGTTCGGCCAGCCTGGCGGCGCGGCGGCTATCGGCCGCCTTCGGCCTCGGCCAGCACCTGGCTGACGCCGGCGGCGAGCAGATGGGTGAGCGCCACCGAGTTGCTCGAATGGGGGATGCTGTCGGTACTCCACACCCGCGACACGCCGGTGCCGGTGACGCGCTGCAGGGCACCCTCGGCGAACAGCGCGTGGGTGACCATGGCGCAGACCTGGCCGGCGCCGGCGGCAAACACCACCTCGGCGCAGCGCGCCAGCGTCTCGCCGCTGGAGGCGACATCATCGATCAGCACCACGTCGCGGCCGTCGAAATCCATCTCCGGCAGGGTGATATCCACGTCGCGATCACCGTGGCGGCGCTTGCGGCAAACACCCCAGTCAAACCCCCAGTCACCGGCCACCGCCATCACCCACTGTGCGGCCTCTTCGTCGGGGCCGAGCAGGATCGGCTGGTCGAGCTGGTCTGCGGCCAATGCGCCGAGCAAGGGCGCAGCGGTCAACGCGCGCGCCGAATCGCCCAGCGGGATGGCTTCGTCGAGCTTGCGGATGCGGTGCAGGTGCGGATCGACGGTCACCAGGCCGTCGAACAGCTGGGCGAGGTATTTGCCGACGATCCGCTGGCTGACCGCCTCGCCGGCCTGAAAGGCGATGTCCTGGCGCATGTAACACAGGTAGGGCGCGACCAGGGTGACGTGCTCGGCGCCGAGCTGGCGCGCGGTCTCCACCGCCAGCAGCATCTCCAGCAGCTTGTCATTGGGCCAGTCGAGGCTGCGCACCAGCGCCACCCGCGAGGGCAGTCGCGAGGGCAGACGGAGTATCGATTCGCCGTCCGGAAAGCGGTGCAGGGACGCCTCGCCGTAGGGGCTGTGCAGGGCTTCGGCCAGCGCCTGGGCCGGCTCGCGGTAGTCGGGGAAGCCAATTACCATCAAATCCTGGGGCGGTGGACGGGTCTTCACGGCGCTCTCCTCGTGGTGCTCGCTCTGGATGGGTTGGCCGGTGCGCCGCGCTGCGCGGGGATATCACCGGGCCGGTCGATATGGTAGCCGCAGGCGCGCTGCGCCTCCTTGCTGGCAAACGCAAAATCCGCCGGAAACTCGGCATGCACCCGATAAAGGGCTTGACCGGCCTCAACCGTTTCTCCAACCCGTGCCAACAGATCGACGCCGGCGCCCTTGTCCAACGGCGCGCCGGCGAGGCGCGCGATGCGCGCCATCTGCAGATTGTCGATGGCCAGTACCACCCCGCTCGCCGGCGCGCCGATATCCACCGTCAGCCGCCCCGGCCGATAATGCTGCGACTGCACGCCCTGGGCATCGATGATGCTGCGCAGACGGGCCAGCGCGCGACCGGATTCGAGGATGTCGCGGGCAATGGCGTAGCCCTGGCCGCCGCGCACGTCGGGATCGAACTCGATCACCCGCCCGGCCAGCTGCAGGCCGCGCTGGCGCAGATCGTCCGGCGCTGCCGGGTCGTTTTCCAGCACTTGCATGATGTCGCGCGCCTCCAGCACCGGGCCGATGCCGCGACCGACCGGCTGGCGGCCATCACTGATCACCACCTCCAGGTGCAGGCCGAGGTTGTCGCCGACGAACTCGAACAGCTTGCGCAACGCCAGCGCGTGGTTCATCTGGCGCACTTTGGCAGTCGGCCCGACCGGAATATCGACCAGCAGGTGGGTGCTGCCGGCGGCCAGCTTCTTGGCCAGTATCGAAGCCACCATCTGCTCGCCGCTGTCCATGCCCAGCGGGCGCTCGACGGCGATCAGCATGTCGTCCGCCGGCGCCAGCCGCGCGGTGCCGCCCCAGGCCAGGCAGCCGCGCTGGCTGCGCACCACGCGGTGCAGCTGCTCGGGAGTCAGATCGACATCGGCGAGCACCTCCATGGTGTCCGCGGTGCCGGCCGGCGAGGTGATCGCGCGGCTGGAGGTTTTGGGTATCAGCATGCCGTGGGCGGCGACGATCGGCACCACCAGCATCGAGGTGCGGTTGCCGGGGATGCCGCCGATGCAGTGCTTGTCGACCACCAGCGGCTCGCCCCAGTCGATGCGCTCGCCGGTCTCCAGCATGGCGCGCGTCAGGTAGAGCACTTCATCGCGGTCCAGCCCCTGCTGCCCGGAGGCGACCAGAAAGGCGGCCATCTCCATCTTCGAGTAGCGGCGGGCGACGATATCGCCGGTGATGTCAAGATAGTCGCGCGCGCTGAGCCGCTCACCGCGCAGCTTGCGCCGCACCGCATCCATCGACGCCGGCGGCGCGGCATGGTCGATGCGCAGCGGCTGGCCCTCGCGCACACCGAGCTGGGCGAAGGCCGGCTCCGACAGGCCCAGCTCCTCAGCGCCGACGATGGCCGCGTCATCGACCACGTTGAGCACCGCGAGAATGCTCCGCCCGTCGCTGCTGACCACCACCTTGGCCAGTGCCTGAAAGCCCTCGGCGCGGTAGCGCGCGCAGTCGCGATGCAGGTAGACGACATTCTCGCGGTAGGTGTCGATCAGCACCTGGCGCGCCTTCAGGGTCTGCACGGCGCGCACCGCCTGCTCGCGCTCAGTGGCCATCGGGCATCGAGCCGGATCGTGCGCGCTCGCTGAACATGCCCGCTGCACGCTGGCCGCGGCGGCCCGGGATCAGATCTTCGCCGGGGTGAGCACGATCTCAACCCGGCGGTTGCGCTGGCGACCTTCGGGGGTGTTGTTGGACGCGGCCGGGTAGTACTGCGCCAGACCCACCGCTTCGAGCCGCTCGGGAGCCATGCCGTGGCGAATCTGCAGGTAGCGCACCACCGCCGCGGCGCGCGCTGCCGACAGCTCCCAGTTTGAGTAGAAGCGCGTGTTCAGGCGCGGACCGATGGGGATGTCGTCGGTGTGGCCCTCGATGCGCACCGGCTGGCGGCCGGCGATCAGCACCGGCGCGACGCGATCGAGCAATTGCTGACCGGCTGCCAGCAGGACGGTATCGCCGGAGTTGAACAGCACGCTGTCGAGCACGCGCACCGCCAGGCGGCTCTCGCTGCTCTCGATGCTCACGCTCTGGCTGGCGATATCGCTGGCGAGGCGCTGGCTCAATTCGGCCTCCTCGGCGGCCAGCGTTGCCACCACCGGCTCCGGCTCCGGCTCCGCCCGGGCGCTCGCGGCCAGATCGGCGCGGCAGCTGGCGAGCTGCGCGGTCTGCTCTTCGCGGGCCTCGACACAGGCGCCGGTGTCGCCATCCGGACACAGCAGTTCGATCTGTGCCTCGGCCTCAACCACCTGTCCGTAGGTCGTTTCGATCTCGGCGAGGCAGGCAGCGACCTCCGCTTCGCGCTCCTCGACCGCCTTTTTCGGCACGATGCAGCCAGCCAGCACCAAGGGCACCAACACGGCCAGACAGTAACGTGGATTCAAGAATTTTCCCCTGTGAGTACTGAGCGTTACAAGCAATGTGAATTGGCTTCGCGGCGGCGCAGCCAGGCTTATTGTCGCGCCGCAAAAAGCGTCGCACAACGCCCGCCCGACGTCATTAAGCCGCCGCCCACCGGATGGCGGCATCATCAAGCCACACGACCTACTGCCGCAATACCCTGCAGGCAGTACTCGGAGCGGCAACATGCAACACACCAACCTGGCGATGCGTTTCGACGCAGCGGATTTCGAGCGTCACTATGAGCGCGCCCCCTTCATGCTCGGCCACGGCCTGCAGCGGCACCCGCTTTTCACCCTTGAATCGCTGGCCTCGCTGGCCGAGCGCCTACCGCTGGAGCACATCGAATTCAACGCCGGCGACGTCCCCGCCAGCCTGCCCGAAGGGCGCAAGCCGGGCCATGGCTACAACGCACTGGAAACCATCGATCGCATCGCCGAATGCCGCACCTGGCTGGGGCTGAAGCGCATTGAGAAAATACCCGAATACAACGATGTACTCGATGAACTGCTCGACGAACTGCGCCCGCAGATCCAGCGCCACACGCCGGGCATGCACCAACGCCGCGCCTTCGTGTTCATCACCTCGCCACAGTCAACGGTGCCCTACCACATCGACCCGGAGCACAACTTCCTGCTGCAGATCCGCGGCGAGAAAACCTTCACCGCATTCGACAAGAACGACCGCGAGCTGCTGCCGGAATCGACGCTGGAGCGCTTCTATCGCGAGAACCAGCGCAAGCTGGAGCTGGCGCCGCGTTTCGCCGAGCGCGGCCAGCGCATCACCCTGCAGCCCGGCGATGCCATGCACGTGCCGATCAACATGCCGCACTTTGTGGAAAACGGCGACGACATCTCCATCTCCCTGAGCATCACCTACGCCACCCCCTGGGCGCGGCGCCGCGAGCAGGTCTACGCGATCAACGGCCGCCTGCGCAGCCTCGGGC
>CBFCYW010000044.1:0-26731 GCA_965602395.1 uncultured Chromatiales bacterium
ATCACCGACCCGAATCACCGACCCGAATCACCGACAAAGGCCGCGCCCGTGAACCAGCCCGCCCCACTGCACATCCACTGGCCGGATGGCCTCTCCACCGAGCGCTTCCTCGCCGACTACTGGCAAAAGCGCCCGCTGCTGATCCGCGGCGCCTTCCCCGGCTTCGAATCGCCGCTGTCGCCGGACGAGCTGGGCGGGCTGGCTACCGAGGCGGAGATCGCCTCGCGGATCGTCGTCGAACACGGCGATCCGCCCTGGCAACTGCGCCACGGGCCGTTCACCGCGGAGGATTTTGAGCAGCTCGGCGAGGGCCGCTGGTCGCTGCTGGTCTCCGATGTGGAGAAGCACCTGCCGGATTTCGCCGACTACCTCGAACCATTTCGCTTCATCCCCGACTGGCGCATCGACGATCTGATGATCAGCTTCGCGCCGCCGGGCGGCTCCGTCGGGCCGCATCAGGATGACTACGACGTGTTCCTGCTGCAGGCTCAGGGCCGGCGCCGCTGGCAGATCGCCGCCGAGCCGGCCGGCGGTTTCGCCCTGCTCGACGGCCCGGAGCTGCGCATCATCGACGGCTTCGAATCCGAGCAGGAGTGGCTGCTGGAGCCGGGTGACATGCTCTATCTGCCGCCGCGCGTCGCCCATCACGGGGTGGCGGAGACAGCCTGCATGACCTGGTCGATCGGCTTTCGCGCGCCGCTGTGGCGCGATCTGCTCTGCGATTTTGCCGAGACGCTGGCGGAGCGCTCCGGCGAGCGCCGCTACGCCGATGCGGAGCTCGCCGCGGCGACCCACCCGGGCGAGATCGACGCGGTGGCGCGGGCGCGCATCCGCGCCGGGCTGCACGAGCTGCTGGCCCACGACGATGTCGCGCTGGATCGCTGGTTCGGCCGCTACATCACCGATCACCTGGCCGGCGGCAGCGGGCCACAGCCCTGTGCGGTGGACGCCGACGAGGTCTTTGCCCACCTCGCTGCCGGAGGCTGGCTGGAGCGTCGCGCCGATCTGCGCTACGCCTTCATCACCGAAGGCGACGACTGCTGGCTGTTTGCCGGCGGCAGCGAACTGGCGGTGCCGGAGCCGCTGGCGCGGCTGATCTGCGCGCAGCGCTGCATCGACGCTACCGATCTGGCCGCCGGCCCGCCCGCCGGCTCAGAGGCCGGCCCGGTCGGGCATTCGGAGCCAAAATATGCTGGCAGCGATACATTAACCACGCCGACATTGGGGGATACTGCACTTCAATTGCTGCCGAAGCTGGTAGAGTTCGGAATCTTGTCGTTCGGAAACATCGATGACTGACGCCGACAAGCTGCGCGTGCGGGCCGCCCGCTGGCCGCGGGATGCCGCCGCCCTGCAGGCCCTGCGCCGCCGGGTGTTCATCGAGGAGCAGTCGGTTCCCGAGCCGCTGGAGTGGGATGGCCGCGACGCCGAGTGTCACCACGCTATCGCCGAGCTGGACGACGGCACGCCACTGGGCACCGGCAGGCTACTGCCGGCAGATGCCGATGGCAGCGCACAGATCGGCCGCATGGCAGTGCTACCGGAATACCGCAATCGCGGCATCGGTCGGCGCCTGCTGCTGGTGTTGCTCGATGCAGCGCGGGATCGTGGCGATACCGCCGTGTACCTGCACGCCCAGGTCAGCGCAATAAATTTCTATGCCCGCGAGGGATTCATCGCCGAGGGCGAGCTGTTCATCGAAGCGGGAATCGAACACCGCGGCATGCGCCTGCCGCTGGATTGAAACGCCTTGCGACCGCTGGTGGCAGCCGCAGGGCGGATGGAGAAGGAATACTGATGAGTGGCGAGAGCAATACGCTCGACGGGGTAGACGCCGTCACCACCCTGCACCACTGGGATGAGCTGGAACAGGCCGTGGTCACGCTGGCCAAGCTGGCGCGCCACGACCTGGCGCTGATGACCCCGGCACTTGGCAGCGGCCTCTACGATGGTGAAGCGTTCTACAACGCGGTCAGCTCGCTGCTGCGCGGCAACGCCCGCTCGCGGATGCGCCTGCTGCTGACCAGCACCGCCAGCCTGCGCGCCGCACGCCTGCTCAGCCTGGCTCATCGCCTGCCCTCGCGCATCGAGATCCGCCGCGCACCGGACAACAGCGATGCGCGCACCGAGATGGTCATCGCCGACGAGCGCAACTACATGCTGCGCCTCAACGCCCAGCGCTACGACGCCGAGATGGGCCGCGAATGGCCGCGCCGCGCACAGCAGCTGGCCCAGCAGTTCAACGAGCTGTGGGAGGCCAGCGAGCCGGACGCCGAATCGCGCCGCCTGTCCCTGTAGGCCGCGGCCTGCGGCCAATCGCCGCAATCTGCCCGGCCGCGCACGGCCCTCAAAACCACCTGCTCTGATCGCCCCCCGGCAACTCCGTTCAGGCTGTCGATGCCACGCCCGCGTCCAACACCTGGCGCGGTGCTATCGGCTGGCTTCATGCACAATGCCGGCCCGGCCCGACACGACCCTGGCCGCAAAGCCGCTCACCCGGCGCGCCGGTGGATTCAATCCCCCGGGTGCCCGCCCTTGGAGCCAATCTCATGAGCCTGCGCAACATTTTGTGGATCATGTGCGATCAGCTGCGCTTCGACTACCTGAGCTGCTACGGCCACCCGCATCTGCGCACACCCAACATCGACGCACTGGCCGCGCGTGGCACGCGCTTCAGCCGCGCCTACGTGCAATCGCCGGTCTGCGGCCCGTCGCGGATGAGCTACTACACCGGGCGCTACATGCGCTCCCACGGCAGCAACTGGAACCGCTTCCCGCTGCGCGTCGGCGAACCGACCCTGGGCGATGCGCTGCGCGAGATCGGCGTGCGCCCGGCGCTGGTCGGCAAGACCCACATGGCGGCGGACCACGCAGGCCTGCGCCGCCTCGGCATCGATCCACGATCGCAGATCGGCGTGCACGCCAGCGAGTGCGGCTTCGAACCCTACGAGCGCGACGACGGCCTGCACCCGGACGGCAGCCGGCAGCGCCCGCGCTACGAGCAATATCTGGCCGAGCGCGGCTACCCCGGCGACAACCCCTGGCAAAACTGGGCCAACTCGGCCGAAGACGAACAGGGCAATCTGCTCAGTGGCTGGCTGCTGGAAAACGCCGACAAGCCGGCGCGGCTGCGCGCGGAAGACTCCGAAACCCCGTACATGACCCGCCGCGCCATGGATTTCATCCGCGAAGCCCAGGCCGAGGGCGGCCCCTGGCTGTGCCACCTCAGCTACATCAAACCGCACTGGCCGTACATCGCACCGGCGCCGTACCACGAGATGTACGGCGCCGACGATCTACTCCCGGTGCTGCGCGACGAGATCGAACGGCGCGACCCGCACCCGGTCTACGCCGCCTTTTTGCAGCACCGCCTGTGCAAAACCTTCCAGCGCGACGAGGTGCGCCGCCGCGTGCTGCCGGCCTACATGGGCCTGATCGGGCAGATCGACGAGCAGATCGGCGAGCTGATGCAATTCGTCGATGAACAAGGGTTGAGCGACGACACCATGATCGTCTTCAGCTCCGATCACGGCGACTACCTCGGCGACCACTGGCTGGGCGAGAAGGATCTGTTCCACGAGCAAGCGGTGAAAGTGCCGCTGATCGTCGTCGACCCGCGCAACGGCGCGGCCCGCGGCGCAGTCTGCGACGCGCTGGTCGAGGGCATCGACCTGGCGCCGACCTTCGTCGAAGCGCTCGGTGGCGAGCCGCCGAATGCGATGGAGGGACGCTCGCTGCTGCCGCTGCTGCGCGGCGAGCAGCCGGGCGGATGGCGCCCGGCGGTGTTCTCCGAATACGACTACTCGATGCAGCAGGCGCGCGTGATTCTCGATCAGCCGATCCGCGACTGCCGCCTGTACATGGTGTTCGACGGGCGCTGGAAATACATCCACGCCAGCGGCTTCCGGCCGATGCTCTACGACCTGCAAAGCGACCCCGAGGAATTCCACGATCTCGGCGCCGACCCGGCCCGCGAGGCCCAGCGCCAGCGCCTGTCGCGGCTGCTGCTGGACTGGGCGCTCAGCGACCACAACCGCATCACCACCAGCGACGAGCGCATTGCCGGCTACGATCAGCTCGCCAGCGGCGTGCTGATCGGCTACTGGGACGAGGCCGAAGTCGAAGCCGAGCGCCGCCGCCGCAATGGCGGCGGCTGAAGCGCCGGGCACCGTCCCCCGGCCGCGCCGCAGCGCTCACTCGCCATCCGCTCCAGACCCAGCCGATGGCCGCAGTGGCGCGCCATCGGCGATGCGCCGAAACCACTCGTAGTGCGGCCCATCGCGGCCCGCGTTGTCCACATCGGCGGCGCAGCGACCGACGGCCAGATCATCCAGATTGAGGCTGCGCAGCTCGACGCTGAAGCGCGTCAGCGCGCTGCGATTGGCCACGCTGCCGTGCAGATGGGCGCTGGAAAAGGCCAGCCACTGACCGGGTTCGAGCAGCACCGGACGGCGCCGCGCGCCGCGCAGCGAGGCCAGCACAGCGGGCGCCGAGGGGTAGTCGGTGCGACGATCCGGATCGCTGCTGCGACGCGCGGCGAGATAGTCGGCGTAGCGCCACTCCGCGGTGCTGTTGGCCACCGGGCGCTGCCAGTAGTCGGGGTAGAACTGCAGCGTGCGCGCCGCGGTCAGCGGATACAGCGGCATCCACCAGTTGACCTGCGCCGGCAGGTTGGCGCCCCAGGTATCGCGGTGCGGCGACACGAAGCTGCGCCGCGCGCGGTGTTGCATCGGCCCCGGTGGCACGGCGCGCAGCACGCAGCGATCCCAGGCGTTGCGCGCCGGATCGACACCGGCCGCGGCCAGCGCCGCGCGAAATGCCGCGCGGATCTCGTCGTCGGCCGCGAAGGTGCGCTGCAAGGCGCCGATGCGCGCCAGCCAATCGGTGCGCGACAGGCGCCGGTGAGCACTGCTCGGACGGGGGTCGCCGAGCGCGTCGCAGAGCCGCCGCCGGGCCAGTTCGAGCAGCGCATCGCCGGCCGCGCTGCGCGCAAAACACAGCAGCTCGCCGGTGAACAACCGCCGGCTGCGCTCGGCCTCGTCGGGGATCTGCGCCAGCGCCGGCGGGCGCAGCGGCTCGACACGGGCGGCGGCCATCGCAAACCGGCCGCGCTCAGTCGCGGAACAGCTCGTGCTGGTGGCGGCGGAACCACTGCAGCGCGATCAGCGTCATGGCGTTGTCCAGCGCGCCGCTGTCGAGCAGGCCGAAGGCCTCGCCGCAGGACAGCACGCGCACGCGGATGTCCTCGCCCTCTTCCGCCAGGCCGTGGATGCCGCCGGCGTCGGAGAGATCGGCGCGCGCGCAGAACAGGTGCATCTGCTCGGTGGAGCCGCCGGGGCTGACGAAGTAGCGGTGGATCGGCAGCAGCTCGGTGAGGCGCACGCCGGCCTCTTCGACCGCCTCGCGGCGGACCACATCCTCGGGGGTCTCGCCGGGGTCGATGATGCCGGCCACCAGCTCGGTCAGCCAGGGGTGGCCGCCGGCCTGCATGGCGCCGGGGCGAAACTGCTCGACCAGCAACACGCAGCCCAGCGCCGGGTCGTAGGGCAGCACCGCGGCAGCCGAGCCGCGCTCGAAAATCTCGCGCGTGATCGGCTGCCCCCAGCCGCCGCGGAACAGCTCGTGGCGCAGCGTGTATTTGATCAGCTGGAAATAGCCGTCGTAGGCCACCTCGCTTTGCAGCACCTCCCAGTCAGCGCTCTGCCCGTCCTTCGCCATAGTGGTTCCCCCCTCGCGCGATCGTCACCGCTGGCCGCCGACGGCCGTCGGCGGGCTGTGTATTGTTGCCTGGCAGCTGGCATATACTGCCCGCATGCACGCTCTGATCAGCAAGCTCGACAGTCTGATCGGCCACGAAGTCCGCTACGACTCGCGGCAGTTCGTGATCATCGATATCGTCCAGTCCGGCCCTTCGCTGGTGCTGGCAGCCTACGCGGAATCGCACCTGCAGAACAACGCCCACGGCGACGCCCACCGGCGCGCGCCGCGCACCCACACCATCCCGCTGCGCAGCGAGGTCAGCGACGACCTACACCCGGTGCTGCGCGAGGTGCTCGGCGGCGATGTCTGTGAGGAGTTGCTCCGACTGCTCGAATTGTGGGACGACTTCGAAGCTCAGCACTGAAACCGCCGCCCTACTCCCGCTCCAGCAAGGCTGCGACCAGCGCCAGATCGGCCGTCGTATCGACCCCCGGCCCGGGCAGCGCCAGCGCCTGATCGACGTGGATGCGCTCGCCGTGCCACAGGGCGCGCAGCTGCTCCAGCTTCTCCAGCTGTTCGAGCTGGCAGGCCGGCAGGCTGGCGTAGCGGCGCAGAAAGCCGACCCGGTAGGCGTAGATTCCGATGTGCCGCCAGGCGCGCGCCGCCGGCTGGCCCTCGATCTCCAGCACATCGCGCTCCCAGGGGATCGGCGCGCGGCTGAAGTACAGCGCGAAGCCGCGGGCATCGCGCACCACTTTGACCTTGTGCGGGTCGAGCAGCTCGCCGGCGTCGTCGATGGGCGTGCACAGGGTGGCGATGGCAGCGTCGGCGTGCGCGGCCAGATTGACCGCCACCTGGCGCAGGATCTGCGGCGGCGTCAGCGGCTCATCGCCCTGCAGATTGACGACGATCTCGTCGTCGTCCCAGCCGCAGCGCTCGGCCACTTCGGCGAGGCGGTCGGTGCCGCTGGGGTGATCGCTGCGGGTCAGCAGCGCCGCGGCGCCGCAGGCCGCGGCGGCCTCGGCGATGCGCTCATCGTCGGTGGCCACCAGCACCTCGCGGGCGCCGGCGCGCTGCGCGCGGCGGTAGACGTGCTCGATCATCGGCCGGCCGTGAATCTCGGCCAGCGGCTTGCCGGCCAGCCGCGTCGAGGCGTAGCGCGCCGGGATCACGATGCGGAATTCGGGCTGTTCAGCCATGCTCGTCGGACTCCTCGTCGGGTGCAACCGCGGCCTGCCCCGTCGCCGCCTTCGATGGCCGCCCGCAGAGGCGTGCCGCCGCCTCCAGCAGAGCGCGCTGCAACGGTTCGGAGAGCCGCGCCTCGACCGGCAGATACCAGTGGTTGGGAGCGGCGAAGGCGCGGCATTTGACGGCGTCCTTTTCGGTCATCAGCAGGGTCTCGTCGCCATAATCGGCCAGCTCCTCGGCGCGCCAGGGGTGGTGGTCGGGCATCGCCACCTCGCGCGCCGTCAGGCCGGCGGCGCGCAGGCTGTCGAAAAAGCGCTGCGGATCGCCGATGCCGGCCAGCGCGGTCAGCGGCTCGGCGGCGAAGTCGGCCAGCGGCCGGCGCCGCGCCGGGTCGATCAGCGAGTGCGCATCGCCGCCGCGCAGCTCGAAGCTCAGATCGTCCGCAGCGCCGCCGTGGCGCACCAGCAGATCCACCGAGCGCAGCCGCGACGGCGGCTCGCGCAGCGGCCCGGCGGGCAGGCAGAAGCGATTGCCGAGGCCGCGCCGGGCATCGATCACGGCGATCTCCAGATCGCGCGCCAGGGCGTAGTGCTGCAGACCGTCGTCGGCGAGGATCAGATCCGGATGCGCTTCGGCGACCAGCGCATCGGCGGCGGCGCTGCGATCCGGCGCGACCCACACCGGGCAGCCGCTGCGCGCGGCGATCAGCACCGGCTCGTCGCCCACCTCCAGCGGATCGCTGTCCGGCCCGACGCGCCGCGGCCAGTGCGCCGAGCGCCCGCCGTAGCCGCGACTGATCACGCCGACGCAATAGCCGGCGTCGCCGAGCAGCGCGGCGATGGCCAGCAGCAGCGGCGTTTTGCCACTGCCGCCGACGCTGATATTGCCCACCACCAGCACCGGCACGCCGGGGTGTCGGCGGCGTTTCCAGCCGCTGCGGTAGGCCACCCGACGCAGCGCGGCGAGGCCGCGAAACAGCAGTGACAGCGGCCACAGCGCCCAGGCCAGCGCGCCGCGCGTCTGCCAGTGGGCGGGGGCGCGCATCGCTCAGTGCCCCGCCGCCGGCCCGTCTGCGCCATCGTCGGCATCGCCGGCATCGCCGCCGGCGGGCTCGGCGAACTGCAGGCTGTGCAGGCGCGCGTAGTGGCCACCGCGGGCCAGCAGCTCGGCGTGGCTGCCCTGCTCGACCAGCCGCCCGGCGGCCATCACCGCGATGCGATCGGCGTGTTCGATGGTCGACAGGCGGTGCGCGATCACCAGTGTGGTGCGATCGGTCATCAGCGCCTTGAGGCCCTCCTGCACGAGCTTTTCCGACTCGCTGTCGAGCGCCGAAGTGGCCTCGTCGAGAATCAGGATCGGCGCATTCTTGAGCAGCGCGCGGGCGATCGCCAGACGCTGCCGCTGGCCGCCGGAGAGCAGCACGCCGTTTTCGCCCACCGGGGTGTCGTAACCCTGCGGCAGCTGGCGGATGAACTCGTCGGCGTGGGCCGCGCGGGCGGCCGCTTCGACTGCCTCGCGGGGGGTGCCGCGCAGCCGCCCGTAGGCGATGTTGTTGGCCACCGTGTCGTTGAACAGGGTGACGTCCTGACCGACGTAGGCGATGCCCTGGCGCAGGCTGGCGAGGCTGTATTCGCGGATATCCACCCCGTCGATGGCGATGGTGCCGGTGTCGGTCTCGTACAGCCGCGCCAGCAGATTGACCAGCGTGGTCTTGCCGCTGCCGGAGCGGCCGACGAAGGCCACCGTCTCGCCGGCGCGGATCTGCAGCGAGATATCGCTCAACACCCGGCCCCCGCCTTCGCGGTAGGCGAAGCCGACCTCGCGGTAGTCGATGCGCGCCGGCTCGGCGGCCAGCTCGCGGTGGCCGCCGTCGCGCTCGGCGTCGCGGTCGAGCATCTCGAATACGCTCTCGCCGGCGGCGATGCCGGTCTGCAGTTTTTCGTTGACCGTGGTCAGCGCGCGCAGCGGTGCGAACAGCATCAGCATGGCGGTGATAAAGGAGACGAAGCTGCCGACGCTGATCTGCTCCAGCAGGCTCTGCCGGGTGGCGACGAAAACGATCCCGGCCAGCGCCATGGCGACGAAGAAGTGCACCACCGGCACGCTGGCGGACTTGGCCACAGTCATCTTCATGTTCAGCCGGCGATTGCGCTCGTTGACTTCGGCGAAGCGCTCGCGCTCGTAGCCCTGACCGCCGAAGACCTTGATCACCCGATGGCCCTCGACCGCCTCTTCGATGACGTGGCTGGCCTCACCCATGGATTCCTGAATCCGCCGGCTGACCCGCCGGAAGCGCCGCGAGATGGTGGTGACGATCAGCGCGATCAGCGGCCCGATGACCAGAAAGGCCAGCGACAACAGCCAGCTGTGATAGAACATCACCGCCAGCAGGGCGAGCACCGTGGCGCTCTCGCGCACCAGCACGGTGATGGCGTTGGTGCAGGCTTCGGCGACGCTGCGCACATTGAAGGTGATGCGCGAAATCAGCTCGCCGGAGGTGGCCAGGTCGTATTCGCGGGTGGGCAGTTCGAGGTATTTGTCGAACAGCTGGCCGCGCAGCGTGGCGATCACCCGCCAGCCCAGCCAGGACATGAAGTAGCCGGCGCAGAAGCCGCCGAGGCCACGGAAGAAGAAGATCCCCAGAATCGCCACCGGCACCCAGGTGATGGCGCGCTGATCCTGCTCGACGAAACTGCCGTCGAGCAGCGGCTCCATCAGCGCCGCAAAACCTGCCGAAGTGGCCGCGTAGACCAGCATGCCGACGATGGCCACGGCGAACTGCCGCCAATAGGGGCGCAGGTAGCCGAGCAGGCGGCGGTAGGTATCCGCACCCTGATCGCGCCGCTCATTCACCGGATTGCGCGGCACCGGCCGGCGGCGCCTGCGAGGTGGCGATCTGCAGGCGCACCAGGCCGAGCTGAGCCGCGGTATCCATGGCGGTGACCACCGCCTGGTGCGGGGTCATCTTGTCGGCCTTGATGACCACCGGCAGATCCTTGCTGCCGCCGGCGGCGCTGGACAGCGCCTTGAGCAGAAACGGCTGGCTGCTGTTGACCAGCGCGCGGCCGTTGACGAAGTACTCGCCGCGCTCGTTGATCTGGATCTCGACGCGCTCCTCGATCTCCTCGCTGGCCGCGCGGCTCGACTCGGGCAGGCGGATCTTCAGCTCGGACTCCTTCTGAAAGGTGGTCGAGACCATAAAGAAGATCAGCAGCAGAAAGACCACATCGATCAGTGGCGTGAGGTTGATATCCGCCTCAGCCTGCTCGCGCTGTTTGCGGAAATTCACTTCGCGCCCCGCGAGCTGCCCTCGCCCATGTTCGCCTGCCGATGGTGCTGCAGCACCTCGACCAGCTTGATCGCCTCCTGCTCCATGCCCACCACCAGCGCATCCACCTTGCCGCGGAAATAGCGGTGGAACATCAGCGTGGGGATCGCCACCGACAGCCCGGTGGCGGTGGTAATCAGCGCCTGCGAGATGCCACCGGCCAGCTCCGCCGGATTGCCGACGCCGTAGGTGGTGATGCTGGTGAACACCTCGATCATGCCCACCACGGTGCCCAGCAGGCCGAGCAGCGGGGTGATCGCGGCGATGGTGCCGAGGCTGTTGAGAAAGCGCTCCAGCTCGTGGGCGACGTGGCTGCCGACCTCCTCGATGGCATCTTTCATCACCTCGCGGTCGTGGCGCCGGTTGACCAGCCCGGCGGCCAGCACCCGACCCAGCGGCGAACCCTGCTGCAACTGGCGCAGCTCGGCGTCACCGAAACGACCCTCACTGGCCTGCCGCCAGACATCGGCGGCCAGATTGGGCGGCAGCACACGGCGCGTCTGCAGACTCCAGAAGCGCTCGATGACGATGGCCAGAGAAACCACCGAACAGGCGATGATCGGCAGCATCAGCCAACCGCCGGCTTTGACCAATTCGAACACGTTCAGCTTTCCTCGTGACTTGCTGGGCTCACCGGGCCGCGAGCTGCGGCCGGCAAAAAGGGCGCCAGATACGGCATTTCAGTGGGCCGCGATCATACTGGATTTACCCGACCTTGCCCATTTAGCCGCTAGCTCGTCAGCCTGCGCGCCAGTGTCCGTCCAGTAAGCTGGCGAGCCGCGCGCCCGATACAGCTCGTGCACGCCGCCAGCGCCGAGCAACAGACCCACCGCACCATCGCGATCGCTGCGCAGGATGCGCGCGCCGCTGGCGCGGTAGCGCGCCAGCACCTCGGCGTGGGGAAAACCGTAGCGATTGCGATGACCGACCGGCAGCAGCACCCAGTCGGCCTCCAGCGCGGCGATGAAATCCGCACTCGAAGAACTGCGACTGCCGTGGTGCGGGGCGATCAGCACCGCGCTGCTCGCCAAACCGCCCGCCAACTCATCCGCCACGCCAGCCTGAGCACCGGCCTGAGCACCGGCCGGAGCACCAGCCGTCGCACCGGCGGCCAGCAGCGCAGCCTCACCGGCGGCTTCGATATCCCCCGGCAGCAGCGCCGCAGTGCCGTCGGCGGCGGTGATTCGCAGCACGCAGGAAGCGTCGTTCTCAGCCCCGGCAGACCAGCCCGGCGGCGGGTGCAGAATACGGAAATCGACACCATCCCAGCGCCAGTGCTGACCCGCGGTGCAGCGCCGCAGCGGCGGCGCAAGCGGCGGTTCGGCGATGCCCAGAGCCGCCCAGTCAAAGCTCGCCAGCAGGTCATCCACCGGAAACTCGGCAAACACCGCCGGCAGGCCGCCGCGGTGGTCGTTGTCGCCGTGCGAGGCGATCGCCAGATCGAGTCGCGCCACGCGCTCGCCGCGCAGATGCGGCAGGACTACCGCACTGCCGGCGTCAAAACGCGCCGAGTAGCGCGCACCGGCGTCGTAGAGCAGCGCGTGGTCGGCGGTGCGCAGCAGCACCGCCAGCCCCTGGCCGACATCGAGCATCTCCAGCTGAAAGCTGCCGTGGCGCGGCGCCGGCGGCAGCCACAGCAGCGCCGGCAGGCACAGCGGCAGCGCCAGCCAACGCGGCGCCGGGCCGGGCAGCAAGCCGGACAGCAGGCTGGCGGGCAGCACCAGCAGCAGCGCGCCGAGCAGAGCCAGCACCGCCGGCCAGCCGTCGGCGACGGCGCGCTGCCAGCTGGCCAGCGGCAGATCGGCAGCGGCGCCGAGCGCCGCCACCAAACCATCGGCGAGCAGATCGGCGAGCCACAGCGGCCAGCTCGCCAGCCAGGGATCGACCGCGGCGAGCAGCGCGCCGGCGAGGGTCAGCGGCAGCAGCGCAAGCCCCATCAACGGCACCGCCAGCAAATTGACCAGCGGCGCCACCAGCGAGCCGTGATCGAAAAACAGCAGCGTCAGCGGCAGCAGGCCCAGGGAGATCGCCAGCTGCAGCCGCGGCCAGTCGCGCCAATCGACGCCGGCCGCTGGCGCGCCGCCGGACATATCGCCGCCAGACATATCGCCGCCGCGCAGATCATCACCCGGCGCCGCCTGCGACTCGGCAGCGGGTCGGGCCACGCGCAGCCAGCGGCCGCTGCAAGTGAGCAGAATCACCGCCACGGCGGCGAAAGAGAGCCAGAAATCGACGCCCATCGGCGCCAGCGGATCGACCAGCAGCACCGCCAGCAGAGCCAGGCTGAAACCGCGCCAGGCGGACGGGCGGCGGCGCAGCAGCAAGGCTGCCAGCGCTACGGCGAGCATTGCCAGGGCGCGCTGGGTGGGCACCGAAAAACCCGCCAGCGCGGCGTAGCCAAGCGCCGCCGGACAGGCCGCAACGGCGGCGAAACCGGCCCGACTGGCGCGCCGCATCAGCCACGGCAGGCTGCCCCATAGCCGGCTCGCCAGCCAGCCCACCAGGCCGGCGACGAGGCCGATGTGCAGCCCGGAGATGGCGACCAGATGATTGGTGCCGGTGCGCCGCAGGTCATCCCACAGCGCTGGTGAGAGGCCGTCGCGCTGGCCGATGGCCAGAGCGCGCAGCAGCCCCGGCTGGCGCGCCTCGCGGTGCAGCGACAGGCTGGCGTCGAGGCGCTCGCCGAGCCACTGGCGAGCGGCGTGCAGGCGCGCCGCGGGCCGTGCGGAATCCACCGCCAGACGCTGCGCCGGGGGCGCGCGGCGGACGTAGCCGGTGGCGCGGATGGCGTGGCGGAACAGCCAGCCGGGGTAGTCGAAACCATGCGGGTTGGCGAAGCCGCGCGGCCGGCGCAAGCGCACGGTGAAGCGCCAGCGCTGCCCGGCGCGCAGCGCGGCGCTGCCATCGTCGCCATCGGCATACCAGCTCAGGCGCAGGCGCGCGGCGAAGTCCACCTCGCGCCCGGCGTGGCTGAGGTGCTCGACGTCGAACACAAAGCGCAGCCGGCGACCGTGGCGCTCGGGCACTCCGGCGACCGTGCCGACCACTTGCAGATCGCGCCCCTGCAGCGCCGCGGGCAATTCCTCGGCGAGTCGCGCCTGGGCGAAGAGCGCCAGCCAGGCGTAGCCGAGCAGCAGCGCAGCGGCGGCGCTCGCCAACCTGCTCGGCGCAGCGCGCGCGCGCCAGGCGCCGCCGGTCGCAGATCCGCCAGTGGTCGCGCTGCGCACCGCCAGCCAGCGCAATCCGGCGCCCCCGGCGAGCAGCATCAGCGCCAGCCACGGCGGCGCCAACTGCGATGAAAACTGGCCGATCAGCACACCGGCCAGGAAAGCCATCCCGGTCAAACTAATCCCTGTTACATAGTGCTATGATGCGCCCGCCACCGAGCGCTGGCCGGCGTGCTCCATCCCACTAGCATCCCCATGCCACGACGAATCTTCAAGCGATACTTACCGGATGCGCGAACCATCCGCGAACACCCCTCGCTGCGCTTTCTCGGCGAGCTGCTGCACGACCCCGGTCTGTGGCATCTCAATCGGCGCTCGGTGTCCGGTGCATTCGCCGTCGGGCTGTTCTGCATGTGGGTGCCGATTCCGCTGCAAATGCTGCTCGCCGCGCTACTGGCGATAGTGTTTCGCGTCAATCTGCCACTGTCCTCGGCGCTGGTCTGGATCACCAATCCACTGACCATGGCGCCGATGTTTTACGCCGCCCACCGACTCGGCGCCTGGATGCTCGATCACCAGCCGGTGCCGCTGCGCTTTGAGCTCTCAATCGATTGGCTGGGCAACCGGCTGGAGCAGATCTGGCAACCATTTCTGCTCGGCTGCGGGGTGTTTGCGGTGCTCAGCGCGCTGCTCGGCTTCGTGCTGGTGCGGGTGTTCTGGCGCTATCACCTGATCCGCCGCCTGCAGGAGAAGCGCCTGCGCCACAGCCTGCTGTCCAAGCGGCGACGCGACGCGAAGTGAATCCCGCGCCGCTCGAAGGCGGCACAAATGACGGTTCGGCGGCCGCGGCGGCAGCCGGATAGCCGCGGCCGCTCAGATACCGGCCGGCGGCGTCCCCAGCAAGCCGCGTTCAGCCAGCCACTGGCGGGCGTCATCGGCATCCGCCGCAAACCAGCGCGCCGTCGAACCGAGGCGGAAGCTGTAGCCCCAGGCGTCCATATCCGCACAGGCGCGGGCAAAGCCGAAGCAGCGCAGCCGCGCCGCCAGCAACAATTGCAGATAGCAGGTGGCGTTTTCCTCGGCCTGACCACCGAGGGCATCGGTGTGCAGCGCGGCGCGCTGTTCGGGCGGGGTGCAGATCCAGTGGCATGCCTCGTGCAATGCCGAGTGCAGCGGCGTATCGGCGCGCAGGTGGATGTAGCCGCCGATCAGCCCGGCCTCTTCACCGCCCCAGAAGCTCCCCGGAATCGGCTCGCCATCGGCGACCCAGGCCACCCGCAGGCCGTAGTCGGCGAACAGTGCCAGCAGCTCGGCCGGATCGACATCGCGCAGGCGCAGCACGTCGCGCGGCTCGACGGCAGCCATCAGGCGCGCTCGTGGGGAAAGGCGAGCACTTCGCGGATGTCGTCGCGCCCGGCGAGCAGCATCAGCAGGCGATCCACCCCCAGCGCCACCCCGGCGCAATCCGGCAGGCCCGATTCCAGCGCCGCAAGCAAGCGCTCATCGGCGGGTAGTGCGCGCTGTCCGGCGGCGGCGCGGGCGGCGCACTCGGCCGCGAAGCGACTGCGCTGCTCGCGCGCATCGCACAGCTCCCAAAAGCCGTTGGCCAGCTCCAGCGGGCCGCGAAACACCTCGAAGCGCGCCGCCACCGGCGGCTGGCCGGGAACGATCCGCGCCAGCGCCGCCTGGCTCACGGGATAGTCGTGCAAAAAGGTGTAGCGGTCGCCGGGAAAGCGCGGCGCGACCACGCTGGCCATGAGCAGATCCAGCCAGGCGTCGCGGTCTTCGCCGAGACCTTCGGGCAGGGCCACGCGGTGGTCGGCGATGCACTGGCGGATCTGCGCCGCGTCGGCGGTGACTGCATCCAGCCCGGCCAGATCGGCAACCGCCTCGGCGTAGCCGAGCCGGGTCGGCGGCGCGGCGACGCTGTCGTCGAGTTCGGCGAGCAATTCGGCGACCTCATCCATCAGGCGATGGTGGTCGTAGCCCAGGCGATACCACTCCAGCAGGGTGAATTCGGGGTTGTGGCGGCGACCGATCTCGGCGCCGCGGAATACTTTGCACAGCTGCCAGATATCGCCGCTGCCGGCGGCCAGCAGGCGCTTCATGGGGAATTCCGGGGAGCTGTGCAGGTAGCGCCGCGGGCCGCCGGGCATGCTGCGGCTGACCAGGCTTTCGATGTGCGGGTCGGTGTTGGCCGCCGCGGACAGCGCCGGGGTATCGACCTCCAGCAGGCCGCGCGCGGCGAAGAAGGCGCGGATGTCGGCGTACAGATCGGCGCGCCGGCGCAGGGTGTCGAGATCGGCGACCGGACGCCAGTCACCACCGCTGTCTGCGCCGGGCACGCGCGGCTAGCTCACTTGACGCGCGAGACGTACTCGCCGGAGCGGGTGTCGCACTTGAGCACTTCGCCCTCTTCGATGAACAGCGGCACCTTGACCACCGCGCCGGTCTCCAGCCGCGCCGGTTTGGTGCCGCCCTGGGCGGTGTCGCCGCGCAGGCCGGGGTCGGTCTCGACCACTTTCAACTCGACGAAATTGGGCGGCAGCACAGCGATCGGCTCGCCATTCCACAGGGTGATCTGGCAGATGTCCTCTTCCTTCAGCCACTGCTTGGCCTCGCTGACCGCTGCATCGCCGGCGGCGATCTGTTCAAAGCTGGTCTGATCCATAAAATGCCACATCTCGCCATCGCTGTAGAGGTACTGCATCTCGGTATCCATGACGTCGGCCGCCTCCACCGTATCGCCGGATTTGAAGGTGCGCTCGACCACCCGGCCGCTGATCAGGTTGCGGATTTTGACGCGGTTGAACGCCTGACCCTTGCCGGGCTTGACGAACTCGTTTTCGGCGATGGTGCAAGGATCCCCATCGATCATAATTTTGAGTCCACCCTTGAACTGGTTGGTGCTATAGCTGGCCATGGATAGTGCGTTCCTGTTGTCTGACGCGGATCGCCGCGTGCGGCGCAAAAGCGTCGATTATAGAATCACCGCCGGCAACGAAAAAAGTAGTCCGTGCGCCGCAGCTGGACTCAACCGTGCCGCAAGGCTGCCGATCACACTGCAGATGCGCTGCTCCCGGTGTCGTGAACCCAGCTGTCGGCGCGCTCCTGGGGGACGCCCGAGCAAGTTCAGCCGGGGTAGCGATCACGGAGAGGACACGGGGCGAAAGTGGGCCGCAAAAAGGTGCGCGCGCAAGCCTGACCGCGCGTTGCTTTAGGGCTTGGAAAGGTCGGCATTTCAGAGAGTAACAATATGTTAGTGTTAGGAACTCCTGACTCTGCTTTCGAGGCGCGGACTTGAACAAGGACTCCACCATCCGCCTGCTGATTCTGGATGCATCGCTCAATGATGCCGAGCAAGTCAATAGTGCGATTCGCACACTCGGCGTGGCGGTGCGCTCAGCGCGGGTCGAGGATCTGGTGGCGCTGGCAGAGAAGCTGCGCAACGACCAGTACGATCTTTGCCTGTGCTGTCTGGCCTCACTGCAAGCTCCGATCAAGGATCTGTGCGACTGCATCGCCGAATCCGGCAACAGCCTGCCGGTGGTCGCACTGAGTGATCCACAGCATCACGCCAGCCCGGCCGCCTACATCTCCCAGGGCTGTGTCGACGCCGTGGACAAGGATGACGAACAGCACCTCAAGCTGGTTGTGGCGCGCGAATTCCAGCACATCAAACTCGGCCGGGCCGCCGATCAGTTGCGCAAAGCCTACGTCGACAGCGAACGCCGCGCACAGCGGCTCATGGACAGCTCGCGCGATGCCATCGCCTACGTCCAGGAAGGCATGCACGTACACGCCAACGAAGCCTACCTGGAACTGCTCGGCTTCGACTCGGTGGAAGACATCCAGGGCGCGCCAATCATGGATCTGGTGGTCGCCGACGACCGCGAACAGCTGAAGACCCTGCTGCGCCGTCCGGGCGACGAGGAAACCAGCGTCGAGGCGCGCCTGCAGCACAGCTCCGGCTCCACCTTCAGCGCCGCGCTGGAATTCTCGCCGACCACGATCGACGGCGAGCGCGGCATCCAGATCATCATCCGCGATCGCACCGACACCAAGGAACTGGAGCGCCAGCTCAGCCTGCTCAGCCAGACCGACCAGCTCACCGGCCTGTACAACCGCCAGCATCTGATGAACCTGCTCGCCGACGCCTGCGAGCAGGCCAGCCGGACCAACGCGCAGTACTCACTGTTTGAGATCCGCCTCGAAGAATTTGCACAGATCCGCCAGAACCTCGGCGTGCTCGGCGCCGACCGGGTGATGGCCGAAGTGGCCAACGTGCTGCGTCGCGAAGCGCTGGAAGACGACGTGTTGTGCCGCTTTGAGGACGCCACCTTCACCATCCTCAGCGTGCAGTTTGAACAGCGCGATATCACCCAGTACGCGCGGCGACTGCTGAAGAGCGTCGAAGAATTCATCTGCGACGTCGGCGGCAAGTCGATCAACCCGCGCTGCTCGATCGGCATCGCCGTCATCGATGACTCCACACCAGACCCCAACGAGGTGTTGTCGCGCGCCGAAAAAGCACTGCACAAAGCGCTGGCCAAGGGCCAGACCACGCGCATCTACCAGCCCAAGCCGGGCGAACTGACGCAGCGCCAGATCGACCAGATGTGGGCGCGGCGCATCGGTCTGGCACTCAAGAGCAACCAGTTCCACCTGCTCTACCAGCCGATCGTCAGCCTCAACGGCGACGACCAGGAGCGCTACGAGGTCGAACTGCGGCTCTACGATGAAACCGGCAAAGTGGTCGATCGCGACGAATTCAACGCCGCCGCCGAGCGCACGGGCCTCGCCAAAGGCGTCGACCGCTGGGTGATCTTCAACGCCCTCAAGGCCTTGGCGCAGAAGCTGCGCGACGGCCGCCAGACCGTATTCTTCGTGCCGCTGACCGACAGTGCACTGGAGGATCCGGAACTGTTCCGCTGGGTGCGCCAACTGCTCGAACAGCTCAAGCTGCCGCAGCGTTGCGTCGTCTTCCAGATGAAAGAATCGGCGGTGATCACCCACCTCAAGCAAGCGCGCGCACTGGCCGCCGCGCTGCACAACATCCACTGCCAGATCGCCCTCGACGATTTTGGCGCCGAGCCCAACCCCTTCCAGCTGATCAAGCACGTGCCGGCCGACTACCTGCGCCTCAACCACGAGTTCATGAAGAACCTGTCGACCAACAAGGAAAACCAGGAGGCGATCCAGGCGATCACCGAGCGCGCCCGCCGCAGCGGACAGGCGACCATCGCCCCCGGCGTGGAAGATGCCGGCAGCCTCTCGGTGCTCTGGGGGCTCGGCGCGGACATGATCCAGGGCAGTTTCCTGCAGCCTTCCAGCGCCGATCTCAACTACGATTTCGGCGCGATGACCGTGTGAGCGGCAGCGCCGCTCGCGCTACAGCTCCAAGCTGCGCAGGTAGCCGCGCAGATCCTCGGCAATGTCGTCATCCTGCAGCGCGTAGGCCACCTGCGCCTGCAGATAACCCAGCTTGCTGCCGCAGTCGAAACGTTTGCCATCGAAGCGATAGGCGACCACCCTCTCTTCGTCCAGCAGCCGGGCGATGGCGTCGGTGAGCTGGATCTCGCCGCCGGCACCGCGACCCTGGGTTTCCAGCAGGGAGAAAATCCGCGGCGAAAGAATGTAGCGGCCGACCACCGCCAGATTGCTCGGCGCATCCTGCGGCGCCGGCTTCTCGACGATGCCATCGAGTTGCAGCAGACCCTCGTCTATCCCGCGACCGCTGACCACGCCGTAGCTGGAAACCTCCTCGCGAGCCACCTCCTCTACGCCGATCACCGAACTCTGCAGGCGGCCGTAGGCCTCGACCATCTGCGTCAGACAGGGGCGCGTCGGGTGCGCTACCAGATCGTCGGCGAGAATCACCGCAAAGGGCTCGTCGCCGACCACCGGCGCCGCGCACAGCACCGCGTGACCCAGGCCCAGCGCCCGGCTCTGGCGGATAAATACGCAGTTGACGTGCGCCGGCAGGATGTTGCGCACCACTTCCAGCATCCGCGTCTTGCCGAGACTCTCCAGCTCGTGCTCCAGCTCATAGGCGGTGTCGAAGTGATCGGTGATCGCCCATTTGTTGCGCCCGGTGATGAAAATCAGCGTGTCGATACCGGCGGCGACCGCCTCCTCGGCGGCGTACTGGATCAGCGGCTTGTCGACCACCGGCAGCATTTCCTTGGGGCTGGCCTTGGTGGCCGGCAGAAAGCGGGTGCCCATGCCGGCCACGGGAAACACGGCTTTGCGAACGGTCTTCATGCGCGGATCATCTCCTCGGCGTTGACTGGGCGGATGCGCGTAAGCGGATACCATCGCGACACTTTTCCTGCCCGGGGCGCGCAGTATAATGGCCCGCCCCCGCCGCGACCCAGGCCAGCGACTCTGGCCCGCGGCAACAGTGGCCAACCCGGGAGCACGCCATGACCTTCGTCGTCACCGACAACTGCATCCGCTGCAAATACACCGACTGCGTGGAAGTCTGTCCGGTGGATTGTTTCCACGAGGGCCCCAACTTTCTGGTCATCGATCCGGAAGAATGCATCGACTGCTCGCTGTGCGAGCCCGAGTGCCCGGCCAACGCCATCTTCGCCGAAGAGGACGTGCCGGAGGACCAGGAACACTTCACCGCGCTGAACGCCGAGCTATCCACCGAGTGGCCGGTGATCACCGAACAGAAAGACCCGCCAGAAGACGCCGCCGAGTGGGACGGCGTGCCCGACAAACTGCAGTATCTGGAGCGCTGAAGCACTGCACCGCGCCCTGCTTTGTGCGGGGCGCGGCGCAAAGAAGCCCTGCGCAACTACTGCAGCGCGACCAGATCACCCTCCGTATCCAGCAGGTAGAGCGCGCCGTCGCCGGCCGCCGGCGTGGCGTAGTAGGACTGCCCCATCTCGCGCTTCCAGCGCAGCGCGCCGGTGACCACCTCCAGGGCGTAGACATGGCCGTCGCTGCTCGCCACATACAGGGTGTCGTCGACCAGCAGCGGCGAGGCATAGACCGGCCCGTAGGTTTTGTACTCCCAGAACTTGCGCCCACTGGCGCGGCTCAGCGCGTACACAAAGCCATCGGTGCCGGCAAAGATCGCCCGCCCGTCGCGCACCGCTGGCGACGCGAACACCTTGTCGCCGGTGCGAAAACGCCACAGCTCGCGACCACTGCCCACCTCGGCGGCGCGCAGAAAGCGATCATCGCCGCCGAACAGCAGAGTGCCGCGCTCCACCGCCGGCGAAGCGTAGATCGGCGCCTTGGTGGTCAGCTCCCAGAGTTTGCTGCCATCGCTGGCACGAAAGCCGCGCAGCAGGCCATCGGTGCCACCGACCGCCAGCACCCCCTCGGCCAGCACCGGCGAGCTGTACATGCCGCCGCCGGCATCCACCCGCCACACCGCCTGCCCGCTGCGCGCATCCACCGCGTGCAGGCCGCCGCTGGCGTCGCCGAAAAACAGCAGCTCGCCGTAGAGCAGTGGCGAAGCGTAAATGCGCGCCGCCGCGGGGTATTTCCAGACCAGCCCGCCGTCCTCGGCGCGCAGCGCGTAGAGATGGCCATCCCAGCTGGCGAAAAAGATCATCCCGAAGCCCGCCGCGGGGGAGGATTCGATATTGCCGCCGGCGCTGTAGCGCCAGCGCGGCGCACCGCTGTCAGCGGCCACCGCGTGCAGCGTGCCGGCGTTGTCGCCAAAGTACAGCGTGCCGCCGTTGAGCAGCGGCGAGGAATGCGCGCGACTGCCGGCGCTGTAGCGCCAGCGCTCAGCGGGCACGGCTTCGATGGCCTCAGCGTCCAGCACACCGCTGTGCGCCGGATCGACGCGAAACATGCTCGCGCCGGGCGCATTGGCGCAGCCGGTGAGGGTGGCGATGGCCAGCAGCACAAGCAGCGGCCGGAGGGCGGATCGGATCGCAGCGACGCTGGCCACGGCACTGGCTGCGACATTGGCGGCGCAGCTCTGCCAGCGAATTCTGGCGGGGGCGATGAAAGCAGACACGGCAATTCCCCTATTTGGTAGCGCGGAGCTGTTGGCAGCGCAACCCGGAGCGCTGCCGCGCCAGCATAGCCGATTCGATCGGCAGCGGCCCATTGGCACCGGCCGAGACAACGAAGAGCGCGGCGGATGGATTCAGTGGTCGGCCCGAGCGGCCGCGCGCAGCGCCTCAGCGCGCACCCGGGTCAGCAGCTCGTAACCGATGGTGCCGGCGGCGGTGGCGATCTCGTTGACCGGCAGGCCGTCGCCCCACAGGCGCACCGGATCGCCGGGCACGGCCGCGATATCGCCGAGATCGACGGCCAGCGAATCCATCGACACCCGTCCCGCCAGCGGCGCGCGCTGACCGTTGACCAGCACCGCCGTGCCGCTGGGCGCGGCGCGCGGATAACCGTCCGCGTAGCCGACCGCCACCAGGCCCAGATCGAGATCGCGCGGGCAGCGCCAGGTCGCGCCGTAGCCGATGCTGTCGCCGGCGCGGTGGCGGTTGACCGCGATCAGCCGGCTCTCGAAATTCATCACCGGGCGCAGCTCGCTCTGCAGCGGGTGGCCGGCGGCAAAGGGCGAGGCACCGTAGAGCATGATGCCGCAGCGCACCCAGTCGAGCCGCGCCGCCGGCCAGGCCACCAGCCCGGCGGAATTGGCGACGCTCAGCGGCAGGCCGCGGCCGGCGCCCAGCTCGGCGAAGCCGCGCAGCTGCGCCGCGGTGTGCGGGTTGCCCGGCTCATCGGCGCAGGCCAGATGGGTCATCAGCCCCTGCAGGCGCAGCGGCAGCGCGGCGACGCGGCGCAGCAGTTCATCGATGCGCTCGGCGGCAAAGCCGAGGCGACCCATGCCGGTATCGAACTTCAACCAGGCGTCGAGCGACTCGCCGCGCCAACCGGCCAGCGCCTCCAGCTGCCAGTCGTGGTGCAGCACCGCCTGTAGGCCAGCGGCGGGAAAGGCGGCGATCTCCTGCGCGCGGCGCGGCCCCTGCAATACCACCAGCGGCGCGCGCAGGCCGCCCTCGCGCAGGCGCAGCGCACCGGCCACGCCGACCACGCCGAGGGCATCCGCGCCCGCCGCCTCCAGCGCCAGCGCGCAGCGCAGCGCGCCGTGGCCATAGGCGTCGGCCTTGACCATCGCCAGCACCCGGCTGGCCGGCGCGTAACGGCGCACCACGCCGAGGTTGTGGCACAGGGCGTCGGTGTCGATGAAGGCTCGCGCGGCTCGGGGCGTCATGCTGCAACGGCTGGCATCAGGGGCGCGGCATCAGGGCTGATCGCCGGCGTAGCCGTCATCGGCGTAGTAGTCGGGGCTGTAATTCTCAAACTTGGTGTACTGGCCGAGGAAGGTCGTGCGCACCATGCCGGTGGGGCCGTTGCGCTGCTTGCGGATCAGGATCTCGGCGGTGCCGGCATCCGGGCTCTCCGGGTTGTAGACCTCGTCGCGATAGATGAAAACGATCACGTCGGCATCCTGCTCGATGGCCCCGGACTCGCGCAGGTCGGACATCACCGGGCGCTTGTCGGGCCGCTGTTCGAGGCTGCGATTGAGCTGCGACAGCGCGATCACCGGCACGTTCATCTCCTTGGCCAGCGACTTCAGCCCGCGCGAGATCTCGGAGATTTCGGTGGCGCGGTTCTCGCCGCCGCCGGGCAGCTGCATCAGCTGCAGGTAGTCGACCACCACCAGCCTCAGCCCGTGCTCGCGCTTCAGCCGCCGGGTGCGCGCGCGAATGTCGCCGGGCGACAGGCCGGGGGTGTCGTCGATGAACAGCGTGCCCTTCTGATCGAGCAGCGAAATCGCCGAGGTGATCCGCGGCCAGTCGGCGTCGGTGAGCTTGCCGGTGCGGATCTTCTGCAGCTCGACGCGCCCCAGCGATGAGATCATGCGCATCGCCAGCTGCTCGGCGGGCATCTCCATGGAGAAGATCGCCACCGCGCCATCGCCGCTGAGCGCGGCGTGCTCGGCGATGTTCATCGAGAAACTGGTCTTGCCCATCGACGGCCGCCCGGCGACCACGATCAGATCGGAATTCTGCAGCCCGGAGGTCTTTTCGTCGAAGTCGTCAAAGCCGGTGGCCAGCCCGGTGATGGCGGCATCCGAAGTGAACAGGTGGTCGATGCGGTCGACCGCCTCGGCGAGCACCGCGCGGATGTTCTGAAAGCCCTGGCGACCGCGGCTGTGCTCGTCGGAGATGGCGAACACGCGCTGCTCGGCGTGCTCCACCAGCTCCTTGCTGCTGCGCCCATCGGGGCGATAGCCGCTGCCGGCGATCTCGTTGCCGACATCGATCAGCTGGCGCAGCACCGAGCGCTCGCGGACGATATCCGCGTAGGCGATGATGTTCGCCGCGCTGGGCGTGTCGCTGGCCAGCTGGCCGAGATAGGCCAGCCCGCCGCCCTGCTCCAGCTGCTCGCGGTTGCCCAGCCACTCGGCCACGGTGACCACGTCGCGCGGCTGGTCGAGCTCGGCCAGTGCCGCCAGGGCGCGGAAGATCAGCTGGTGGTCGCGGCGGTAGAAATCGCCCTCGGTGACGCGATCGGCGACCTGCTCCCAGGCGCGGCCGCTGAGCAGCAGGCCGCCGAGCACAGCCTGCTCGGCCTCGATGGAATGCGGTGGGATACGCGCTGCGTGCATCGCGCCGTCGGCGGCCGACGACGCCACACCGGCGGCTTGGGCGAATTCGGCCATGACCTGCGGCACCTCGCGAATGGACGCGCTGCACGGACAGCGCACGGGGCCGGATTATACCTGCCGCAAGCGGCCGCTGCGCGCATCGGCGCGAGCGGCCGCAAGCCACTGATCGGCCGGCGCGATAGCCGAGCAGCGAACGCCGGAACCGGCCAGCGGACGCCGGCAGCGCGCCACCGGCGAGTCCCTCAGGCCTCGGCTTCGGCCTCGACGATCACCGTCAGACTCGGGCTGATGTCGCTGTGCAACTGCAGCTCGATGCTGTACTCGCCGACGTGCCGCAGGGTGCCCTCGGGCAGGCGCACCTCGCGCTTTTCCAGCTCGACGCCAGCCGCTTCGGCGGCCGCTGCGGCGATCTCCGCGGTGCCGACCGAGCCGAACAGCTTGCCCTCGGTGCCGGCGCGCGCGGCGATCGTCACCACCAGTCCGTCGAGCTTTTCGCCGCGGCTGCGCGCCGCGGCTTCACGCTCGGCTTCGAGGCGTTCGAGTTCCGCGCGGCGGGATTCAAACTCCTCCAGGTTGGCCGGCGTCGCCGCCTTGGCCTTGCCGGACGGCAGCAGGTAATTGCGCGCGTAACCGGCGCGCACATCGACCAGTTCGCCGAGGCCGCCGAGATTTTCCAGCTTTTCCAAAAGAATGACTTGCATGATCAGTCCTACCAATAGATTCAGTTTCGATTCGGGCCGCTAATCCGCGCCGTCGTCGCCGGGGGCCATGCGGGCGCGCATATCGATCCACGCATCCGCCAGCCCCAGGGCGCCGAGCAGCAGCATCATCTGCGGCATCAGGAACAGCAACAGGCCGTACAGCGCAAACAGCCAGCCGCTACCCAGGCGGCGAATGGCGATCACCCCGTGGACCAGCGCCAGCCCCTGAAACAGGTACAGGGTTAGCACCACCACGGCGAGGTTGACCGCCAGCTCGCCGCGGCTGACAAAGGCCAGCGCGCAGATCAGCGTCGCCAGCAGCGCTGCGCCGCGCCCCAGGCGCAGGCCGCGGAACTCTTCGCCGAAGCCGCCCGGGTTGTACAGCGTCGCCTGCCAGCTGCGCGCCAGCAGCAGGCTCAACAGCGCCGAGAGCAGCAGCGTCGCGGCCAGTGCGCCGGTCATCAGCTGCGATACGCGATCGACCAGCGCCTGCAGATCGGCGGCATCGACGCCGGTCTGCGCGGCGATATCGGCGGCGCCGAGCATCTGCGTCAACACCTCCTGCCAGAAAGCCGCCGGGTCGGCGCTGGCGGTGAAGATGGTCAGCACCACCAGCAGTGCGGCGCTGGCCGCGGCGAGCAGCGTCAGATCGAGGCGGATGCTGCTGCGCAGCAGCGCGGCGAGCAGTCCGGCCGGCAGCCAGAACACCGCCGCCACGGCGAACACCTGCACCGCCTGCCCCATCGCCAGCAGCGCGAAGCCGGCCGCCGCGGCGAGGCCGATGCCAGCCACCCGCAGCCCGGCCAGCGGGCCGAGGCGCAGCACCACCAGCGCCGGCACTGCACCGCTCAGCCAGGCCAGCGGCGGCAGCAGGATCGCCAGCATCAGCGTGGTCGCGGCCATCAGCCCGGCCTGCACCGGGCCGCGCATAGCAAAACTGGCCAGAGCGGTGAACATCGCTACGGCTCGACGCGCATTGCGGGGGCGGCTGGCCGCGCCCTACAGGTGCTTGTCGGTGTAGGGCAGCAGCGCCAGAAAACGCGCGCGCTTGATGGCCGTGGACAGCTGGCGCTGGTATCTGGCCTTGGTGCCGGTGATCCGGCTGGGCACGATCTTGCCCGATTCGGTGATGTAACCCTTGAGCGTGTCGAGGTCTTTGTAATCGATCTCGGTGACGCCCTCGGCGGTGAAGCGGCAGAACTTTCTGCGACGGAAGAAACGCGACATGGTGTGATCTCCGGGAATGCTGTATCGATTTGGCGCCGCTTACTCGGCGACGGTTTCGGCGCCTGATTCGGCATCGGGCTCGGCGGCCGGCGGCTCGCCACCGGCATCGCCCGTGTCGCCGTCATCTGCGCTACCGGCGTCTTCGTCGCGCGGCGCGGGCTTGCGCGCTTCGCGCTCGTCTTCGCGCTTGGCCAGCGGCGAGGGCTCGGTGACCGCGGCCTTGCGGCCGATCACCAGATTGCGCAGCACCGCGTCGTTAAAGCGGAAAGCGCTGTACAGCTCGTCGAGGGTTTCGCCGTCGCACTCGATGTTCAACAACACGTAGTGCGCCTTGAGAATCTTGTTGATGGGGTAGGCCAGCTGGCGGCGGCCCCAGTCTTCGTGGCGGTGGATCTTGCCGCCGTTGCCTTCGATCATGCCGCGGTAGCGGTCGACCATGGCGGGGACGTTTTCGCTCTGGTCAGGATGGACCAGAAACACGACTTCATAGTGCTTCAAAGGAATGCTCCCTTCGGGTTTCGCCTGCCACTGCGGTGTGGCGAGGCAAGGAGTTGCCGGATTGTCTCTCCACCGGAACGCGCCCGGCGAAGCCGGCGGATTCTACTGTAGCGGGCGGCTGGCCGCAACGGCCCGGTTGGGGCGCTGTCGCGGGCCGCTGGCAGGTGTTCGGCGCAATGCGCTGCGCGGGAATGGCGGCGGCGGTTGGCGGTGCTTTTGCGGGAGCCATCTCCCGATGGCGATAGCCGCCAAAGGCGGCTTGATTTCGGTGGCGCTTCAAACGGCCTGCGGCCGCCCCCCAGTAGGAGCCATCTCC
>CBFCYW010000045.1:0-26148 GCA_965602395.1 uncultured Chromatiales bacterium
CGGGGTTGGCGGTAACGGGGTTGGCGGTAGCGGCAGCGGCGGCAGCAGGGGCGATAGCGGCGGGACAGTGCTGTCGGGCCGGGGGCCGGTGGGCTATGTCCAATGGCCGGTTCACAAGCGCCGCCGCAGCGGGCATTATGCGCGCGCCGCGACCCCGCAGCACTGCGGCGAGAGCATTTTCGCCGCGCTTTCCGAACGCTTTCGAGGCCCGCCATGCGCAAGCAATGTCCAACCTGTTTACTGATGACCGTCGCCGCGGTAGTCGCCCTGGCGGCCGGATTTTTTCTCTCCCAGCAACACGCCGGGCGTGACGAAGCCAATCTGCGCAAGCTGCAGGAGAGCCTGGCGAGCGCCAGCGCCTTTCCGCCCGGCTTCCGCCGGCTGCCGGAGTTTACGCTGCGCGATGCCGGCGGCGAAAGCCTGACCCGCGACGACCTGCTCGGCCAATGGACGCTGGCCTTCTTCGGCTACACCAACTGCCCGGACGTCTGCCCGATGACCCTCGGCGTGCTCAAGGCGGCGATGCCCGAACTGCGCGAGCAGCCGGAGACCGCCGGCACCGAGGTGCTGTTCGTCTCCGTCGATGGCGCCCGCGACACCCCCGAACAATTGTCGCGCTACATCAATTACTTCGATCCGCAATTCCTCGCCGCCACCGCCGACGAGGGCGAGATCGAGCGGCTGACCTCGACCATCGGCATCGTCTACAAGCGCGTCGAAAACCCCAACAGCGCCGAGGATTATCTGGTCGATCACTCCGCGGGCATCATCATTTTTGATCCCGACGGCGAGATGCGCGGCATGCTCAGCGCACCGCACTCGGCGCAGAACATCGTCGCCGACTACACGAAAATCCGCCGCCACTTCAACTAGCCGGCGAGCAGAGCCCGGCGGCGCGACCACCTCCCCCAACCACAGTTTGAGGAACACAAGCCATGCTTCGTCGACTCTTCACCGCGGCGCTCACCTCGCTGGCGCTGCTCGCCCCCGCCAGCGCGCTGGCCGGCGAGCTCTCCGCACAGCATGCGATGGTTCGCGAGATGCCCCCCGGGGCGCGCGTCACCGCCGCCTTCATGGTGCTGCGCAATACCGGCGACGCGGACATCGCCATCAGCGCGTTCAGCAGCCCGGCCTTCGGCCGCGTCGAAATGCACCGCACGCAGGTGGTCGACGGCGTGGCGCGGATGCTGCCGCAGGACAGCCTGCCGGTGCCGGCCGGCGGCGAGCTGGTGCTGGAGCACGGTTCCTGGCACCTGATGCTGTTCCAGCCGCAGCGCGAACTGCGCGCCGGCGACAGCGTGGCGTTCTCTGCCGAGACCAGCGCCGGCCCGTTCGACTTCAGCGCCGAGGTCACCGCGCCCGGCCAGATGCAGCACTGAGCCATGCCAGCACAGCAGCAAAGCGATGAAAACTGGCTGGATCGGCTGAAATCCTGGCCGCTCTACCCCCTGCCCCACCACCTGATCTCGCGGCTGGTATTCGCCGCGACGCGCTGCCAGACGCCGCTGTCGGTGCCGGTGATGCGCGCCTTCGCGCGCCATTTCGGCGTCGATATGAGCGAAGCCGCGCAGCCCGACTTCGCCAGCTATCCGAGCTTCAACGCCTTCTTCACCCGCGCGCTGCGCGACGGCCTGCGACCGATCGCCAGCGGCGCCGGCGAGATCGCCTGCCCGGTGGACGGCCGCGTATCGCAGCTCGGGCGCATCGAAGACGGCCGCATCTTCCAGGCCAAAGGGCGCGACTACTCACTGCTGGAGCTGCTCGGCGGCGACCCGGCACTCGCCGCGCGCTACGCCGGCGGGCGCTTCGCCACCCTGTACCTGTCGCCGCGCGACTACCACCGCATCCACATGCCCTGCGAGGCGCGCCTGCGCCAGATGCTGCACGTCGCCGGGCGGCTGTTTTCGGTCGCCCCGCACACGGTGCGCAGCGTGCCGCGGCTGTTCGCCCGCAACGAGCGCGTGGTCTGCGATTTCGACAGCGAATTCGGACCGCTGGCGATGGTGCTGGTGGGGGCGATCAACGTCGCCGCCATCGAAACCGCGTGGGCCGGGCTGGTGACCCCGCCGGGGCGCGGTGTGAGCCACTTCCGCTACGGCGAGCAGAGCGGCGAAGTGGCGCTGGCGCGCGGCGCGGAGATGGGCCGCTTCAACATGGGTTCGACGGTGATCCTGCTGTTCGACCGGCGCGTCGAGTGGCAGAGCGGGCTGGCCGCGGGCAGCCCGGTGCGCCTCGGCCAGTTGCTGGCGCGCGCCGGCGAGGACTGAGCGGCGCGGCGGGCGCGGCCAGGTATCGCGCGCGACGCGGGCTCAGCGCCCGCGCCAGCGCGGCGCGCGCTTCTCGGCCAGCGCGGCCATCCCCTCGGCGGCGTCCGCGGAGTCGTACACGCGGCGGTAGGCGGGCAGATCCGCCTCGCGCATCAGGCGAAAGGCCTCGCGCTCGCCGCTGCCGGCGGTGGCGCGATCGATCTGCTTGATCGCCTGCAGCGACAGCGGTGCGCAGGCGGCGACGCGCCCGGCCAGCTCGCGCGCCGCATCCATCAGTTCACCCGCCGCCACCACCCGATTGACCAGACCCCAGCGCGCCAGCTCGGCGGCATCGGCGCGGCGCCCGGTCATCAGCATCTCCATGGCGATGGCGCGCGGCAGCCGCCGCGGCAGGCGGATCACCCCGCCGGAATCGGCGATCAGGCCGATGCTGGCCTCGGTGAGCGCGAACTCGGCGTGCTCGGCGGCGATCAGCATGTCCGCGGCCAGCGCCAGCTCGAAGCCACCGCCCAGCGCCAGGCCGTTGACCGCGGCGATCACCGGCTTGTCCAGCGCCCAGTACTCGGTCAGCCCGGCGAAGCCGCCGACGCCCTGATCGGCATCCGGCGCCTCGCCCTCGGCGGCGGCTTTCAGATCCCAGCCGGCGGAGAAAAAGCGCTCGCCGGCGCCGCTGACGATGGCCACCGAGAGGCCGTCGTCGTCCTGCAGTTCGCGAAAGGCCTCGCCGAGCAGGCGGCTGGTGGCGGCATCGATGGCGTTGGCCTTTGGCCGGTCGAGGATGATCTCCAGCACGCGCCCGCGGCGCGCGGTTTGAACGGCTTGTGTCACGGGCTTTCTCCGCTTGGTGAAGTGGCCGGGATAGCGGTCGCGGTGGCTACACCCCGCGCTGCAGGTCGGCGTAAAAACCGGCCCGCCAGCGGGCGAAGTCGCCGGCTTCGATGGCGCCGCGCAGGCCGGCCATCAGACGCTGGTAGTAGCGCAGGTTGTGCAGGCTGCACAGGCGGTGGCCGAGCAGCTCGTTGCAGCGGTGCAGGTGGTGCAGATAGGCGCGGCTGTAGTGGGCGCAGGCCTCGCAATCGCAGCCTTCCTCCAGCGGCGCGGTGTCGCTGCGAAAGCGCGCGTTGCGCAGCCGCAGCACGCCGTAGCGGGTGAAGATGTGCGCGTTGCGCGCGTTGCGCGTGGGCATCACGCAGTCGAACATGTCCACCCCGCGGGCCACCGCCTCGACGATATCCACCGGCTTGCCGACGCCCATCAGATAGCGCGGCCGATCCGCCGGCAGGCGCGGCGCGCAGTGTGCCAGCATCGCCTCGCGCTCGTCCTTGGGCTCGCCCACGGCGAGGCCGCCGATGGCGTAGCCGTCGAAGCCGATCTCGCTCAGCGCCTGCATGGATTCATCGCGCAGCGCTGCGTACATGCCGCCCTGGACGATGCCGAACAGGGCGTTCGGATTGCCCTGCTCGATGAACGCCGCGCTGGAGCGCGCCGCCCAGCGCATCGACAGCTGCATCGACTGGCGCGCCTGTTCCTCGCTGGCCGGATAGGGCGTGCACTCGTCGAAGCACATGACGATATCCGAGCCCAGATCGCGCTGCACCTGCATCGATTTTTCCGGATCGAGGAAGATCTCGGCGCCGTCGATCGGCGAGCGAAAGCGCACGCCCTGCTCGCTGATCTTGCGCAGCTTCGCCAGCGAAAACACCTGAAAACCGCCGGAGTCGGTGAGGATCGGCCCGCTCCAGTGCATGAAATCGTGCAGGTCGCCGTGGCCGCGGATGACCTCGGTGCCCGGGCGCAGCATCAGGTGGAAGGTGTTGCCGAGAATGATCTCGGCGCCGATGGCGCGCAGCTCCGGCGGCGCCATCGCCTTCACCGTGCCGTAGGTGCCGACCGGCATGAAGGCCGGCGTCTGCACCGTGCCGCGGGCGAATTCGAGCCGGCCGCGGCGCGCCGCGCCATCGCTGCCGAGCAGGTGGAACTTCATCGCCGCCCCCACAGACTGCGATCCGGCAGCAGGAACATGGCGTCGCCGTAGCTGAAGAAGCGGTACTCGGCGGCCACCGCGTGGCGATAGGCATCGAGCACCCTCTCGCGCCCGGCAAAGGCGCTGACCAGCATCAGCAGGGTCGATTGCGGCAGGTGAAAATTGGTCAGCAGCGCATCGATCACGGCAAAGCGCGCGCCGGGAGTGATGAACAGCCGGGTGTCGCCGAGATAGGGGCGCAGCTCGCCGTCTGCGGCCGCCGCCGCGGCGCTCTCCAAAGCGCGCACCACGGTGGTGCCGACCGCCACCACCCGGCCGCCGCGGGCGCGGGTTGCGGCCACTGCCGCGCAGGTGGCGGCATCCACCTGCAGCCATTCGGCGTGCATGCGGTGGTTGGCGATGTCCTCGACGCGCACCGGCTGAAAGGTGCCGGCGCCGACGTGCAGGGTGACGAAGGCGCGGCCGATGCCGCGCGCATCGAGCTCGGCGAGCATGGCCTCGTCGAAGTGCAGCCCGGCGGTGGGTGCGGCCACCGCGCCGGGGGCGCGGGCGTAGACCGTCTGGTAGCGGTCGAGATCGGCATCGTCGTCAGCGCGCTGGATGTACGGCGGCAACGGCATGTGGCCGTGGCGTTCGAGCAAGGCCAGCAGCGCCTCGTCGCCAGCGAAGCGCAGGCGGAACAACGCCCCTTCGCGGCCGCTGACCTCGGCCTCCACGGCGCCCTCCAGCCACAGCCGCGCACCGGCCTTCGGCGACTTGCTGGCGCGCACGTGACACAGCGCCTCGCGCGCGCCGGTGATGCGCTCGACCAGCACTTCGACGCGCCCGCCGCTGGCCTTGCGGCCGCGCAGCCGCGCGGGGATCACGCGGGTGTCGTTAAAGACCAGCAGATCGCGCGGATCGAGCAGGTCGAGCAGTTCGGCGAAGCCTGCGTCGCGGCGCTCGCCGCTGGCGCCGTCGAGCACCAGCAGGCGGCTGTCGCCGCGCCGCTCGGGCGGGCGCTGGGCGATCAGCCGCGCGGGCAGGTGGTAGTCGAAATCGGCACTGCGCAGGCCGCTGTCGGAAGGTGCAGCGGCGCTGCTTGCGGCCTCGCTGAGCTGCGTTTGGGGGGTGTCGGCGCTAGTCATGGCGCGCGCATGGTAGCAGCAAATTCGGCTACCGGCTTGGCCGCGCCGGGCGCATCACATAGAATGCCCCGGCTCGCCGATCAGCGAGGCCCAGGTGGCGGAATTGGTAGACGCAGGGGATTCAAAATCCCCCGCCGCAAGGTGTGCGAGTTCGAGTCTCGCCCTGGGCACCACCCCTCTCCCCAGCGCGATTTCCCGCAATCCGCGCGCCAGCCCGGCACCGGCTAGTGGCCGACGCGTACGCGCACCGGATCATTGACGCCGATGCCGTCGGCAAAATTGCAGATCTGTGCGATCAACGCACTGTTGAGCAGTGTGTCGCGACGGCAAACCATGCTGCCCTGGTTGGTGATCACATCCTCGTCGAGCACCATGTCCGCCTGCAGATCGCGGATCCTCACTACCTGCAAAGCCTGGCCGCGCACCACCTGCCAGTCGAAGGAGAGCAGCGCGTCGACCAGCAACTCGCTGTAGCCGCTGAGTGGCTTGCGCATCTGCGCCAGCACCTCCCGTGGCTGCTCGCCGCGCAGGATGCGCTCGTCCAGCGCCACCGCCAGGCGCAGCATCGCCGCACCCACCGCGACGACGCCCTCGGTGCTGCTCTCCGGGTCGCTGGGCCAGTGCGGCTGGGCATCGCGCTGGCGACGCACGATGGCGGCGCAGGATTCCAGTCGCGAGATGTTTGACAGCAGCTTGGCGCCGGTCTGCGGATGGGCATCGAACATCGCCTGTTCGTAGTCGTCCAGCGCCTGCCCGGCGAGGGCTTTGCCGAGGGTCTGCGCCGGCAGGGTAATGCAGCCGATCGGCGCCAGCATCGCCGCCAGCTCGTAGATCCACAGCTTTTTCAAGCCGAGGTGACCGGCCATGTGGCGCACGTAGCGCTTGATCAGATTGGCGCGGCCAAAGGCCGCCGGCACCGCCAGGCTGAGCACTTCGACCAGCACCCGCACCGCACCGTTGAGGGTGTTGTGCAGCAGCAGCTTCTCGGCGTTGACCAGCTGGTGCTGAGCGATCGCCGCCTGCACCGCGGCCACCAGCTGCGGCGGCGGACAGGGCTTGGTGAGAAAGCGGAAGATGTGGCCGTCGTTGACCGCCTCGACCGCGGCATCCATCTCCGCGTAGCCGGTGAGCAGCACGCGGCTCGCCTCCGGCAGTTGCTCGCGGCAGCGCGACAGCAGCGTAGCGCCGTTCATCTGCGGCATGCGCATGTCGGAGATCACCACCGCGAAATCGCGCTGTTCGGCGAGCATCGCCAGCGCCTCCTCGCCGCTGCCGGCGGTGGACACCCGGCAGATCTTGCGCAGATGGGTACGCAGGCCCTCGAGGACTTCGGGCTCGTCGTCCACGCACAACACGCGCGGTCGGAGCTGGGTATCTTTCGGCATGACTGCCCTCTCTGCCGTGCGGCCGGTGGCCGGCGGCGGTTGTGCCCCGGCAGCTTGCCGGGGGCGATAAATTGACCGGCGTGCCGGAACAGGTATCGGATGGTCAGCGGCTGCGAGCGGAGTTATCGGAGACGGGGCACGGTTCAGCTGGCAATTTTTTCGCCCGTGGCATGCTCGCGGCACAGCTCGCGCCAATCATCCAGCCGCGCCAGCTGGCCGAGCTGTTGCAGGTACTCGCTATCCAGCGGCACCGGCACCACGGTGGCGAAACCGGGCGGTGCCGGCAGCGCTTCGGTGGCCAGCGCCACTGCCGCGTGCACCGCACCGAGCACGCCGAATTCGCCGGCCGCCTCGACCGGCTCCCCCGCCCGTGGCTCGGCGCAGTGGGCGACCGCTTCGACCACCTCCAACGGCAACCCCCACAGCGATAGCAGATAGGCGCCAACCTCGCCGGCGCTGGCGCCGAGCCGCTCGCGCTCGACCACCGCCAGCGGTCGCGGATCGTCTGCCGCGTCCTTCAGCAGGGCGGCGTAAGCGCGCCCGTGGTGCGTCGCCAGCAGCAGCTGGCCGACGCCGTGCAGCAAGGCCGCGGCAGCCGCCGAATCGGCGCCGCCGCCGCGATCGGCGCCGAGCATGCTGCGCGCCAGCCGCGCGGCGAGCACTGCGCGCGCCTGCAGGCAGTCGACGCAGAAGTTGTCCGGCAGCGACCGGTGGCGTGCGTCGTCGAACAGCTGCGCGCTCAGCGCCAGCTCGCGCACCAGCTGAAAACCCAGCCGCACCACCGCCCGCTGCACGCTGCTCATCGGCAGTGCCGGCGCGAAAAACGACGAATTGGCCAGTTGCAGCAACTTGCCGGCGAGGGCGACATCGCGGCTGATCAACGCCGCCACCCGGTTGGCGTCGACATCGCTGCGCGCCAGCAGCTGGTTGAGCTGGGTGTAAATCTTCGGTGCCGCCGGCAGCTTGCGGATGCCACCGACCAGCTCGCGAATGGCGGTGCTTTCGATCAGTTCGCGCAGCCGGTAACTGCGATCCAGCGCGCGCTCCAGCTGATCGATGGACAGTGGCTTGCTGAAAAACTGGTGGGCCACCGACACCAGCCGCAGCGAGGCTTCGCGCTCGGCGTAGCCGCTGAGCACCATGCGGATCACCGCCGGATGGCGGCGGCGCACCTCGCCGAGCAGGTCGGCGCCATCCATGCCCGGCATGCGCATATCCGAAACCACCACGTCGACCGGCTCGCGGTCCAGCTCGGCGAGTGCCTCCTCGGCGCCGCTGGCCAGCGCCACGCGCCACTTGCGGCGGTGGCGGCGCATGCCCTGCTGCAAGCCTTCGAGAATCTCCACGTCGTCGTCGACGAACAGCACGCGCCTCATGCCGCCACCCCCGCTTGACCGCCGTCGGCCGCGTTTCCGTTCAGCGGCAGGCGCAACTTGAAGGTGGTGCCGTGGCCCTGCTGCGAGTCGAACTCGATGCGCCCGCCGTGGCGCTCGACGATCCGCCGCGCCATCGCCAGCCCCTGGCCGGTGCCCTTGCCCACCGCTTTGGTGGTGAAGAACTGCTCGAAAATGCGGTGGCGGATGTCCTCGGGGATGCCGCCGCCGCTGTCGGCGATGCAGATCAGCGCGGCATCGCCTTCGCGGGCGGTGCTGACGGCGATGCTGCCGCGCTCGCCGCCGTCTTCGAGCTGCTCGCCGATGGCCTGCGCGGCGTTGACCAGCAGGTTCAGAAACACCTGCCCCAGCTCGCCGGGGTGACAGAGCACCTCCGGCAGCTCGGCGAATTCGGTGGCCACATCGGCGACGTACTTGTATTCGTTGCGCGCCACCGCGAGGGTGTTTTGCAGCAGCTTGTTGAGGTCGGTGGGGGTCTTTTCGCGCTGGTCCGGGTGGGAGAACTCGCGCATCGCGCGGACGATGTCGCCGACCCGCTCGATACCCTTGATGGCGCGCTCGCCGGCGCGCGGCAACTGCTCGCGCAGGTAGTCCAGATCGGCCTCTTCCTCGGCCTCGGCGATGGCTTCGAGCCGCGCCGCGTGCTGCGGCTGCGCGGCCAGCGCCGCGACGCCTTCGCGGTAGTGATCGACCAGCCGCAGCAGGTCGTCGCCGGCTTCGCGCAGAAAGTACACGCTGTCGCCGACGAACTGCACCGGAGTGTTGATCTCGTGGGCGATGCCGGCGGCCAGCTGGCCAACCGCTTCGAGCTTTTGCGCCAGGCGCAGCTCGTCTTCGATGCGCCGCGATTTTTCGACCTCGGCCTTGAGCTGTTCGTGGGCCTCGCTCAGTTCGCGGGTGCGCGCGGCGACGCGCGCGTCCAGCTCGGCCAGGTGGCGCGCCATCTCGCGCTGCACCGACCATTTGTGGGTCAGGGTGTGGGCGAGCTGGGCGACCTCGACCGGATCGAAGGGCTTTTTCAGGATCAGCAGCTGATCGCTGTCGCCGAGGCGCTGCTGGATCTCGTTCCAGCTGTGATCCGAGTAGGCGCTGCAGATCACCACCTGCACCTGCGGATCGATGCGCCACAGCTGTTCGATGGTCTGCAGGCCGTCCCAGCCCGGCGGCATGCGCATGTCGATGAAGGCCATCGCATAGGGCTCGCCGGCATCCAGCGCGCGGCGCGCCATCTCGCAGCCGGCCTCGCCCTGCTCGGCGGAATCGACGTTGTAGACGGCATCCGGCGTGCTCGCGGTGTCCGCTTCGCCGAACAGCGATGCGGCCAGCGCGTCCAGCTGCTGGCCGCCGTCGCCGCCGCTGCACAGCACTTTGCGGATGTCCTCGTGGATCGCCGGGGTGTCGTCGATGACCAGAATGCGGCGATTGATGTCCGTCGTTGCAGCGCTCATGCCGCTTGCTCCTCGCCGCCGATGGGCAGCTCCAGGGTGAAGGTGGCGCCGCGCCCGGGGCCATCGCTGTGACAGGCCAGCCGGCCACCCATTTCGACCGCTGCGTTAGCGCTCGAATGCAGGCCGAAGCCGTGCCCGTCCGGCTTGGTGGTGAAGCCGAGTTTGAAGATCCGTTGCAGGTGTTCGGCGTCGATGCCGACGCCGCTGTCGCAGATGCTGATCCGCGCGCAGCCGCCGGCGGTCGAAGTGTGCAGCCGCAGACGGCGCTCGCTGATGCCGGCATCGAGCAGCGCGTGGCGGGCGTTGGAGAGCAGGTTGATGACCACCTGCATGATTTTGTGGCGATCGGCGCGCAGCGGCTGGTCGTCGCTGTAGTCGCGCTCGATGGACACCCCGGCCAGATCGAGACCGTGGCCGCAGACCCGCATCGCCGCTTCGACGACCTCGCGCAGTTCGAGCGTCTCGATGGCGCCGCCCTGCTTGGCGATGCTCTGCTGCGAGGCGACGATGGTTTTGATGTGTTCGAGATTGCTGATCAGCGCGGCGATTTCTCCGAGCTGTGATTCGCGCTCGCCGGCGAAGTGCGCGGCCAGCTGATCGAGAAAATCCGGCACGCTGGCGGCGCGCGGATCGCTGGCGAAAAATTCGCCGAGCTTGTCGCGCTGGCCCAGCAGCAGGTCGGCGAGGCGGCGCAGATCGCCGCTGCGGTCGCGCTGCATGCGGTCGCGAACCAGGCTGGCGGAGACGTTGACGCTGTTCAGCACATTGCCCACGTTGTGCAGGATGCCGGTGGCGATGTCCGCCATGCCGGCCTGCCGCGAAGCCTGCACCAGCTGCTGCTGGGCGTCGCGCAGGCGCGCTTCGGCGGCCTTGCGCTCGCGAATATCGATGGCCATGAAAATGTGCCCGCGCCAGCTCTGCTCGCCGTCCTCCTCGGGCTGGATGACGCCGGTGGTGAGCACCACCGGGATCTGCTCGCCGCTCTTGCACAGGCAGTAACTCTCCGCCTCGAACAGCTGGCTGCTCTCGCCGAACAGGAAGTCGTCCGCCTCCGGCAGCACATCGGCCACCGGGCGGCCGATGACCTCGTCGCGCTCGTAGCCCAGCTGGGCGTAGAAATCCTGATTCACCAGACGCACGTTGAGATCGGCGTCGGTGACCACCAGCGTGCCGGCCATCGAATTGAGCACTTCGGACATAAAGCCGTTGGCGTCGCGCAGCGAGCGATTGGCTTCGTACAGATCGCGGCTCTGATCCTCGACCATGCGTTCGAGGATCTCGATGCGCTGCTGGGCGCGCTGTAACTTCTTCTGCAACAGGTCGCTCATGTCGTCGTCAAACCCCGCTCGATCTGGCGCCGAATTGCAGCTCGAAGCTGCAGCAGTCGGCACCGTGGTGCATGCAGCCCGTCTGGCGCTGGCGGATCGGCACGCCGTAGTGCCTGCTGACGCCATCGATCAGTCCCTCGAACAGATGGCAGAGGCGGCGCGGCGAGCGGTAGTCGATGCGCAGCTCGTCGGCACCGGTGTCGTGGTAGGTAAAAGACGGCAGCCGGGTATCCCGGTACAGCTTGCGCACCTCGCTGTGGATCACCGACTCGACGGAAAGCAGGAAGTCCTTCGGCGCATCGTGCGCTTCGATGAACGCCGGGTAGCGCCCGACCAGCGCCGGCAGCATGTAGCGGCCGAAGGCGCGCAGCGCGTCCGCGCTGGTGATATCGAATCGGGTGCAGGCGCCTTCGAGCAGCGCGGCCAGATCCGCATCGTGGTAGGTGCCGGGGCCGACGTACGGCCCGCTGGCGTGCCGCGGGCAGCTGCCGAGCAGCGCTTCCCAGGCGGCATCGCCCCAGCCGTCGCTGATGAAATCCTCGAAAATATTGAACACTACGCCCTTCATTCACCGCCTCCGGTACTGGCGTCGCCCCTTGCGCGCCACGTGACAAACAGACTATCGGCCGCCACACGCCATCGCGCATGACCAAAAACAGGTCATGCGCCTGGCCCGATCCGCACCGGGGCGATGCCCGCCGGCCGGCAGCCAAGCGCCGCTCAACGACGACGCACCCGGGCCACCAGTTCAGCCTGCGAGTGAACCTGCAGCTTGGCGAAGATGGATTTCAGATGATTGCGCACCGTGTGCCGGCTCAGTTGCAGCTGATCTGCGACGCCGGCGACGCGCTGCCCGCCGACCAGCAACTCGGCGACCTGTCGCTCGCGCTCGCTGAGCAGCGCGCGAGCCTGTGGCTCCCAATCGACAAGGACAGCGCCGCGGCGCAGCTCGACGGCCTCGTGCAGGGTGCTGCACAGCAGCGTCGGCGAGCAGGGTTTTTCCAGAAAGCGAAAGGCGCCGCCGAGATTGATGGCGCGCACCGCGGTGTTCAGCGAGGCATGTCCGGTGAGCAGAATGCGCACCACGCCGGGAAACTCGCTCTGCACGCGGCCCAGCAGGCTGGTGCCGGACATGCCGGGCATCTGTTCGTCGGCGACCAGCACATCCACCGGCTCGCGACGCAGCAGCGCCAGCGCGCGCGCGCCATCGGTGGCGGTGAGCACGCACCAGGGTTCGCGACGCAATACCTGGCGGCAGGCGAAGATGATCTCCGGCTCATCGTCGACCAGCAGAATGGTGGCAGTGGGGGCGGCTTTTCGGCGGGCGGGCATCGGCGCGGGGCGGCAATCTGGGGATACCAGCCTGAATCGGCCCGCGGCGACGCAACTTTATCGCCGTGCGCGAATTGCGCCGCGGCGATCAGCGATCAGCGATCAGCGATCAGCGATCAGCGATCAGCGATCAGCGATCAGCGATCAGCGCGACCAGGCGGCGTAGATCATGTTCGCCGTCATCAGATCCAGATGCGCGCCGCCGCCATTCTTGAACACAGTGATCGCATCCTCGCTGCTGCGCCCGGGCAGCGAGTCGGGCTGCGCGCCGAGATCGACGCCGAGTGCGGCGTTGCACAGATCGTAGAAATCGCCGCGCACATCGGCCTCGCTGATCGCCCCGCTGGCCAGCGGGATCTTCAGCTCACCGATGTCCTCGAGGGTGGTTTCGCGAGAATCGACAAACAGCTCGGCCTTTTGCAGCAGCGCGTCGTCGGCCTCGCGCATGTCCGGGCGGAAGGCGCCGATCAGATCGACGTGGGTGCCCGGAGCGATCCACTCGCCGCGCAGCAGCGGCTCGGTGGCCATGGTGGCACAGCTGATCAGCTCGGCCTCAGCGGCCGCCGCGGCCAGGTCATCGACTACTTCGACATCCACCCCGAGCGCGGCCTGCTCGGCCGCCAGCGCCTCGGCGCGGGCGCGGTTGCGGTTCCACAGGCGGATCTGCTCGATGCACGGAAAGGTGTCGCGCCAGGCCGCGATCAGTGAACTGGCGACCACCCCGGCGCCGACGATCAGCAACCTGCGCGCCTCCGGCCGCGCCAGCAGGCGCGCGCCGAGCATCGAATCGCCGGCGGTCTTCCAGTGCGTCACCAACGCGCCGTCGATCAGCGCCAGCGGCGCGCCGCTGTGGTCGTCGAAGAGCAGCATCGCGCCCTGAATAGAGGGCTGCGGCGGCTGGCGCCGCGGGTTGCCGGGAAAGATGGTCATCGATTTCAGCGCGATGCCGAGACCATCGATCCAGGCGGCGCGATTGAGGATCGAATCCTCGCCACGCTGCAGCAGCAGATCGCCGAGATCGGCGCGCGGGCGGCGGTGACCAGCCTCCAATGCGCCGGTGATGGTGCTCCAGTCGAGCAGGCCGGCGACGTCTTCGGCGCGGATGTAGGGCAGGCTGTTCACGAATCGCTTCCTCGCTTGACGTGATGAGTGGCGGGCCAGGTATCGGCGACGCGGTAGCCGCCGGGCCAGGGGTCGTCCGGGTCCAGCAGGTGCTGATGCGTGCCGCTGATCCAGGCGCGGCCGCTGATACTCGGCACGATAGCCGCTCGCCCGCCGAGCTGGCAATCGGCGTCGATGCGCCCCGTGAACTGCGAGTCGATCACCGAGCGCATGCGCAGGCGTTCGCCGACCGCCATCCGGCCGCGCGCACGCAGCAGCGCCATGCGCGCCGAGACGCCGGTGCCGGTGGGCGAGCGATCCAGCTTGCCCGGCTCGATGGCCACCGTGTTGCGCATCGCCAGCACGCCGTCAGCGTCGCGCTGCAGCGGGCCGGCGAACTGACAAAAGGAGATGTGCGCCCAGTCCGGGTTCTGCGGTTGGCGGAAACCGAGCTGCTCGCTGGCGGCGTGGCTGATGCGCACCCCGGTTTCGGCCAGCTCGCGGGCCTCGTCCGCGGCGATGGCGAAGCCGAGGTCGGCGGCGTCGATCATCACGAAGCTGTCGCCGCCGTAGGCGGTATCGACGCGCAGCGTGCCCAGCCCGGCGACCTCGACGTGCGCGTCCAAGCGATCGACGAAGGACGGCACATTCTGCACCGTGAGGCGCTCGACCCGGCCGGCGCGGCAGTCGGCGCGCACCCGCACCAGCCCACCGGGCGCCTCCAGCGTCAGCTCGGTGAGCGGCTCTGCCATCGCCAGAATGCCGGTCTCCAGCAGCACCGTGGCCACGCACATGGCATTCGAGCCGGACATCGGCGGAGTGTGCACCGGCTCCATGATGATCCAGCCCATCTGCGCCTCCGGGTGGATCGCCGGCACCAGCAGATTGACGTGGCGGAAGACCCCGCCGCGTGGCTCGTTGAGGATGAAATTGCGCAGCGTCTGATCGCGCGCAATCCAGCGCGACTGGGCCCAGATGCTGTCGCCCGGTGGCGGTGCGACGCCGCCGACGATGACATCGCCGACCTCGCCCTCGGCGTGGCAGGAGACGACGTGGATGACTTTGCTGCTGCGCATCGGTTTTCTCCGCTGATCCCGCAGCAGCAGACACGCATAAGCCGTGCGCGCGGCGGGGAAATAACCGGATCTGGCGGCCGGAAATCAGCCGGCGAACAGCTCCGCGTAGCGCTCGGCGCGAAAACCGACCTCGATGCCCTGCCCGCCGATCAGCAGCGGGCGTTTGATCAGCGCCGGCTGCGCCAGCATCAGCGCGATGGCGCTGGCTTCATCGACGCTGTCGCGTACCGACTCATCCAGCTTGCGCCAGGTAGTGCCGCGTCGGTTGAGCAGCAGTTCCCAGCCGGCCTGCTCGACAAAGCCGCGCAGCGTGGTTTCGTCCAGGCCGTCGGCGCGGTAGTCGTGAAAGCGGTATTCGACGGCGTGATCGGCCAGCCACTTGCGGGCCTTTCTGACCGTGTCGCAGTTGTTGATGCCGTAGAGGGTCAGCATGTGGGCCCCGTGTGTCGCCGGCCGCTGCGCGGCGATCAGTCGATGCTGCGCAGCAGCTCGTTGATGCCGACTTTGCTGCGGGTCTTTTCGTCGACGCGCTTGACGATCACCGCACAGTACAGGCTGTACTTGCCATTTTCGGACGGCAGATTGCCGGAGACCACCACCGAGCCGGCCGGCACGCGGCCGTAGATGATCTGATCGTTTTCGCGGTCGTAGATGCGCGTGCTCTGGCCGATGTACACGCCCATCGAGATCACCGCGCCCTCTTCCACCACCACGCCTTCGACCACCTCCGAGCGCGCGCCGATAAAGCAGTTGTCCTCGATAATCGTCGGCCCGGCCTGCAGCGGTTCGAGCACGCCGCCGATGCCGACGCCGCCGGACAGATGCACGTTTTTGCCGATCTGCGCGCAGGAACCGACGGTGGCCCAGGTATCGACCATGGTGCCGCTGTCGACGTAGGCGCCGATGTTGACGTAGCTCGGCATCAGCACCGTATTGGGCGCGACAAAGCTGCCCTTGCGCGCCACCGCCGGCGGCACCACGCGCACCCCGCTGGCGGCGAACTGTTCAGCGCTCCAGTCGGCGAACTTGGTCGGCACCTTGTCGTAAAACTGGCTGAAGCCACCGGCCGGCAGCGGCTCGTTGTCGCGGATGCGAAAGGACAGCAGCACGGCTTTCTTCAGCCATTGATTGACCACCCAGTCGCCGACGCCGCGCTGCTCGGCGACGCGGGCCTGGCCGCTGTCGAGCATGCCGATGGCGGTTTCAACGGCATCGCGCAGCTCAGTGCCGGCAGTGCTCGGGGTGATCTCGGCGCGGTTTTCGAAAGCGGTTTCGATGACGCTTTGCAGGTCGGACATGGGTTTCTCCGGGCGGGGCGGTTGTCAAAGGGGCGCGATTATACGGCCAAGCGCCGGGGGCGGGAACGCTCGCCGGGCGACTTGTCGGGCGATGGCCGGGCGATGGCCGGGTAATCTCAGCGCGCGCGCCGCACCACGCTGTCGATGCCCGCCTCGCGGTGCTCGCGCTCGCGATCGGTGTGCCAGACGAGGATGTCGTAATAGCGGCGGATATTCTGCACGTAGACCACCGGCTCGCGGCCGCGCGCGTAGCCGTGCGGCAGCTCGCTGTACCAGCGGCGCTTGGACAGCAGCGGCAGGCACTCCTGCACATCGATCCATTTGTACGGATCCATGTCGCGCGCCACCGCGATCTTCTGTGCATCGCGCAAATGGCCGTAACCGACGTTGTAGGCGGCCAGCGCCATCCAGGTGCGATCCGGTTCGACGATCTCCTCGGCCAGTCGCTCGCGGATGCCGATCAGGTAGCGCGCGCCGCCGCGCACGCTCTGCTCCGGGTCGAGGCGGTTCTCGATGCCCAGCTGGCCGGCGGTGGCGCGGGTCAGCATCATCATGCCGCGCACCCCGGTGGGCGATACGGCGCGCGGGTCCCACTGCGATTCCTGGTGGGCGATGGCCGCCAGCAGCCGCCAGTCCAGGCCGTGCTCTGCGGCCACCTCGCGAAACAGCTCGCGATATTCGGGCAGGCGCTTCTCGATGCGCTTCATGTACAGCCGCGTGCCGGCGTAGTCGAACTCGCGCACGTGGCCGTAGTAGCGCTCGATGAACTGGGTCAGACGGCCGTTGGCGCGGATGCCATCGATGAATTCGTTGGCCAGCCGGAACAGGCTGTCGTCGCCATCCAGACGCTGGAACCCCCAGGCCAGGCGGCGCTTTTGCGGCAGTTCGAAGGCCACTCGCAGCTCCGGAAAGACGTGTTGCAGCACCTGCATCGCGGTCGAACTGACCACCGCGTACTCGGCCTCGTCGCGGGCCACGCGCTCGAGCAGCTCCTCGGCATTGATATCTGCGTGTTCATCCACCGCCAGCGGCGGGTAGGGATAGCGCTGGCGCATCTCGCGCAGCGTGCGACTGGCGCTGCCGCCGGCGACCACCTCCAGCTGCAGGTCGATCAGATCGGTGATCGAACGCGGGTCGCGATCACCCTTGCCCTGGCGTTCGACCAGCTGCATCTCGACGCTCTGGTAGCTGCTCGAATAGCGCAGCGGTGCCGACTCGTCGCGCCCCGCCGCCAGCCCCGCGGCGGCGAAATCCACCTCGCCACCGAACACCAGCGGCATCACATCGGCGTAGCTGTCCGCCACCACCAGCTCCAGCTCCACGCCGAGCTGCTCGGCAAAGGCGCTGGCCAGATCGTATTCCAGGCCGCGCGGCTCGCCGTCCGGCCCCTCGTAGTAGGTGGTTGGGCTGTTCAGCGTGGCCACGCGCAGCGCGCCGCGCTCGAACACCCGATGCAGCTGCGTGCGGCTGCGCTCGACGAAATGCTGCAACAGCCACAGCCCCAGGCCCAGCAGGACCAGAGCGATCAGGATCACTCTCGGCGAACTCAAGCGCAGACCGCGCCGCGCTCCGGCTTCTCGATTCATGTGCGCCACAGCGACCCCGCGACAATGCGGCCGGCCAATGTACACCGCACGCCACAACGACTCCATTGCACAGACCCCAGGCGCGCTCATAGGGCTCGCCGCGGCGCTTGTTGGCATCGGCGCCAGCCCCTATAATCGCGCCCCTCACGGAGAGGTACCGAAGTGGCCATAACGGCGCGGACTCGAAATCCGTTGGGGGCTCTGCCCCACGAGGGTTCGAATCCCTCCCTCTCCGCCAGACATAAATCAAAGCCCCGCTCGACGGGGCTTTTTGATGCCCGGCTGCGAACTCGTCGCCCTCAGCCTGCGACGACGGGCGTTCACACGGGATGGGGCACTTAGGTGGGTTTACTGCCGCCCAAAGACCTGCACCCAATAAATTTCATAAGTCGAATTTTCATCCTCTGCACAGGCCATCGCGAAGTCCTGATAGTCCGGATTCATGATATTGCGGCAGTGACCGGGACTATTCAGCCAGCCGGCCATCGCTGCTGACGCCGAGCGGTATCCGGCACCGATATTTTCGCCGACCGATCTGCGGTTATAACCTGCATTTTGCGCGCGATCCGACACACTCAAACCGTCTGATCCGGTGTGGTCAAAGAAGTCGTTCGTGGCCATATCCGTCGCGTGGGAGTGCGCGGCAATGGCCAGCCTGTCGTTCCACGCCAGCGCCGTCGTGCGGCTGTAGCTGACACCACCGCAGCTGCGATCGACACCACGCGCCTCGTTGACCAGCTGCAGAAGTTCTGCCTGGCTGTAGCCTCTACAGACGGCCTCATTGGGTTCGCCGGGTTCGCCGGGTTCGTTGGGCGATTCGGCGCAGCCGGCGAGGCCAGCGGTGATGGCGAGCGAAAAAAGGATTCCTTTACCTTGCATTTAAGTTTGCTCCAATGTGCTTCACAAGCCCCGTGGCCCGGATAATTTGTCGGCCGGGAAGGGCGAAGGAAGCGCTGCGAAGCTGCTGCGCTTGCCAAAGCGAATCCCGGCGCATGCCCTGATAAAGAAGCTGCGCGACCAGTGTTTCGCGGCGCGAGTGATCCCCCGTGCATGCAGCGGGTTTCGCTGCGCTCACGCCCGTCCCACTTATTCTGGCTGCTCGCAGCGAGATTTGGCGGCGGCGATCTCAGGCCGTTTAAGCCTGTAGTTCCAGTCGCCCGTCACTGAGCGCCATCACCCGGCCGATGCGCGCCGCCAGTGCGGCGTCGTGGGTGACCACCACGAAGCTGGTCTGCAGATCGGCGTTCAGCTCCAACATCAGCGCGTAGACCTGCGCCGCGGTGCGCTCGTCGAGATTGCCGGTGGGCTCGTCGGCGAGCACGCAGCGCGGCCGGGTGACCAGTGCGCGGGCGATGGCGGCGCGCTGGCGTTCGCCGCCGGACAGCTCGCCGGGCTTGTGTGCGCCGCGCTGGCCGAGGCCGACGCGAGCCAGCATGTCGGCGGCGGCGTCGCGCGCGGCGCGGCTGGACTGGCCGCGGATCAGCAGCGGCATGGCGACGTTCTCCAGCGCGGTGAATTCCGGCAGCAGGTGGTGGAACTGGTAGACGAAGCCCAGTTCGCGATTGCGCAAAGCGCCGCGACGGGCCTCGGACAGCGACTGCAGATCGGTGCCATCGACCAGCACGCTGCCGACGCTGGGCCGGTCGAGACCGCCGAGCAGGTGCAGCAGGGTGCTCTTGCCGGAGCCGGAGGCACCGACGATGGCCAACTGGTCGCCGCGCGCTACGCGCAGGTCGATACCATCGAAAACACGCACATCCAGCCCGCCCTGGCGAAAGCGCTTGCCGAGGCCGCGCGCCTCGATCACCGCGGTCTGCTCATTCATAGCGCAGCGCCTCCGCCGGCTGTACGCGCGCCGCGCGCCAGGCCGGGTAGATGGTCGCCAGCAGCGTCAGCACGAAGGACAGGCCGGCGATCCGCAGCACGTCATCGCCGTTCATCTGCGAGGGCAGCGTGCTGATGTAGTACACGCTGGGGTCGAGAAACTGGGTGTCGAAGCTGCGCTCGATCAGCGGCACCAGGGTCTCCACGTTGAGCGCCAGCGAAACGCCGCCGGCGACGCCGAGCAGCGTGCCGATGACGCCGATCACGCAGCCCTGGATGAGAAAGATCAGCATCACCGAGCGCGGCGCCGCGCCGAGGGTGCGCAGAATGGCGATGTCGGCCTGCTTGTCGGTGACCACCATCACCAGCGTGGAGACGATATTGAACGCGGCCACCGCGACGATCAGCGTGAGGATCACGAACATCACCGTTTTCTCGGTCTTCACCGCGCGGAAAAAATTGGCGTGGCGCGCGGTCCAGTCGCTGACCCAGTAGGATTCGCCGAGCTGGATCGCCAGCTCGCGGGCCACCCGCCGCGAGGCGAACATGTCCTCAAGCTTCAGGCGCACGCCGGTGACGCCATCGCCCAGACGCAGCAGTTTGGCCGAATCGGCGTAGTGCATCAGCGCCAGCGAGCGGTCGTACTCGTACATGCCCACCTCGAACATGCCGACCACGGTGAAGCGCTTCAGCCGCGGCAGCACGCCGACCGGGGTGACGCTGGCCTCCGGGGTGATCACGGTGATCTTCTCGCCCACCATGACGCCGAGAAAATCGGCCAGCTCGGCGCCGAGGACGATGCCGAATTCGCCATCGCGCAGGTCGGCCAGCTCGCCGGCGACGATTTTTTCGGTGACCTGCGAGACGCGCGGTTCCAGCGCCGGATCGATGCCGCGGATCAGCGTGCCGCTGACCTGGCCGCCCTTGACCACCATCACCTGCCCCTCCACGTAGGGCGCCGCACCGAGCACGTCCGGGTGCGCTTCGGCGCCGTCGATCAGCTTGTCCCACTCGACCAGCGGCTCGCGGTTGAGGGTGATGGTGGCGTGCGAAGCCATGCCGAGGATGCGCTCGCGCAGCTCCTGCTCGAAGCCGTTCATCACCGATAGCACGGTGATCAGCGCGGTCACCCCGAGGGCGATGCCGAGCATCGAGATCAGCGAGATGAAAGAGATGAAGTGATTGCGTCGCTTGGCCCGCGTGTAGCGCAGCCCAACGAACAGCTCATAGGGTTTGAACATCGGCCGGGCAGCATCCTTTTAAATTAAATATGTTTATATTTCAGTATTTTGCGTTATTTTCGTGACAGGCATGATAACACGCCACTCAGTAGTTGGGTGGCGTCGTCGCGGTGACCAGTTCGCAGGCTTCGTCGCCCGGGTTGCGAAAGCGACTGGGCAGACTGGTGTCGAAGTAGAAGCCCTCGCCGGGGCCGAGGCGACGCACCTCGTCGCCGATGGTGAGTTCGATCTCGCCGCGGATCACCACGCCGCCCTCCTGGCCCTCGTGGCAGAGCATCTCGGCGCCGGTGTCGGCGCCCGGCTGATAGGTCTCGTGCAGCAGACAGATGCGCTTGTCCGGGTGCTGCGCGCCCACCAGCCGGTATTCGATGCCCGGCCCGCCCACGTCCGGCTGCGCCTCGCGCGGGTAGAAGTGGCAGGGTTCGGCGGGCAGCTCGAAGGTGAAAAATTCGACCATCGACATGGGGACGCCGTCGAGCACCTTCTTCAGCGAGGCCACCGTGGGGCTGGCCTTGTCGGTCTCGATCAGCGAAATCATGCCGTTGGTGACACCGGCGCGACGCGCCAGTTCCCGCTGCGACAGCTTGTGCTGGCGGCGCACCTCGCGCAGGCGACGGCCGACGTCATCGACCATCGCGATGGCCGGCGTGCTGGTGGCGGGCGTTTAGCTGCATGTTGAGTATTTTGAACAGTGGCGCCAGTCTGGCGCAAGCGCCGGCGCTCAATTCGCCGCCGCCTCGCCGCGATCCAGCAACAGGCGCTCGATCACCTGCCGCGCCTGGCCGATGCCGCGCTTCACCGTGGCCTCCAGCTCGCCCATGTCGATGGGTCGCGAATCCTTGCCGGCGGCCCAGTTGGCGACCAGCGCGCAGCAGGCGTAATCCATCTCCAGCTCGCGCGCCAGCGCCGCCTCGGGCATGCCGGTCATGCCCACCAGCGTGCAGCCGTCGCGCTCCAGCCGGCGGATCTCGGCGGCGGTCTCCAGCCGCGGCCCCTGGGTGGCACCGTAGCAGCCGCCGTCGAGGGCATCGACGCCGGCGGCGCGCGCCGCATCGAGCAGCGCGGCGCGCAGCCCGGCACTGTAGGGTTCGCCGAATTCGATGTGGTGCACCCGCTCGGGCTGGCCGTCGAAGTAGCTGTGCTGGCGGGCGTAGGTGTAATCGATGATCTGATCCGGCACCACCAGCCGCGCCGGGCGGCACTCGGCGCCGATGCCGCCCACCGCGGCCACGGCGATCACCCGCTCGATGCCCACATCCCGCAGCGCCCAGAGGTTGGCGCGGTAGTTGATGCGGTGCGGCGGGATGGTGTGGCCCTGGCCGTGACGGGCGAGAAAAGCCACCCGTCGACCGAACAACTCGCCGTGCACGATCGGCCCGGAGGGCGCGCCGTAGGGCGTCTTGACCATCTCGCGGCGGACGATGTTCAGCCCGGCGATGGAGGTCATGCCGGTGCCGCCGATGATCGCCAGATCATCCATCGCGGTGCGCCTCTTGCGCATTGGCCGCGGCGGCGATGGCCGGCGGAAAATCGCCTTTCAGATGCAGGGTCGAGGTGGGGTAGGCCATCTCCGCGCCGTGGTGCTCGATGATCTCGGCGATGCGCAGCAGCACGTCCTGCTTGATGCTGTGGTAGCGCACCCACTTAGTGGTGTGGGTAAAGGCGTAGACGAAGAAATCCACCGACGAGGCGGAAAAGGCGTTGAAGTTGACCATCAGCGTCTGCCGGTCGTCGATCTCCGCGTGATCGCGCAGCATCCGCTCGACATCGGTGACGATGCCCTGCATCTGCGCCAGATCGTCGTAGCGGATGCCGACGGTCTCGTAGAGGCGCCGGTGGCTCATCCGCGAGGGGTTCTCCACCGAGATGCCCATGAACACGCTGTTGGGCACGTACAGCGGGCGCTTGTCGAAGGTGCGGATGCGCGTCAGCCGCCAGCCGATGTACTCCACCGTGCCCTCGATGTTGCGATCCGGCGAGCGCACCCAGTCGCCGACCGCGAAGGGCCGGTCGAGGTAGATCATCAGCCCGCCGAAGAAGTTGGCCAGCAGATCCTTGGCGGCGAAGCCGACGGCGATGCCGCCGATGCCGCCAAAGGCCAGCACGCCGGAGAGCGAAAAGCCCAGCGTCTGCAGGATCACGATGGTCGCGGTGATGATCACCACCAGCCGCAGCAGCTTGCCGATCGCCTCGACGGTGGCGCGATCCAGCTTGTCTTCGCGCTCGCTCTCGATATTGCGGTGGATGATGCGTTCTTCCATCAGCCGCACCGCGCGGATAAAGAACCAGGCGACGGCGAAAATCACGCTGATATAGCGCAGCGGATCGGCAAACTCGAACACGCCGTCGACCACGGTCTCGGTTTCGGCGACCACGATCTCGGCGCACAGCGACAGACCCTGCACCCAGATGACCAGCGCCAGCGGCGCGCGCAGCGCCTCCAGCATCGCGTCGTCCCAGACATTGCTGGTGCTCTCAAACTTGCTCTGCAAGCGCTTGACCAGAAACCGGAAAAGCAGCGAAATCAGCGCGGTCAGCATGACCACGACGAAGATTTTCAGCACCCAGGCATAGCCGCCGAAGTGCTCGTTGAACAGTTGAAACAGCTGATCGAGTGTCTCGATATCTTTGAGGTTTATATCCATCGGCCCAGCCCCTGCGAAATCTCTACGGAATTTGTTGTGCCAGCAGCTCGACCCAGCGCTGCGCGGCGGCGTGGCGCGGCTGGCTGCGAAAACCTGCACCCGGCCACTGGCGACCGGCGAGCGCGGCGATCCGCTCGGCCGCAGCCGGTTGAACCGGCAGCTCGGCGAGCCTCGCCAGCACCGCCGGCACGGCGGCGAAATCGTTGCACAGCAGCAGCAGATCGCAGCCGGCTGCCACCGCCGCCTGGGCGCGATCCGCCGGCCCACCGGCCAGCGCCGCGCCGGCCATGTCCAGATCATCGCTGACGATGGCCCCGGCGAAGCCCAGCTCGCCGCGCAGGATATCCGCCAGCCAGCGCCGCGAAAAGCCGGCCGGCTGCGCATCCACCGCCGGATAGAGCACATGCGCCGGCATCATCGCGGCGATGCCGCGGCGCGCCAGCTCGGCGAAGGGCAGCAGATCCGCAGCGCGGATCTCGGCCTCGCTGCGCGCATCCACCGGCAGCTCGGCGTGCGAGTCGGCGGCCACCGCGCCGTGGCCGGGAAAGTGCTTGCCGACCGCCGCCACACCGGCCTCGCGCAGGCCATCGCAGAGCGCCGCGGCCAGCTCGGCGACCACCAGCGGCTCGGCGGCGAAGGCGCGATCGCCGATCACCGCCGACAGCCCGCAGTCTAAATCCAGCACCGGCGCAAAGCTGAAATCCAGCCCCGCCTGGCGCAGCTCGCAGCCCATCAGCCAGCCGATATCCGCCGCCGCCTGCAGCGCGCGGCCCGGCGCCAGCGGGTACATCCCGCCGAGCCGCGCCATCGGTGGCAGCGCGGTGAAGCCAGCGACGAAGCGCTGCACGCGGCCGCCCTCGTGATCGACGGCGATCAGCAGCGGCGCCTCGCGCAGCGCGCGGATCTCGGCGCAGAGCGCGGCCAGCTGCGCCGGATCGCGGTAGTTGCGGGCGAACAGGATCGCCCCGGCGACCCGTGGCTGACGCAGCCGCTGGCGGTCGGCGGCGCCCAGCTCGGCGCCCTCGACGCCGATCATCAAATAGCTCAAGCGCCGCCGCCCCGCGCCGTGCTGAGCGCGCGGATCGTGACCACCGCGTGCGCGGCGATGCCCTCTTCGCGGCCGGCGAAACCGAGCCCCTCGGTGGTGGTCGCCTTGACATTCAGCGCGCCGACATCGATCTGCAGATCCGCCGCCAGCTTCGCGCGCATCGCCTGCAGGTGCGGCGCCAGCTTCGGCAGCTGGGCGACGATGGTCAGATCGGCATTGTTGGCGCACCAGCCGTGCTCGCCGAGCAGGGCCACCACGCGGCGCAGCAGCACCCGGCTATCGGCGCCGGCGTACTGCGGGTCCGTGTTCGGAAAATGGTGGCCGATATCACCCAGCGCGGCGGCGCCGAGCAGCGCATCGCACAGCGCGTGCACCGCCACATCGCCGTCCGAATGGGCGCGCAGGCCGCGCCCGTGATCGATGCGCACGCCGCCGAGCAGCACGTGATCGCCGTCCTCGAAAGCGTGCACATCGTAACCGTGACCGATTCGGATCATGTCTTCTCCCCGCGCTGTGCGCTCAGGTACAGAGCCGCCAGCGCCAGATCGCGCGGGCGGGTGATTTTGATGTTGTCCTCGTGGCCCTCGACCAGCGCGGGCGGCCGGCCGGCACGCTGCATCGCCGAGGCCTCATCGGTGACCGCAAAGCCCGCCGCGAGCGCCTCGCGCAGCGCCGTGCGCAGGGCTCCGAGGCGGAAAATCTGCGGCGTCAGCGCATGCCACAGGCGCTCGCGCTCGACCGTCTCCAGCACCGCGCCGGCGGCGTCGGCGCGCTTCATCGTATCGCGCACCGGCAGGCCGAGCAGCGCGCCGGCAAAGCCCGCGTCGCCGCTGCGGGCATCGCAGGTTTCGAGCAGCGCGTCGATGTCGGCGCGGCGCAGGCAGGGTCGCGCGGCGTCGTGGACCAGCACCAGATCGCCCTCCGCCGCCGCGCTCTCCGCCGCGTCGCCGGCGGCCAGCAAATCCAGCGCGGCGAGCACCGAATCGGCGCGCTCGGCGCCGCCGGTGACGGTGCGCAGACGCGCGGCAGCGGCGATCGGCAGCGCCGGCCAATAGTGGTCATCGGCGGCCAGCGCAACCACCGCGCCGGCGACCCGCGGATGATCGAGCAGCGCCGCGACGGCGTGCTCGATCACCGCGCGCCCGGCCAGCGGCAGGTACTGTTTGGGGCGATCCGCGCCCATCCGCCGGCCGACGCCGGCCGCCGGCAGCACCGCCCAGCAGCGCGCCACACTCACTGGGCGATGACCTCTGCGGGCGGCGGCGGATCGGCCACCTGCGCGTCCGGGTCATCGCCACCCGCCGCCGGCGCCGGGGCGCGGCGAATCAGGTCGCCGTCGTCGCGCTGCGGCTCGCCGACCAGCTGGTAAAAGGTCTCGCCCTCGCGGATCATCCCCAACTCGCTGCGCGCCCGCTCCTCGACCGCGTTGAGGCCGCGCTTGAGATCCAGCACCTCCGCCTCCAGCGCGCGGTTGCGCTCGCGCAGCGCCTGGATTTCGCTCTGGTGCAACGCCACCTCATCGCGCAGGCGCAGCACGTCGCGCGCACTGCCCTCGCCGAACCACAGGCGATACTGCAGCGCGATAAGCAGGACGACGAGCAGGGCGAGAAGCTTGTTCACAGACTGGCGACTGGCGGCAACTGACCGGCGCGGACGGCGCCAGCGGGGGAGTTTATCGCAGTGCGGCAGAGAATGAGTGTGGACTCAGCCACTCAGTTGCCGCAACCAGCCACCGCGCGAGCGCCGCACCCGCGCAAGTATTCGGGAAACCTGCCCGAACTGCCCGGCGGTGAACCGCGACACACATCGGGCAGTGGGTCGACTGCAACAGCGCAGCCTTTCTGTTTGTGGATTTCCTGCACCGCAATCACCGCCTGCTGAATAATGCGGGTGAGCCGGTGATCAATGATGTGGGCCTGGCCGCACTGACCCTGCTGGTGGCCGAATCCGACCCGGCCAACAAGGACACCATGATTCGCCTGATCATGAATATGTTGGCGGGGGCAACCCGGTCATCGAAGCCCCGCTGTTCCAGCGCCAAATCCCGCACAGCTGGCGGCGCGA
>CBFCYW010000046.1:0-25926 GCA_965602395.1 uncultured Chromatiales bacterium
GGCCCGGATCGGTGGCCCGGATCGGCTTGGAGTCGGTGTTTGGGCTGGGGTTCGAGGCGGTGATCTGCTCCAATAAGCAGCCTCGACAAGCAAGCCGGACACAGAGCTGCCCGCATGATTTCCAGCGATCTGCCCCCGGTGCTCGCCGGGCCGATACTGCGCCGCCTCGAAGCCCATCGACTGGTGCTGTGGCTGGGGCTTCGCGAGCCAATGCGCATCCGCCTGCAACTGAGCCCCGCAGGCGGACAGGCTCAGCAGTACCAGCTCTATCCCGGCTCATCCGCCTGTCGCTGCATCACCGCTGGCGCGCGGCTGCACTATCTACTGATCGACCTGCCGCTTGACCAGCCCCTGCCGCACGATTGCTGGATCGGCTACTCGCTCGCCTTGCAGGCGCTCGATAGCGAAGGCGACGACGGCTGGCTGGATTGGCGCCAGTGGGCGCCGGATCTCTGCTATCCGGGCCGCGACACCCCGGGTTTCGTGCTGCCGGCGCGGGTACACAGCCTGCTGCACGGCTCCTGCCGCAAACCGCACCACGCTGGCCGCGATGGTTTGGCGCGAGCCGATGGCCTGCTGGCCGAGCTGCTCGGTGGGGGTTCGCAGGGCGAGGGCGCGCCGGAATGGCCGTCGCTGCTGATGCTCAGCGGCGATCAGATCTACGCCGATGACGTCGCCGGGCCGATGCTGCGCGCCATCCACCAGCTTCTGCCGCGTCTGGGCCTGGCCGATGAAGTACTCCCGGCGGCCGACGAAACCGGCCTCGCCACGGCCGGCGAACTCTATCGCCACCCCGCCGGCTACTATCACCGCGATACCCTGCTGCCGTGCACGCGGCGCAACTACGCGCTGATCGAAACCCTGTTCGGCGGCGTGGAAAAGCCGGTCTTCACCAGCGACAGCGCGCACAACCACCTGATCTCACTCGGCGAAGTGCTGGCCATGTACCTGCTGAGCTGGTCGCCAGCCGGCTGGCAGGGGCTGGATCTCGACCCGCCGCCGGGGCTGGATGCCGAAGGGCGAGCCCTGTACGCCGCCGAGCGCGCGCCGATCGACGCCTTCGCCGCCGAGCTGCCGGCGGTGCGCCGCCTGTTCGCCCATCTGCCGGTGGCGATGATCTTCGATGACCACGACATCACCGACGACTGGAACCTCAGTCGCGAATGGGAGGAGGTCGCCTACGGCCACCCGTTCTCCTGCCGCATTATCGGCAACGCACTGCTCGGCTATCTGCTCAACCAGGCCTGGGGGAATCGCCCCGAAGCTTTCGACGACGCGCTGCTCGATCAATTGCAGGCCAGCCTGTCCGCACCCGGTGAAGCGCAGCACGATGACTGCATCGAAGATCTGCTGCGCTTTGATGAGTGGCACTACCAGTGGCCGACCTCGCCGCCGCTGGTGGTGATCGACAGCCGCACCCAGCGCTGGCGTTCCGAGCGCGCCGCGCGCAGCCCCTCCGGGCTGATGGACTGGGAGGCGCTGACCGATCTGCAGCACACCCTGCGCGACCTGCCGGCGGTGTTGCTGGTATCGCCGGCGCCGATTTTCGGCGTCAAGCTGATCGAAACCATCCAGCGCATTTTCACCTGGTTCGGCCAGCCGCTGATGGTCGATGCGGAGAACTGGATGGCGCATCCCGGCGCTGCCAACGCGGTGCTCAATCTGTTTCGTCACCGGCGGACGCCGCAGCACTTCGTCGTGCTCTCCGGCGATGTCCACTACTCCTTCGTCTACGATGTCGAGCTGCGCCAGCGCAGCCGGCGACGCGGCCAGCAGCGCCGTCTGCGACTGCCGGCTCGCGGATCGCGAAGCGCCCCCGACGGCGCTGTCGATAGCCCGCCGCCACGCATCTGGCAGATCTGCAGCAGCGGCGTGCGCAATGAATTCCCGCCGCGATTGCTCGAAGCGCTGGATCGCGGCAATCGCTGGCTGTATTCGCCCCAATCGCCGCTCAATTGGTTCACCCGCCGGCGGCGCATGCGCGTGGTGCCGCGCAAACCGCAGGGCACCGCGCACGGCCGGCGGCTGCTCAATGGCAGCGGCATCGGGCTGGTGGAGCTGGACGAGCACGGCGTGCCGTGGCGGATTCGCGAGCTGCTGGCTGACGGCGGGGTGTCGGCCTTCGTGCGCCGGGAGGATGAGGCGCAGTGGGATTGATATGCGCGCCCTGGGCTGCAGGGGCAACTTCAATCGAGCAGTTGACAGACGGCTTCGATTCCCGGCGAGGGCCCGCATTCCGCATCGGTCGCCACTCGCTCAGCCGACCGGCCGACCGGCCGACTGCTTTGACCCGCTTATCCCGACCAGGCTGCTGGCGCATACGGCTGGCCGCCGAAGCCCGCCGGGAAGCTGATGGCTGCACGGCGCAGGTCGCGCAGCAAAGGCCAGGTACTCAGCGCAGACCGCGCAGGCCGGCGCCGTGACCGCTGGCGCGCTGATCGGTGCAGCGCATGGCGTCGATGCGCGCCAGCGCCAGTTCACGCGAGGCATCCGCCTGTTCGCCGTGGCTGGCGGCGCGTGACTCGCCGCTCTCACCGTAGCGCACGGTGCCCAGTGAGTAGCTGACATTGACCTTTTTGCCGCGGTGCGCGAAGGCCACCCAGGCCTCCGGCCAGATCCGGCAGTTGCGGTAGTTGACCAGAAAATACCAGCGTTGCCCGCTGGCCTCGACGCGGCGATCGAGCTCATCGTAAAGCGCATTGACCTCGCGCGAGCTGCTAAAGACGACGTCGCTGAAATCCACCTCGACCACCTGCTGTTCGTCGAGGAAGTGGATGCGCGCGGCGTATTCGGATTCCGGCTCGGCGTCGGCGCCACTTTCCGGGCTGTCGGTTTGCTTCGCGGCCGCTGCCTGGGGGGCGGTCGTGTACACCGAATCGGCCAGCTCGGCGATGCCGCGCTCCAGCCGGTCGCAGCCGGCCAGCGCGTTGGCGACGAAGCGCGCGCGCTCGGCCGAGGACAGTTCGGCGTGATCGCGGAGGATCTCCAACGCGCCGCGCACCGCGGTCAGCGGGGAGACGAAATCCTCCTCCAGCTTGGTGTTCAGAGCCAGGCCGGCGGCGGTCGCAGACAAATTGTCGGACATGGGTACCTCTCGCGTCGAATCGTCCCGGCAACGCGCGCGATCTGGCGACGCGGCGGCGGACGAATCGTCAACTACTCGGGGAATGATTTGCCATGCACGAGTCAATTGCAAACAACGCACTGACAATTATGGGAATTCTTGTCAATAAGCCGCTCGGACAAAAAGCTGGCCTGTCAATCCTTGACGGCAACCGGCGGCGTGCCAAGCCACGCGACAGCCGTGCATCGGCGGCGTCTGCTGTTATTATCGGCCACTGTAGTCAATAACAATGGATTGCCTCTCATGGCCACACGCGTACTGCTCGCCGAAGACGAGCCACACATCGCCGAGACCCTGACCTTCCTGCTGGAGCACGCCGGCTACGAGGTCGCCGCGGCCAACAATGGCAAGCAGGCGCTGCGGCGGGCACTGGCGGAACCGCCAGACGTGATGGTGCTGGACATGATCCTGCCCGAGCTGGACGGCTACGAGATCCTCCAGCAGCTGCGTGCCGACGAGCGCGGCCGCACGGTGCCGGTGCTGATGCTCACCGCCAAGGGCCAGCGGGTGGATCGCGAAACGGCGCTGGAATACGGCGCGGACATGTTCATGACCAAGCCCTTCTCCAACGCCGAGATCACCGCCGCCATCGCCCGGCTCGCCGAGCGTCGCAGCACCGCGACGCCCGAATAAGCCGCCGGCTCAGCAGCCGGGATCGACCAGCGCAGCGCGCCTCAGCCGCGCCGTACCCGCACCTCGGCGCCGGGCTCCTCCGGCTCGTCGTCGACCATCTCCGCCGGGAAGCCCGGCGCCAGCACCCGCTCGCCGATCTGATCCTCCAGCCGGCGGATGATGTTCGGCGACAGCTCGCGCTCGCCGTAGCGGGCCGCACCATCTTTGAAGATCTCCACCAGCATCGGCGCCAGCTCCAGCTCGACGCCGGCGCGCTGGGCCACTTGGTGGAACAGGCCGACATCCTTGAGCACCAGATCCATGGTGAAACTGATGTCGCGACTGCCGTTGAGGATGACCTGGCTCTCGGTCTCGTGGACGAAGGAGTTGCCCGAGGAGATGCGGATCGCCTCGTAGGCGGTGGCCAGATCCATGCCGGCCATCTTCGAGGTCACCAGCGCTTCGCAGACCGACACCAGATTGGCGGTGGCCAGATAGTTGGTGACCACCTTCAGCACCGAGGCGCTACCCAGCGGCCCGGTGTGCAGCACCCGTCGGCCGAGCGTGGTCAGCAGCGGCAGCACGCGCTCGAAGGCATCGCGCTCGCCGCCGGCGAAGATCGCGATATTGCCGGTGGCGGCGCGGTGGCAGCCGCCGGAGACCGGGCAATCGATGGGCGTTGCGCCGAGCGCGGCGACCCTGGCGCCGAGGCGCTGTACCTCGGCCTCATCGGTGGTGCTCATCTCCATCCAGATCTTTTCGCCGACCGCCTCACCAGCCGCGGCGAAGCCGGCGAGCACGCCGTCATCGGCTTCCAGCACCGCCGCCGAAGCCGCCGGCGACGGCAGGCAGGTGATCACCGCGTCGCAGTGCCGGGCCAGCTGTGCCGGCGAGTCAGCCCAGGCTGCGCCGCGGTCGAGAAAAGGTTGTGCGGCGGTGCGGTCGAGATCGCGCACGGTCAGATCGACGCCGTTGCGCAGCAGGCTGCCGGCGAGCTTGCCGCCGACGTTGCCGAGTCCGATAAAGCCCACTTTCATGGTCGTTTCCCGATGTGGTTGTGGCCAGCGCAGCATCGCCGCGCCGCGCCGCGGGAACATGCACGAAAGAGACGCAAATTGCCGCAGCAGCGCCACGCCAAGACAGCGCAGCGCATGCCGTCAGCGGCCGATGGCCGCGGCGGTCATATCCAGCGCGCGGTGCGCCCGCGCCACCAGTTCGTCGATCTCGTCGTGGCTCATCACCAGCGGCGGGGAGATGATCATGGTGTCGTACACGGCGCGCATCACCAGGCCGTTGTCGAGACAGAAATCGCGGCAGATGCCGCCGGTGGTGCCGGGCTTGTCGAAGCGCTGGCGGCTGGCCTTGTCGGCGCAGATCTCCAGTGCGGCGAACATGCCCAGGCCGCGCGTCTCGCCGACCAGCGGATGCTCGCCGAGGGTGGCCCACTGGCGCTGCAGGTAGGGGCCGACGTCATCGCGCACGCGCTCGACCAGATTCTCGCGCTGGATGATGCCGATGTTGGCCGCGGCCACCGCGGCGGCCACCGGATGCCCGGAATAGGTGTAGCCGTGGGCGAACTCGCCGCCGCCGGCGAGCACTTCGGCGACGTGATCGGCGACGATCACCCCGCCGATCGGCAGGTAGCCGGAGGACAGCCCTTTGGCGATCGGCATCAGATCCGGTTCGAGGTCGTAGAGCTGGCTGCCGAACCACTCGCCGGTGCGGCCAAAGCCGCAGATGACCTCATCGGCGATCAGCAGGATGTCGTGCCGCGCCAGCACCCGCTTGACCTCCGGCCAGTAGCTCTCCGGCGGCACCACCACGCCGCCGGCACCCTGGATCGGCTCGGCGATGAAGGCGGCGACCTTGTCCTCGCCCAGCTCGACGATCTTGTCCTCCAGCGCGCGCGCGGCCAGCAGGCCGAATTCCTCGCGGCTCAGCTCGCCGCCCTCGTCGAACCAGTGCGGCTGGCGGATGTGCGCCACGTCGGGAATCGGCAAGCCGCCCTGGGCGTGCATCGGCTTCATCCCGCCGAGGCTGGCGGCGGCCACGGTGGAGCCGTGGTAGGCGTTCCAGCGGCTGATGATGACCTTCTTCTGCGGCTTGCCGCGCGACGCCCAGTAGTGGCGCACCATGCGCACCACGGTGTCGTTGGATTCCGAGCCGGAGCCGGTGAAGAAGACGTGGTTCATGTGCGCCGGCGCCACTTCGGCGACCAGCCGTGCCAGCTCGACCGCCGGCGGGTGGGCGCACTGGAAGAAGGTGTTGTAGTAGGGCAGCTCGCGCATCTGCCGCGCCGCCACCTCGGCCAGCTCGTCGCGGCCGTAGCCGATGTTCACGCACCACAGGCCGGCCATGCCGTCGAGCACCTTGTTGCCCTGGCTATCCCACAGCCAGACGCCCTCGGCGCGCTCGATGATGCGCGCGCCCCTGGCGTTAAGCGCGTTGCTGTCGGTGAAGGGGTGCAGGTGATGGGCGGCGTCGAGCGCCTGCAGCTGGGAGGCATCGGCTCGGGCAGGTGCGTTCATGCGTGACTCCATCGGCGCGCAGCCGGATTGATGACGGGCGATCGGCAATCCGGCCGCCGAAAAATGTGATCACAAGTTAATGCTTAAATGTGATCACAGCACCCCGAGGCTTGTCAATCAACTCCGCTCAGGGCGGTTTTCGTCGATTGACAGCCTGAAAAATATCGTGATCACATTCAAGCGAACATCCGTCACCCCGGAGCGCACTATGTCCAGTCGACCGCTGATCGGTATCGTCTGCGATGTCAAGGAAATCGGCATCCTGCACTACCACGCGGCAGCGCAGAAATACATCGACGCCGTAGCCCACGGCGCCGACGCCATCCCGCTGCTGATCCCGGCACAGGGTGCCGGCGCCGATCTCGCCGCGATGGATACCGCCGAGCGCCGCGCCGAACTGATCGAGCGCCTCGATGGGCTGATGCTGCCCGGAAGCCCGGCCAACATCGAACCCGGCCACTACGGCCAGAGCAATCTGCCCGATGACGAAACCCCGCGCGACCCGCAGCGCGATGCCACCACGCTGCCGCTGATCCGCGACGCGGTGGCCGCGGGCCTGCCACTGCTGGCCGTCTGCCGCGGCTTTCAGGAGTTGAACGTGGCCCTGGGCGGCAGCCTGCACCAGCGGGTCTACGCGGTGCGGGGGATGATGGAGCACCGGGAAGACCCCGGGCAGCCGCGCCAGGTGCAGTACGGCCCGGCCCACGAGGTGCGCTTTGCCGAAGGCGGTTTGTTCGAGCAACTGGTGGGGGCGCCGAGGGCGATGGTCAATTCGCTGCACGGCCAGGGCATCGACCGCCTGGCCGACGGGCTGGCGGCCGAAGCCTGGGCGCCGGATGGGCTGGTGGAAGGCACGCGGGTGCGCGAGGCAAAGACCTTTCAGTGCGCCGCGCAGTGGCACCCGGAACATCTGTGGCGCGAACAGCCAGCGTCGGTTGCGCTGTTTTCCGCACTGGGCCGCGCCGCGCGGGAGCGCTTATCAAGCCGCTGATTTACTGATTTATTTCCAGCAGAAAAGCCGTGCCACCCGGCCGCCAGGCAATGCCCGCCGAAACCCGCGACGCTCAGTCTGCGGCGCGCGAGGCGGTCAGAAACGCCTCCCGGCCCAGCGCCCCGATGCCGTCGCGAATATCCGCTTCGATGGCCACCCGCAGGCCGTAGACATCGCGCCGCTCGATAGCGGCCAGCGCTTCTTTGTGACGATCGATGTGTGGCTCATCCCGGTATTTGGTGAGCACCGCGCGCATGAAGGGGCCGAACTGCAGCCACAGGCTTTCGATCAGCGGCAGCAGCACCTGGGTGGGTGCGGCGCTGTACAGGGTGTGGTGAAACTGCAGATTTTTGAGCATATAACTCTCGACATCACCGTCGTCGATGGCCACGTCCAGCTGGTTGTCGATCTCGCGCAACTCGGCCAGCCTGGCGGCGCCGATCGCCGGCAGGGCGCGCTCCACAGCCAGCGTCTCCAGTGCGATGCGCGCCGCGCACATCTCCTCGAAACGCGCCGGCGACATGGCCGGCACCGCCACGCGGCGATTGGCCAGCAGCTCCAGTGCGCGCTCCGCTACCAGGCGGCGCAGCGCCTCGCGAACCGGCATCGGGCTCACCTTGAGCATCTCGGCGATACCGCGCATGGTGACAGCGTGGCCGGGCACGAAATGTCCGCGCATAATCGCGCTGCGCAGCTGCTGGTAGACCCACTCCTGCAGCGTCATCTCCGCCGGCCTCTCCGCCGGCGTCAGCACAGTGCTCTGTCGCTCGCCCATCTCCCTCATCCACTGTCGGGCCACGCCGGCCTGTCGGCCCGCTACTCTAGCAGCCGCCGGGTAAAGCACAAAATTTGCGATCACATTATTCACCCGCAAACAGTTGCCACCCCCGATGCACAGCAATCAGGCAATCGGCAGCACGGGAGCAGGTCAGTCACGACGTTTGACAGAAGCCAAACAAATGTGATCACATTCATGCGGAAAACTACCGGGACAAACCGCCGACACCGCAATGGTGAACAAGCCTGCGCGAACGATGTGCCCCTCGGATCACATCACTGTTTGTCGGCGGCAGCGCGCGGCCAACGGCTGCCTGCGCGGGCGCCGGATGCGCTCAATGCCCCAATCGGCAAGCGGCGTGCCGCGGTGATTCAGGCGGTGCTGAAACGCGCAAATCTCTGGACGAAACCCCTGACCTATTGCAGGGTTGCGGCGTACCGCCGGGGGACACAAATCCTAATGGCTGGCCCGCCGGGCGAGATTCAGCCAACAACAACATGGCCACCAGGGCCGGAGGAAACATGAAACTGCAATTTCACAAATCACTCGTGAATCTGGGGCTGGTCGCAGCCACCGTGGCGGCCACTGCCGGCGTGGTGCAGGCGGCCGAAGAAAAGGTGGTCAACGTTTACAACTGGTCCGACTACATCGACGAAGCGGTGCTGGAGCAGTTCACCGAGGAGACCGGCATCCAGGTCACCTACGATGTCTTCGACTCCAACGACATCCTCGAAACCAAACTGCTGGCCGGCGGCAGCGGCTATGACGTGGTGGTGCCCTCCGGCGCCTTCCTCGCTCGCCAGATTCAGGCCGGCGTGTTCCAGAAACTGGACAAATCCAAGCTCAGCAATATCGGCAATATGTGGGACGACGTGGCCCAGCGCGTGGCGCGCTTCGACCCGGACAACGCCTACTCGGTGAACTACATGTGGGGCACCACCGGCATCGGCTACAACGTCGACAAGGTTGGGGAGCGCCTGCCCAATGCGCCGACCAGCTCCTGGGCGCTGGTGTTCGATCCGGCCAACGCCGCCAAGCTCGCCGACTGCGGCATCCACATGCTCGACGCGCCGGATGAAATAATCCCGGCGGCGCTCAATTACCTCGGCATGGACCCCACCGCGCACGACAAGGCATCGATTGCAAAAGCCCGTGAAGTGCTCGACGCCGTGCGCCCACACATCCAGAAATTCCACAGCTCCGAGTACATCAACGCACTGGCCAACGGCGATATCTGCGTCGCTGTCGGCTGGTCCGGCGACGTGCTGCAGGCCCGCGATCGCGCCGCCGAAGCCGACAATGGCGTGGCGATCAACTACGTGATCCCGGACGAGGGCGCGCTGATGTGGTTCGACCAGATGGCGATCCCGAAGGACGCTCCGCACCCGGACAACGCGCATAAATTCATCAACTTCATCATGCGCGCCGAAGTCGCCGCTGCGGCCTCCAACTACGTCTACTACGCCAACGGCAACAAGGCATCCCAGCCGCTGCTGAACGAAGACGTGATCGGTGATCCGGCGGTGTACCCGTCTGAAAAAGCGGTCTCCGGCCTGTACATCGTGCCCCCCTACCCGCCGAAGGGTCAGCGCCGCATCACCCGCGCCTGGACCAGTCTGAAGAGCGGAAACTAGGCCGCTGCGGGGCGAGTCGCAAACGGCTCCCCCGCACTTGCCGCGAACATTCGGTCACGGCGCCGCGCAACGCACGCGGCGCCGGCCGTACCTCTGGAGGATTCCCCGATGGCGCGGACAGGCAGTGAGCGCGAGGTATTCGAGCCCTGGCACGATGCGGCGGCCAAACCCCATCTGGCGCTGAAGCAGATCAGCAAGCGGTTTGGCGATTTCGTCGCCGTCGACGACATCTCGCTGGATATCTACCAGCGGGAATTCTTCTCCCTGCTCGGCCCCTCCGGCTGCGGTAAATCGACGCTGCTGCGGATGCTCGCCGGCTTCGAGCGGCCCAGCGCCGGGCAGATCCTGCTCGAAGGCGACGACATGGCCGGGGTGCCGCCGCACCAGCGGCCGGTGAACATGATGTTCCAGTCCTACGCGCTGTTTCCGCACATGAGCGTGCGCGACAACATCGCCTTCGGCCTCAAGCAGGACGGCGCTCCCAGGGCGCAGATCAGGCAGCGCGTCGATGAAGCCATCGAGATGGTCCAGCTCGGCCAGTTCGCCTCGCGCAAACCGCACCAGCTCTCCGGCGGCCAGCGCCAGCGCGTCGCCCTGGCGCGCTGCGTGGTGAAGAGGCCACAGCTGGTACTGCTCGACGAGCCGCTGGGCGCGCTGGACAAGAAACTGCGCCAGCAGACTCAGTTCGAGCTGATGGATATCCAGGAACAGCTCGGCCTGACCTTCATCATCGTCACCCACGATCAGGAGGAGGCGATGACCGTCTCCTCGCGGATCGCGGTGATGGACGAGGGGCGCATCGTGCAGATCGCCACCCCGGCGGAGCTGTACGAGTACCCCGGCTCCCGCTACGTCGCCGAGTTCATCGGCGAAGTGAATATTTTCGAGGGGCGCATCAGCGGCGGCGGCGATGGCCACACCGAGCTGACCTGCAGCAGGAACGATTGTCGCTTCCGCGCCGACCAGTCGAGCGGACTGAAAAACGGCGATCAGGCGTGGATCGCGCTGCGCCCGGAGAAGCTGCGCATCGACCGCGAGCCACCGGCGGATACCGCAGCCAACTGTCTGCAGGGCCAGGTGCTGGACATCGGCTACCTGGGCAATCTATCCATCTACCACGTCGAGCTGCCCAGCGGGCAGGTGGTCACCGCCACCCAGACCAATCGCAGCCGGCTGGTCGAGCGCAGCATCAGCTGGGAGGACAAGGTCTGGCTGAGCTGGGCGCCCGCTGCCTGCGTCGTGCTGGATCGCTGAGGGCATGCCCATGAGCGCCCAACCCGCCCGCAGCACGGCCAAGCCCGGTCGCACCGCATCACTGCTGATGAGGCTCGGCCTGTCGCCGCGCACCGCGGTGATCGCCGTGCCCTACGTCTGGCTGCTGCTGTTTTTCTTCACCCCGTTTCTGATCGTGCTCAAGCTCAGCTTCGCCGAGATCGCCATCGCCATCCCGCCGTACACGCCGCTGTTCGACGGCGAGGGCAATCTGCAGGGCACGCTGGAGAACTACGAGCTGCTGCTGGAGGACGATCTCTACTGGCGCAGCTACCTCAACAGCCTGAAGATCGCGCTGATCTCGACCCTGCTGGCGTTGGCCATAGGCTACCCGATCGCCTATGCCATGGCGCGCGCGCCGAGCCAGTGGCGGATGCTGCTGCTGATGCTGGTGATCCTGCCCTTCTGGACCAGCTTCCTGATCCGCGTCTACGCCTGGATCGGCATCCTCAAAAGCGAGGGGCTGCTGAATCTGCTGCTGATCAGCATCGGGCTGATCGACCAGCCACTGCAGATCCTGCACACCGAGCTGGCGGTCTACATCGGCATCATCTACTCCTACCTGCCGTTCATGGTGCTGCCGCTGTACGCGACCCTGGAGAAAATGGATCACAGCCTGCTGGAGGCGGCATCGGATCTCGGCTGTCCGCCGCTGAAGGCCTTCTGGCAGATCACCGTGCCGATCTCGATGCCCGGCATCATCGCCGGCTGCTTTCTGGTGTTCATCCCGGCGGTGGGCGAGTTCGTGATCCCCGACCTGCTCGGCGGCAACAGCACGCTGATGATCGGCCGCACCCTGTGGACCGAATTCTTCAGCAATCGCGACTGGCCGCTGGCTTCGGCGGTGGCGGTGATTCTGCTGGCGCTGCTGGTGGTGCCGATCATGTACTTCCAGCGCCAGCAGATGAAGCAGCAGGGGTAATCAGCCATGAACAAGCACCTCACCTGGTTCAACTGGCTGGCGCTGATCGCCGGCTTCAGCTTCCTCTACCTGCCGATCCTGCTGCTGGTGATCTTCAGCTTCAATGAATCGCGACTGGTGACCGTGTGGGCCGGCTTCTCCACCAAGTGGTACGCGGAGATGCTCAATAACCAGGGGCTGATGAGCGCCGCCTGGGTGACGCTAAAAGTGGCGGTGGTGTCATCCACCTTCGCCGTGCTGCTGGGCACCATGGCCGCGCTGCTGCTGTCGCGCTTCGGCAACTTCCGCGGCCGCACGCTGTTCTCCGGCATGGTTTACGCGCCACTGGTGATGCCGGAAGTGATCACCGGCCTGTCGCTGCTGCTGATGTTCGTCGCCATCGCGCTGGATCGCGGTTTCGTCACCATCACCATCGCCCACATCACTTTTTCGATGTGCTACGTGGCGGTGGTGGTGCAATCGCGCCTGGCGAGCTTTGATCGCTCGATCGAGGAAGCCGCGCAGGATCTCGGCTGCCCACCCGGGCGCACCTTTTTCAACATCACCCTGCCGGTGATCGCCCCGGCGATCATCTCCGGCTGGCTGCTCAGCTTCACCCTGTCGCTGGACGATCTGGTGATCGCCAGCTTCACCACCGGCCCCGGCGCCACCACCCTGCCGATGAAAATCTACAGCCAGGTGCGCTTGGGCGTGACGCCGGAAATCAACGCCGTCTCGACCATTCTGATCGGGCTGGTGGCAATTGGCGTGCTGATTGCCTCGCTGCTCAGCCGGCGCGCCGAGCAGCAGCGCCAGCGCGACGAACGGATGGCCGCAGCCGCCCCCTGATCGCCTTTTCCAACCCGCTCGACGCCCCCTGATTACCCCTACAGAGATAGGGGTTTTTGCCGTTTCCGGCCGAAAAATCCTGAGCGAGGTCAACAATGGGCCACTCGCAATAGCGCTATTGTGCGTCGCACAATCAGCATTGGCTAATGAACGAGGGCCACATGGACAGCAACGCGCTTCTGGACGCATTCACCACCGGCGAAATCTCCGCCGCCATCGGCCTGTTGGTGGGCCTGATCTTCGGCGTATTCGGCCAGCAGAGCCGCTTCTGCCTGCGCGCTGCCTGCGTTGAATTCTGGCGCGGCCAGACCGGCAAGAAGTTTGCCGTCTGGCTGCTGGCCTTCGGCGCGGCCGTGTTCGGCACCCAGTTCTTCATCGAGACCGGGCTGCTCGACAGCGGCCAGATTCGCCAGCTCAACAACGCCGGCTCCATGTCCGGCGCCATCGTCGGCGGGCTGATGTTCGGCGTCGGCATGGTGCTCGCCGGCGGCTGCGCCAGCCGGCTGCTGATCCTCTCCGCCACCGGCAATATGCGCACCCTGGTCGCCGGGCTGGTGGTCACGGTGGTCGCCCAGGCCTCGCTGCGTGGCGTGCTCTCGCCGCTGCGCGAAGAGATCTCCTCCTGGTGGGTGGTCGGCGCCGAATCGCGCGGCTTCGCCCACCTGCTGCCGCAGTTCGGTGGCGTCGCGCTGGGCGCCTGCTTCCTGCTCGGCGGGCTGTGGATGGCGCGCCGCCACGGCGTCAGCAAGTGGTGGACCCTGGCCGCTGCGGTGACCGGTTTCACCATCGCCCTCGGCTGGCTGCTGACCAGCTGGCACGCCAGCAACTCCTTCGACATCGTGGCGGTGAAAAGCGTCAGCTTCACCGGCCCCTCGGCGGACACGCTGATGGGCCTGATCGACCGGCCGAGCCTGCCGCTGACCTTCGACGTGGCGCTGGTGCCCGGCGTGTTCCTCGGCGCGCTGCTGGCAGCGCTGGCCACAGGCCAGTTCCAGTGGCAGAAATTCACCAACGACAGTGGCTTTGCGCGCTTTCTCATCGGCGCCACGCTGATCGGTTTCGGCGGCATGCTGGCCGGTGGCTGCGCGGTCGGCGCCGGGGTCACCGGTGGCGCGCTGCTGGTGATCACCGCCTGGGTGGCGCTGCTCAGCATGTGGGCCGGCGCCGGGCTGGCCGACTGGATGGTGGATCGCGAGGCTGATCGGGCCAGAGCCAACGGCGCCACGGCAATGACCGCGGTCCGGGCTTAGGGCCACGCCGCACTGCGGCCGCCGCCGGTATCTCCCACGGCTGGCGTCGGCGGCCACAACCTGCCCATAATAGGCTTGCCACGGCGACGGCGGGACACACCGCCGCGCCCCCTTTTCCATTGGAGGAAACCATGAAGAAGCTGACCAAAGTCGGCGCTATCGCCGGCGTCGCCCTGTCCTTTGCCGCTACCGAAGTGCTCGCCGCCGAGTGGAACGTCTCGCTGTGGGGCAAGCGCCGCGCCTTTACCGAGCACGTCGAAAAGCTCGCCGAGCTGGTGTCCGCCAAAACCAACGGCGAATTCACCCTCAACATCTCCTACGGCGGCCTGTCGAAAAACCGCGAAAACCTCGATGGCATCTCCATCGGCGCGTTTGAAATGGCCCAGTTCTGCGCCGGTTATCACCGCGACAAGAACCCCACCATCACCGTGCTGGAGCTGCCGTTTCTCGGCGTCGAAACGCTCGATCAGGAGCGCCGCGTCAGCCAGGCGCTGTACCAGCACCCGGCGGTGGTCAAAGACCTGGCGCGCTGGAACGCGACCCTGCTGATGCCCTCGCCGATGCCCCAGTACAACATCATCGGCGTCGGCGACGCGCCGCAGGGGCTGGCCGATTTCGAGGGCCTGAGCGTGCGTGCCACCGGCGGCATCGGCGTGGCGATGAAAGCCGTCGGCGCGGTGCCGACCTCGATGTCCGCCACCGAGGTGCGCCAGGCGATGGACAGCGGCGTGGTCAAGGCGGTGGCCTTCGCGCCGCACGCGCACATGGCTTTCGGCACCACCGAAAACGCCAAGTGGTGGACCACCAACCTCAACCCCGGCACGGTCAACTGCCCGGTGGTGGCCAACAGCGATGCCCTCGCCGCGCTGCCGGGTGCGCACCGCGAGGCGCTGCTCGGCTCGATCGACGAGGCGCTGGATCACTACGTCGACAACTACGAGAACAACACCATGGCCAAGTGGGGCCCGCTGCTGGATGAAAAAGGCATCCAGCGGGTGAGCTTCTCCGCCGCGGCCATCGCCGACTTCCGCGACAAGGTCGCCGGGCCGGCCGCCGCCGACTGGGTGCAGAGCAACGCCGCACAGGGTCTGCCGGCGCAGGAGCTGTACGACACCGCCGTCGAGCTGATCGCCAGGCACAAATAGGCGATTCGCCGGCCGCGCGGGCCGATCCGCCCGCGCGGCCAGTGGCAAACCAGACAGAGGAGATCCGACGATGGCCGGCTCCGCCACCGTGCTCTCCGACGACAGCCGTCTCAGCCGCCTCGACCGCCGTCTGCACCGGCTGGAAACCGCGCTGGCCCTGCTCAGCGGGCTGGCGGTGTTTTCGCTGATGCTGCTCGCGGTGGTCTCGGTGGGCGGGCGCAATCTCTTCAATCAGCCGCTGCCGGGCTACGTCGACTGGATCGAGCAGGTGATGCCGCTGATCGCCTTCATGGGCATCGCCTACACCCAGCGCAACGGCGGCCACATCCGCATGGACATGCTGGTCGGCAGGCTGCGCGGGCGCTGGCTGTGGTCGGCGGAGTTCATCACCACGCTGGCCATTCTGCTGCTGATGCTGCTGCTGGTCTGGGGTAGCTGGGCGCACTTCGAGCGCAGCTTCGATCTCGCCGCGCCGCTGTGGAGCCGCGACAGCTCGATGGATATCGCACTGCCGCTGTGGCCGGCGAAACTACTCGCGCCGGTGGCCTTTTCCGTGCTCTGCCTGCGGCTGCTGCTGCAGCTGTGGGCTTACGCGCGCGCGCTGAAAACCGGCCAGCTGCAGCCGGTCGCGGTACCGCTGATCGAGGATGCAGCGACCCGGGCCGCGCACGAGGCCGAGCATGTCGCCGGCGCGGATGGAGCGCCGCGATGAGCGCCATCGACATCGGCCTGGCAGTCACCGGCGGCCTGCTGCTGCTGGTGGTGCTGGGCATGCGCGTGGCCTTCGCCGCCGGGCTGGCCGGGCTGGTCGGGCTGATCTGGATCTTCTGGTCGAAAAAGGGCTACGACCCGAGCGACTTCCTCTGGGCGCTGACGGTGGCCACCAAAACCGCCGGCCAGGTGCCGCATTCAAAGGTCGCCAGTCAGGCGCTGTCGCTGATCCCGACCTTTATCCTGATCGGCTATCTGGCCTATTACGCCGGCCTGACCAAAGCCCTGTTCGAGGCCGCCAAGCGCTGGGTGGCCTGGCTGCCGGGCGGGCTGGCAGTGTCCACCGTGTTCGCCACCGCCGGCTTCGCCGCGGTCTCCGGGGCGTCGATTGCCACTTCGGCGGTGTTTGCGCGCATCGCCATCCCGGAGATGCTGAAGATCGGCTACGACAAAAAGTTCGCCGCCGGGGTGGTCGCCGCCGGTGGCACGCTGGCCTCGCTGATCCCGCCCTCGGCGATCCTCGTCATCTACGCGATCATCGTCGAGCAGGATGTCGGCCGACTGCTGCTCGCCGGCTTCGTGCCGGGAGCCTTTTCGGCGCTGGTCTACGCCACGCTGATCGTCGCCATGGCGCTGGCGATCAAGGGCTTCGGCCCGCCGGTGACCGGCTTCAGCTGGCGCCAGCGCTTCGCTTCGCTGCCGCCGGCGCTGCCGATCTTCTTCGTCGTGTTCATCATCATCGCCTTCATCTACAACCCCTTCGGCGGCGATGCCTGGGGCACGCCCACCGAGGGCGGCGCGCTGGGCGCCTTCGTGGTGTTCTGCATGGCGGTGTACAAGGGCATGCGCTGGCCGCAGCTCAAAGACGCGCTGCTGGAGACCGCCAAGCTGTCGGTGATGATCTTCACCATCATCTGGGGGGTGCTGATCTACGTGCGCTTTCTCGGCTTCGCCGATCTGCCGGGGGCCTTTTCCGAGTGGATCACCTCGCTGGAGCAGCCGCCGATGCTGACCCTGGTGCTGATCCTGCTGGCCTACGCGATACTCGGCATGTTCATGGATGCCATCGGCATGCTGCTGCTGACCCTGCCGGTGGTCTACCCGGCGGTGATGGCGCTCAACGGCGGCGAATACGTCTCGGCCGCGGACAGCGCCTTCGGCATGTCCGGGCCGATGTGCGCGGTGTGGTTCGGGATTCTGGTGGTGAAAATGGCCGAGTTCTGCCTGATCACCCCGCCCATCGGGCTGAACTGCTTCGTGGTCGCCGGGGTGCGCGACGACCTCAGCGTGCAGGATGTGTTCCGCGGCGTGACGCCGTTTTTCGTCGCCGACGCGATCACCATTGCGTTGCTGGTGGCTTTCCCGGCGATCGTGCTGTGGCTGCCGCGCCTGGCCAGCGGATAGCACCCGCCAACCCGCCCCCGCTCAGTCGGCATCCACCGTGCGCTGACACTGCTCGCCGAGCCCGGCGACGCCGAGGCGGATCTGCTGCCCGGCGCGCAGGAACACCGGCTCCGGCTTCTGCCCCATGCCCACCCCCGGCGGCGTGCCGGTGGCGATCACATCGCCCGGCTGCAGGCTCATGAACTGGCTGACGTAGCTGATGATCCGCGCCACGGAGAACACCATGGTGCGGGTGTTGCCGGACTGGTAGCGATGGCCGTCCACCTCCAGCCACAGGTCCAGCGCCTGCGGGTCGGGCAGCTCGTCGGCGGTCACCAGCCAGGGGCCGATGGGGCCGAAGCTGTCGTGCGACTTGCCCTTCACCCACTGACCGCTGCGCTCGGCCTGAAAATGGCGCTCGGAGACATCGTTGCAGACGCAGTAGCCGGCGACGTGATCCAGCGCCGCAGCCTCATCGACGTACTTCGCCGCGCGGCCGATGACCACCGCCAGCTCCACCTCCCAATCGGTCTTTTCTGCGCCGTGCGGGATTTCGATGGGGTCGTTCGGCCCGCTGATGCAGCTGGTGGCCTTGGAGAAGATGATCGGCTCACGCGGCACGCGCAGCCCGGCCTCTTCGGCGTGATCGGCGTAATTCAGGCCGATGGCGATGAACTTGCCCACCCGGCCGACGCAGGGGCCGATGCGCGGCGCGCCAGCGACCAGCGGCAGACTCTGCGGATCGACCCCGCGCAAGCGCGCCAGCGCCGCCGGTTCGAGTGCCTCCCCGGCGATGTCATCGACCAGCGCGGACAGGTCGCGCAGCCCGCCCTCGGCATCCAGCAGGCCCGGCTTTTCTTCGCCCGGCGGGCCGTAACGCAGCAATTTCATCGCCCTACCCCAGAGATCGCCACATCGCGCGGCCACGGGCGACGATGCTACGGCCAGCGCGACGCCCGAGTCGCCACACGGGCGACGCCCAGGGGGCGGAAAACGCCACCCGGCACACGGATTGCCGCACTCAGCCGCAGCACAACGCGGCTCAAGTCCAGCGCCGCCTGCCCCGGGTGATTTCACCTCAAAGCCGGTGGCGAAGGGCAGCGATCGGCACACCCTTGGCGCGCTGATGGGTCACAGCGCCAGCGCACGATGCAGGTCGTGGTGTTCGAATGCGCTCTGCATGCGCCTGATCTCGCGCTCGCTGGCGCCTCGGCGCTGTGCGGCGATTCGCCAGTGTCGCGTCGCTTCGGCGACTTCGCGGATCAGCGCATCCGCGGCTTTCGGCTTGAGCGAGAACTCATCCGCCACCGAGCGCAGCAGCTCGATGGAGCAGCTGCCGTCGTCGAAATCGATATTGGTGGCGAGGATGCGCGGCTTGAGATCCGCCGGCGTCGGGTTGATGTCGTAGGCGGGCGAGAGCGTCCAGCCCGACTGGCCGAGCCACAGAAAGCCGTGGTTGCGCAGGTGGTCGTCGGTGTTGGAAACCAGAATTGAAAAGGCGATGCGCTTGTACAGCTCGACGCGATCCGCGGCCGGTTCCGCGCCCTGCTCAGCCAGCGCATCGACCAGTTCGAGATAGCTGCCGCGTTCGCCGTCGGTGTGCTCGGTCATCGACATGGCGGACATAAACGGAATGCGCTGGCTGCCGCGACGGTCGAAGCGACGCGAGAGAAATATTGGCCGGCCGCTGTCTTCGTGCAGCGCGTGGCTGGCGGTGTGAATCCCGGCGGCGCTCGCTGGCGCGAATCCATGCCGGATCGTACTCGAAGGTCACCGATTGCCGCATGCGTCCGACATGGCAGCGCATCAACCCGATGTGTCGGCAAGCCCCCTGCCAATCGAGAAAGACATCGACCTCACTCACCGTCCGGCTCCGTGCGCTTGCGGCTGGTGCGAGCGCGCTGGGGCAGCGACTCGCGGGCGAGCTGCTGGCCGAGTTCATCCCGAGCCGGATCGGCGATATCGGCGAGCTTGTCGAGCAAACCCAGCGCTTGCAGCACGGCAGCGACGATGCCGATGCTGACGCCCGGATCGCCCTTTTCGACACGCGCGACGGTGGGCCGCGAAGTCGCCGCGCGCTGCGCGACCAGCTCCATCGGCAGACCGCGGCGCAGGCGGGCGTCGCGGATGTCTTCGCCCAGCTTGCGCAGGGCGCGGCGGGCGGCAGGTGGCGGGCGATGCGGAGCAGGCATAATGAGATTTTCGTATTACGCTAACACTATTAATGTAACACGAAGGAATCATTAAACCACAAACAGTCACCACTGGCTGAGGCGCCTCCAGCGTCCCGACTATCGCAAAGCTCGGTTCGCGTGAGCAAGCAGCTGCCCCGCTCTAGCTTTTGGTTTGCTGCGTTTTGGTTTGCTGCGATTGAGCCGGCTGGGCCGGCAGTGCCAATGGACACTTAAAAAGCTGGCCACACACAAAAAAGGCTTGCGTTGAAATCAACGCAAGCCCTTGAATTCATGGTGGCTATGGGTGGACTTGAACCACCGACCCCAGCATTATGAGTGCTGTGCTCTAACCAACTGAGCTACATAGCCTCGGCGAGAAGCGGCGCATTCTGTCCGCCGCCCCGCATCTTGTCAAGCGCCCGCCGGCGCTGCCGTGCCGGCTCTGGCTGCGCCGGATCGCGCGCCGAATCCCGCCTCTTTGGCTTGCTGCCGACAGCCGCAGGCGCCATCGCCGCAACGCTGGGCGAGGCGCCCGGCAGTCGACCGCGCCGCGCGCCGCCAGTAGTCTGTGGCGATCCACAAAGGGGATTGCGATGAGCATGCAGAACCGCCACGCCGCGCTCTTCGAACCGCTGCAGATCGGCCCGGTGACGGCCAAAAACCGCTTCTATCAGGTGCCACACTGCTGCGGCATGGGCCATCGTCACCCGCGCGCCCACGCGGCGCTGCGCGAGGTCAAGGCCGAGGGCGGCTGGGCGGTGGTCAGCACCGAGGAGACCGAAATCCACCCCAGCGGCGATCTGACGCCCTACAACGAACAGCGCCTCTGGGATGATCGCGACCTGCCGGCGCTGGCGCTGATGACCGAGGCGGTGCACCGTCACGGCGCGCTGGCCGCCATCGAGCTGGCGCACAACGGCCACCACGTGCCCAATCTCTACTCGCGGATCGCGCCGCTGGCGGCCTCGGCGATCAGCGCCGACGGCGACTACCCGCGCCAGGCGCGCGCCGCCACGCTGGCGGATATCGCCGCGCTGCGCCGCTGGCACCGCGCCGCGGTGCGCCGCGCGATCAGCGCCGGCTTCGACATCGTCTACGTCTACGCCGGCCACCACATGAGCCTCGCCCACCAGTTCCTCTCGACGCGCTTCAACCAGCGCAGCGACGCCTACGGCGGCAGCCTGGAAAACCGCCTGCGACTGACCCGCGAGCTGCTCGAAGACGCCCTCGACGAAGCCGCCGGGCGCTGCGCGGTGGCCTTTCGCTTTGCCGTCGATGACCTGCTCGGCGCCGACGGCATGCAGGCCGGCGAAGAGGGCCGCGCGGTGGTCGAACTGCTCGCCGAGCTGCCCGATCTGTGGGATGTCAACCTGGCCGGCTGGGAGAACGATTCGCAGACCGCGCGCTTCGCCCCGGACGAGGGCTATCAGGAGCCCTACACCGCCTTCGTCAAGCGCGTCACCGGCAAGCCGGTGGTCGGCGTCGGCCGCTACACCTCACCGGATCGCATGGCCGCGCTGCTGCGCCGCGGCGCGCTGGACATGATCGGCGCCGCGCGGCCGTCGATCGCCGACCCCTTTCTGCCGGAGAAGATCCGCAGCGGCCGCAGCGATGAGATCCGCGAGTGCATCGGCTGCAACATCTGCGTCGCCAGCGACAACCTCTGCGCACCGATCCGCTGCACGCAAAACCCGACCATCGGCGAGGAGTGGCGCCGCGGCTGGCATCCGGAGCGCATCGCCGCAGCGCGCAGCCCGGCCCGCAACCCGACGCGCCTGCTGGTGGTCGGCGCCGGCCCGGCGGGACTGGAATGCGCGCTGCAATTGGGCCGCCGTGGTTACTCGGTGGCGCTGGCCGAGGCCGGTCGCGAGCTGGGCGGGCGAGCGCTGCGCGAATCGCGACTGAAGGGGCTGGCCAGCTGGCGGCGGGTACTCGACTACCGCGAGCAGGCGCTGCTGCGCACGGCCAATGTGCAGATCCACCGCGGCAACGCCCTCACCGCCGAGGATCTGCTCGGCCTCGATTTCGAGCACGCCTTCATCGCCACCGGCGCGCGCTGGCGGCGCGATGGGCTCGGCCACAGCTCGCGGCGGCCACTGCCCGGCCTCGACCGGCTGGCAGTGCTGACCCCGGACGACATTATGGATGGCGCACTGCCGCAGCTCGCCGATGGCGGCGCGCCGCTGCTGATCTTCGACGACGAACAGGGTTATATCGGCGGCGTGCTCGCCGATCATCTGGCCGACAGCCTGCCGCGGCGCGGCGATGGCAGCGCGCCGATCGCCTTTGTCAGCCCGGCCAATTGCGTCTCGCCGTGGACCCACTTCACCCTGGAGCAGTCGCGCGTGCAGGCGCGCTTGATCGAGCAGGGCATCGCGCTGCATCTCGGTCAGCGACTGGTGGCGGCGGGCGATGGCGAGGTGGAGCTGGCCTGCGTCTACAGCGATCGCCGCCAGCGGCTGGCCTGCGGCGCGCTGCTGCTGGTCACCGAGCGCTGCGCGGCCAGTGAACCCGGCGGCGCACTGGGCGAGTCGCTGCAAGCGCAGCTGGACGCCGGTGCCAATAGCGCACTGCGCAGCGTGCAGCTGATCGGCGACGCGCTGGCGCCGGGGCTGATCGCCGACGCGGTGCACGCCGGGCATCTGGCGGCGCGCGACTTTGATCGCGACCCGGCACAGGTCGAGGCCGAGCTATTGCGCCGCGAGCTGGTGTCGCTGGCCGACTGATCGCTGCGCCAGGGCTTCAGACGTTGAAGCGAAAGTGCACCACATCGCCCTCGACGAGCAGGTAATCCTTGCCTTCGAGGCGCCACTTGCCGGCATCCTTGGCGCCCTGCTCACCGCCGCAGGCGATGAAATCGTCGTAGGCGATGACCTCGGCGCGGATGAAGCCCTTTTCGAAATCGGTGTGGATGCGGCCGGCGCCGTTGGGTGCGGTGGCGCCGCGACGCACGGTCCAGGCGCGCACTTCCTTCTCTCCGGCGGTGAAGAAGGTCTGCAGGCCGAGCAGCTCGTAACCGGCGCGGATGACGCGGTTCAGGCCCGGCTCGGCAAGCCCCAGATCGGTGAGAAATTCGGCCTTTTCATCGTCGTCGAGCAGGGCGATTTCGGCCTCGATGGCGGCGCACACGGCGACCACGCTGGCACCCTCGCGCGCGGCGCGCTCGCGCAGCTGATCGAGCAGTGGATTGCCCTCGAAGCCGCCCTCGTCGACGTTGGCGATGTACATCACCGGCTTGGCGGTGAGCAGGTGCAGCTGCCGGAGGATCGGCTGATCCTTGTCGCTGATCTCGACCAGACGCGCCGGCTGGCCTTCGTCGAGAGCGGCGGCGAGGCGTTCCAGAAAAGCCTTTTCGGCGAGCGCTTCCTTGTTGCCGGACTTGGCATTCTTGGCCACCCGCTGCACGGCCTTTTCGACCGTTTCGATGTCGGCGAGCAACAGTTCGGTATCGATCACTTCGACGTCATCCAGCGGGCTGACCTGGCCGGCGACGTGGACCACGTCGTCATCGTGGAAACAGCGCACCACGTGACCGATGGCGTCGGTCTCGCGGATGTTGGCGAGGAATTTGTTGCCCAGCCCCTCGCCCTTGGAAGCGCCGGCCACCAGCCCGGCGATATCGACGAACTCCATGGTGGTGGGCAGTATGCGCTGCGGTTTGACGATCGCCGCGAGGGCGTCGAGGCGCGGGTCGGGCACCGGGACGATGCCGACATTCGGCTCGATGGTGCAGAAGGGGTAGTTCTCGGCCGCGATCTCGTTTTGCGTCAGCGCGTTGAACAGGGTCGATTTGCCGACGTTGGGCAGGCCGACGATGCCGCATTTGAATCCCATGGCGGTGATCTCGTGTCGAGTAAGGGGCTGCGGCTACGGGCGCGAGTGCAGCGCGTGCATGGTTTTTTCCAGGGCGCCGTCGAGCAGTTGCGGCACCTCGCGCAGGGCGTCATCCAGCGCGCTGTCGATCAGCGCCTGTTCGCCGCGGCCGGCGCGTTCGAGCACGTAGCCGATGACCTTGTCGCGGTGCCCGGGGTGGCCGATGCCGACGCGCAGCCGCCAGAAATCCTTGCCCAGATGGGCGATCAGATCGCGCAGGCCGTTGTGCCCGCCGTGGCCGCCGCCGCGTTTGAGGCGGACGGCGCCGGGCGGCAGATCCAGCTCGTCGTGCACCACCAGGATGCTGCCGAGCGGAATCTTGAAGTAGCGCGCCAGCGCGGCGACCGACTGACCGCTGTGGTTCATGAAGGTCGCCGGCTTGAGCAGGCGCACCTCGCGACCGGCATGGCGCAGGCTGGCCAGCTCGCCGTGGAAGCGCGATTGCAGGGAAAAGCTCGCGCCGGCATCGCGCGCCAGGGCATCGACAAACCAGAAGCCGGCGTTGTGGCGCGTCTCGGCGTAGCGGGCGCCGGGATTGCCGAGGCCCACTATCAGATCGAATTGCGCCGTGGCGGCTGCCGCGTCTTTGCCCATGGCAGTCTGCGTGGCGGGCGCGGGGGCTATTCGCCCTCGGCCTCGCCCTCGCTCTCGCCCGCATCACCCGCATCCTCATCGGCATCGTCAGATTCGACGCTGCCGGCACGGGTGTGGTGCACATTGGCGACCGGCAGATCGTGCTCCTCGCCGTGGGCCAGATCGACGCTGACGACACCCTCCGGGAACTGGATATCGGAGACGTGCAGAGCATCGCCGAGGCCCAGATTGGCCAGATCCACCTCGATGTACTCGGGCAGATGCCTGGGCAGGCAGGAGATGAGAATTTCTGTCATCACGTGGCTGATGGCGCCGCCGTCCTGCTTGACGCCGATGCACTCTTCCTCGTTGAGGAAGTGCAGCGGCACCTGTACCTGGATCTCCTGGTCGGCCTGCACGCGCAGGAAGTCCACGTGCAGAATCAGGCGTTTGAAGGGGTGGCGCTGGACGTCGCGCAGGATCACCTGCTGCGGCTTGCCGCCATCGATCACCAGATCGAGGATGTGCGAGTAGAAGGCTTCGTGTTCGAGGCTCTTCTCCATTTCGTTGTGCGCCAGGGTGATCGACTGGGCCTCACCCACGCCGCCGTAGACCACGGCCGGCACACTGTTCGCGCGGCGCAGGCGGCGGCTCGCACCTTTCCCCAGATCGCTGCGCGAAGTGGCATCAAGTTTGAATGAAAGGCTCATTGCACTTTCTCCGGTTGCTGAAAAAAACCGCCCCGCCCCCATGGCGACGCGGCTGCCGACGGCCCGCGACCAGGCCGCCAGTCGGGAAAATCTGTGCTCAGTCCATGTACAGCGAGCTGACGGACTCTTCGAGATGCACGCGGCGTAGCGTCTCGGCCAGCATGCCGGCCACCGACAGCTGGCGGATCTTGCTGCAGGCCGCCGCGGTTTCGCCCAGCGGGATGGTGTCGGTGACCACCAGCTCGTCGATCACCGAGTTGCTGATGTTGTCCACCGCCGGCCCCGAGAGCACCGCGTGGGTGGCATAGGCGACGACCTTCTCCGCACCGTGCTGCTTGAGTGCCTCGGCCGCCTTGCACAGGGTGCCGGCGGTGTCGACCATGTCATCGACCAGCACGCAGGTTTTGCCGCTGACGTCGCCGATGATGTGCATCACCTGCGCCAGATTGGCCTGCGGGCGGCGCTTGTCGATGATCGCCAGATCCGCATCGTCGAGGCGCTTGGCCACGGCGCGCGCGCGCACCACGCCGCCCACATCCGGCGAGACCACGATCAGGTTCGGGTACTTCTGCCGCCAGACGTCGCCGAGCAGCAGCGGCGAGGCGTAGACGTTGTCCACCGGCACATCGAAAAAGCCCTGGATCTGATCGGCGTGCAGATCGATGGTCAGCACCCGATCGACGCCCGCCTTGGCCAGCATATTGGCCACCAGCTTGGCGGTGATCGGCACCCGCTGGCTGCGCACGCGGCGATCCTGCCGGGCGTAGCCGTAGTAGGGAATGACCGCGGTGATGCGCTCCGCCGAGGCGCGGTACAGCGCATCGATCATCACCAGCAGCTCCATCAGATTGTCGTTGGTCGGCACACAGGTCGACTGCACCACGAAGACGTCGCGACCGCGCACGTTCTCCATGATTTCGACGATGATCTCACCGTCGCTGAAAGTGCCAACGTGGGCCTTCCCGAGCGGCAGATTGAGATGATCCACGATGCGCTGGGCGAGCTGCGGGTTGGCATTGCCCGCGAACACCATCATCTTGCTGTCAGACACGGCCTGCGACTCTTTATCGGCTATGGGTCTGGTTCGACGAGTAGTCGAACCCCTTGAGAATTCGACCCCTGCCGACTCAGCGACGTCGCTTTTCCACGGCTCGGGAAAAATAACGCAACTTTATTCAAATGCCCGGGCCGGCTGCGCCCCTCGGCCCTGCGGGCCAGCGTCGCACCGCGACGCTGCACTCCCGCGCTTCGCGCGGGGGTCGAACCTTTCGCTTCGAACCCTGCCCTTCAGCGCCACACCGTTTTTGTGCACTGGACAAAACGGCGGCTTCGATTGTTTGGCTGGGCCGGCAGGATGGCTCGGGGCTGCGCCCCTCGGCCCTGCGGGCCAGCGTCGCACCGCGACGCTGCACTCCCGC
>CBFCYW010000047.1:0-24532 GCA_965602395.1 uncultured Chromatiales bacterium
GTGTTTGGTGTTCGTCCCCCATCTTTTCCTCTGATCACTGAATCTCTGGCCACTGGATCTCTGAATCTTCTGTTCACTGCCCGGAGCGATAGCGCAGGGGCGAGGCGCGCAGCGCCTCGCCGGCGATTTTTTCAGCCCAGCACCCGCTGCAGATCGCGGATCAGATCGTCGGCATCCTCCAGCCCCACCGAGAAGCGGAACAGGCCGTCGCCGGCCAGTTCGCGGTAGTCCTCCAGCGCCGCGCCCTGCAGGCGGTACGATGAGCCGATCAGATCGTCGGTCTCCATCAGGTAGATCAGGCTGCGCTGGTGGCCGAGCGACACGGCGTAGTGGATCACCTCAAGCCGCTCCATCATCCGCGCCGCCAGCGCCTGTGCGCCGGCGCGGCCGCCGGCGACGCGGAAGCTGATCATCCCCGAGTAGTTGTCCATCTGCGCCCGCGCCACGGCGTGCTGCGGGTGGTCGGCGCGGCCGGGGTAGAGCAGCCGCTCGACCTGCGGCTGATCGGCCAGCCAGTCGGCCAGCCGCGCCGCGTTCTCGGCGTGGGCGCGCATGCGCAGCGGCAGGGTGGCCATGCCGCGCAGGATCAGCCAGGCGTTGAAGGGGCTGATCACGCCGCCGTAGTGGATCAGCCCCTCGCCGCGCAGCCGCGAGATCAGCGCCGCGCCGCCGGCCACCGCGCCGCCGAGGGCATCGCCGTGGCCGCCGATGTACTTGGTCAGCGAGTGCACCACCAGATCCGCGCCCAGCTCCAGCGGCCGCTGGGCGATGGGCGTGGCGAAGGTCGAATCCACCGCCAGCAGCGCGTCGGCCTGTTCGGCGATCGCCGCAAGCGCGCGCAGATCGGCGATCCGCAGCAGCGGGTTGGAGGGCGTCTCCACCCAGATCATCTTCGTGTTCGGCCGCAGCGCGGCGCGCACCGCGTCGGCGTCGGCGGTGTCCAGCGGCGTCGCCTGCACGCCGAAGCGCGGCAGGGTGTCGCGCGCCAGCTCGGCGGTGCCGGGGTAGTTGCTGTCGCTGATGATCAGGTGATCGCCCTGGCTGAGCAGGCCGAGCAGCACCGCCGCCGAGGCACCCATGCCGGAGGCGAAGGCCACGCAGTCGTCGGCGTTCTCCAGCGCGGCGAGCTTCTGCTCCAGCTGGCGGGTGGTGGGGTTGCCCCAGCGGGTGTAGATGAACGGCGTGTGCTCGTCGAGGTTGGTGGCGGAGAAGCTCACCGGCTCATCGACCAGATAGCTGCTGGACATGGCGATGTTCGGCGACGAGGCGCCGGTACTCGGGTCCGGCGCTTCGCCGGCGTGGATCGAGCGGGTCTGCAGGCCGCAGTCGCGGTGGCGCGGGTCGCTGGGTTGCTGGCTCATCGGCGGTCTCCTCGGTGATTCGCGCAGGCTGCCGCGCGCCGCGTGCGATGACAAGTGGCGCTGGCCGGGCGGCGGCGAGGCGGCCTCAGGCGCGGGCGAGCCGGCCGGATTCGATCAGATCGACCAGCTTCAGCCGCTGGATCTTGCCCGACGGCCCCTTCGGCATCTGCGCCTCGGCGAGAAAGTAGATATCCCGCGGGGTCTTGTAGGGCGTCAGGTGTTCGCTGCAGAAATCGCGCAGCGTCTGCGCATCGCAGCGCATCCCCGGTTTGAGCACCACGCAGGCGTCGATCTGCTGGCCGTAGTCGGCGTCCGCCACGCCCACCGCGGCGGCTTCGAGCACCGCGCGGTGGCGGTACAGCACGTCGTCGATCTCGCGCGGGGCGATGTTTTCGCCGCCTTTGATGATCAGCTCCTTGAGCCGGCCGGTGATGAAGAAATAGCCGTCCGCGTCGCGGTGGCCGAGGTCGCCGGTGCGCAGCCAGCCGTCCGCGGTGATGGCCTCGGCGGTGGCCTGCGGATTCCTGAAATAGCCGTCCATCACATTGGCGCCGCGCACCCACAGCTCGCCGGTCTGGCCCGCTGCGCAGGGCTGGCCGCTGGCGTCGGCGACGATCACCTGATTGCCGTAGGCGATGCCCGGCGAGCCGAGCTTGTGCCGGGATTTGTCCAGCGGGTTGGAGAGGATCTGCGCGGCGGTTTCGGTCAGGCCCATGGTTTCGACGATGGCGATGCCGAAGCGCTGCTCGAACTCGCGGTGGATCGCCGGCGGCAGCGGCGCCGAGGCCGAGCGGCCGAAGCGCACGTTTTGCAGCGCCGCGCGATCGGCGTCGCTGAGCGCATCCTCGCCCTTGAGCAGATAGGCGATGATGGTCGGCACCACGCTGAACCAGCTGCAGCGCTGCTCGATCACCCAGCGCCAGAAGCGCGTGGCGCTGAAGCGCCGCGGCATCACCACGCTGCCGCCGCTGACCAGCGGCGCGATCACCGTCACCACCTGGCCGTTGATGTGGTACAGCGGCAGCACGCACAGGGCGCGGTCGTCGCTGCCCAGCCGGTGGGCGATCACCGTGTTCAGCCCGCCGTGCAGCAGCGCCCGCTGCGACAGCGGCACGCCCTTGGGCCGGCCGGTGGTGCCGGAGGTGTACATCAGCAGCGCGGTGTCTTCGGCGCCGGGTTTGTGGATTGGCTCGGCGGCCGCGGCGGGCCACTGCGGCGCGCCGTCCGGCTCGGCGGCGATCACCGGCGGCGCACACTCGGCCATAGCCAGCGCGGCCTCCAGCGCCGGCCGGTGCTCGGCGCAGACCAGCACCGCGCGGCTCTGCGAGTGCGCCAGCACGTAGGCCAGCTGCTCGGCGCCGGCCAGCGGATTCAGCGGCGAGATCACCAGGCCGCCGTACATGGCGCCGAGGAACAGCGCGGCGGTGGTCGGGCCGTTGCTCATCATCAGCGACACCGTGTCGCCGCGCGCCAGCCCCAGACCGGCGAGCCGCGCGGCGATCCCGGCGGCGGCGTCGCGCATGCCGGCGTAGTCGAGCGCGGCGCCATCCTCCGGGGCGATCAGAAAGGGCGCCTGCGGCTGCCGCTGCGCCCAGTGATCCAGCACCGCGCGCAGCGTGTCTGCCGGCAGCGTGAAGTCGCGATCTGACATGCCGCCCCCTCAGAGGCCGTACTTGGCGCGATAGTCGCCGAACAGCTCATCGACCGTCGGCTCCAGCGGCGCGATCGGCGTGGAGATGCGCACGGTGTTGAGAAAGTGCCGGTAGTTGAGGTTTTCGCTGATGCTGTTGCCGCCCCAGCTGCCGCAGCCCATCGACAGCGAAAACGGCAGGCCGTTGTCGAAGCTGCCGCCGTTGGCAAAGCAGTGCGCCTGGTTGACGATCACCCGGCAGCTGGGCATCTCCAGCCCGAGGCGCAGTGCGCGCTCGGGGTCCGCGCTGTGCAGGCCCACCGAGTGGCCCTTGCCCTGGTGTTCCATCAGCGCCGTCGATAGCTGCATCGCGGCGTCGAAATCGGCGGCCTCGTACCAGCTCAGCACCGGCGAGAGCTTTTCGCCGGAGAAGGGGTGATCGCGGCCGACGCCGCCGCCATCCACCACCAGCACGCGGGCGTTGTGCAGGCCTTCGCGGCCCAGTCCGGCAGCGCTGGCGATATCGCCGGCGGACTGGGCGATCAGCGTCGCGCTGAGCCTGCCGCCGGGGAACAGCGCGGCCTGTAGTTGCTCGCGCTCGGCGGCGTCGAGAAAGGCGCAGCCCTCGGCCTGCAGCGCGGCGCGCAGCTCGGCGGCGATGGCGCTGACCGCGATGACGCTGTTTTCCGACGAGCAGCTGGTGGCGTTGTCGAAGGTTTTCGAGGCGACGATCTTTTTTGCCGCAGCGGCCACGTCGGCGGTTTCATCGACGATCGAGCTGACGTTGCCGGCGCCGACGGCCACCGCCGGGGTGCCGCAGGTGTAGGCGCGGCGCACATTGTTCTGCGAGCCGGTGACGGCGACCAGATCGGCCTGTTCCATCACCGCCTGGGTGGTCGCCTTGGAGACCGGCGCCGGCAGCACCTGCACCAGATCCACCGGCGCGCCGACCCGCGCCAGCGCTTCGCGCATCAGCCCGCTGAGCCGCGCGCACACCGGCTGACCCTTGGGCGACGGCGAGAGGATCACCGCGTTGCGGCCCTTGAGGGCGTTGATCGCCTTGTTGACCGGGGTCGCCACCGGGTTGGTGGAGGGCGTCACCGCGGCCACCACGCCCACCGGCCGGGCGATCTCGATCAGACCCTTTTCCGGGATGCGCCGGATCACGCCCACCGAGGGCGCGCCGCGCAGATCGCGCAGCAGGCCCATGGTTTTGCGCCGGTTTTTGATCATTTTGTCGGCGACGTTGCCGAGCCCGGTGTCCGCCACCGCCTGCTCGCAGAGGCTGCGGTTGTTGGCTTCGTCGACCACCACCCAGCCGATGGCGGTGATCACCTCATCGACCCGTTGCTGGTCGAAACTCTGGTATTCGGCCATCGCCGCGCGCGCGCGGCGCACCAGTTCGGCGACGGTTTGCTGCGCTGCGCCTGCGTCGGTCGCAGTCGGGTCGGCCGCGCTGGCGGCCTGCTGCTGTGTGCTCACGGCATCGGCACCTTCGAGTCTGTGTCTGGCGAATCCGGGTCTGGCGAATCCGCGTCTGAAAAACGGCGGCCCCGGCAGACGCCGGCCGGGGCCGCAGCGGAGGCTGCCGTTACGGCTTGAGATCTTTCAGCAGCTCGGTCAGATAGGCCTGGCGGTCGGCCCACATCTGCTGCACCTGGGCGCGCGGGATGATCCGCATCGGCGAGCCGCCGGCCTTCATCTTGCCGGCCACCTTCGCGTCGCCAAACATGGCTTCGACGCCGCTGGCGAGCTTGTCGATGACCGCCTGCGGGGTGCCCTTGGGGGCCATGATGCCGCGGAAGTTGACGCTCGAATCATCCACGTCCAGCCCCTGCTCCATCAGCGTCGGCACGTCGGGCAGGAACTCGTTGCGCTGCAGATCGGCGACGCCGAGGAGCTTGATCCGCTCGCGGTTGCGATAGGCGTCGGAGAGGTTGTTGACCCCGGCCATCACCTGGCCGCCGACGACCATTTTCATCGCCGGCACGCCACCCTTGGTGGGGATGTATTTCAGCTCGACACCGCCGGCCTTTTCGATCTGCAGGGTGGCGATGTGGTGGCCGACGTACAGCCCGGCGCCGGTGACGGTGACCTTGCCCGGGTTGTCCCTGGCGTAGGCGACCAGATCGCTGGCGCTGTCGAAGGGGCTGTCCTTGGGTGCGATCAGCACCGCCGGGTCGGCGCCCCAGTTGGCGATCGGCTCCAGATTGTCGATGTTGTACTTGGTGTCGAAGACGATCGACTGGGCGATGAAGTGCGGCACGTTGTAGGCGGCCAGCTGGTAGCCATCGTCGCTGGCGCTCTCGGCGAACCAGTTCCAGCCCACCTGCCCGCCGGCGCCGGGCTTGTTGAGGATCACCATCGGCTGGCTGAGGTAGTCCTCCTTGGCGGCCATCATGGTGACGATGCGCGCCTGAAAATCGGTGGCGCCGCCGGGCGAGTAGGCCACCACGACGCTGATCGGGCGATCGGGGTAGTCATCCGCCTGCGCGCCCCCGGCGAACAGCGACAGGCCCACGAGGCTGGCGGCGGCGCCGCGCAGCAGTTTGGTCAGTATGAGTTTCATCGTTCTTTCTCCTCCAAAACGGCGCGGGTGTTTCCCGGCCCGGGTGTGCGGGGCGCGCTGGCCCCGCGATGGCACTGTGTGTCGCGCTCCGTCAGATCAGCCAGCCGCGCGGTGTCTGTACCCGCAGGCCGAGATTGAAGACCAGATAGAGCGCGGCAACGAAAGCCAGAGTGATCAGCGCGCAGCGCGCCACCGTTGCGGCGCGGCGCTCACCGGCGCTGTAAAGCAGTCCGATGGCGAAGAAGGCGAGCGCCGAACTGGCGTAGAAACCGAGCCATTCCAGCGCCGCCAGATAGGCCGCGCCGATGACCAGCGCGGGACTGATCAGCGACCAGTCGATGGCTTCCGCCTCGCCGCTGCGGCTGAGCAGCGTGGTGGCCGCCACGGCCAGCGCGATGGCCAGCATGGCCGCCGAGATCAGCCGCGGGAACAGGTAGGCTTCGCCCTCGCCGCCGAGCCAGGCGGCGGCGCACAGGGCGATCGCCAGCGCCAGGCTGAGCAAGTCGCCGAGCCGTGCGCGGGCGTTCATGGGCGCGCCTCCCGGCGCCGCCGGCTGCGCCGCTCGATGGCCACGCTGTAGACCACCGAGGCGATGCACAGGGCGATCAGCAGCAGATTGGCGCCGCCGGTGAAGAAGTAGGCGAACAGGCCGTCGGTGGCCTCGGCGATCATCTGCCCCTGCAGGAAGTTGTCCTCGGCGATCGGGCCGAGAATGATCCCCAGCACGATCGGCGCGGCGCTGAAGCCGTGCTTGCTGGCGATGAACATGGCCACCCCCAGCACCGCCATCACCAGCACGTCGGAGTAGCTGTTTTGAATGCTGTAGGTGCCGATCACCGCCAGCACGGTGACCGCCGCGGCCATGAAATTGGACGGCACGCGCATGATCCACTTGCCGTAGCGGCTCAGGTACAGGCCCATACCGAGCATCAGCAGCTGCGCCAGCAGCAGCGAGTTGATGAAGGTCCAGGTGACCTCGGCGTGCAGGGTGAACAGATCCGGCCCCGGAAACAGGCCGTGGATCAGCAGCCCGCCGAGCAGCACCGCGGCGGTCGGGCTGCCGGGGATGCCGAGGGTCAGCAGCGGCACCAGCGACGGGCCGACCATGGCGTTGTTGGCCGATTCGGCGGCGATCACTCCGTCCGGATGGCCCTTGCCGAAGCGCTCCGGCTCGCGGCTCAGCTTGCGGGTCTGATCGTAGGCCACCAGCCCGGCGATCTGCCCGCCGGCGCCGGGGATGATGCCCACCACGATACCGATCAGCGAGCCCATGCCCAGCGCCACCCAGCGGCGCAGGTTGTAGGCGAAGGAGCGCAGCAGGCTGTGTGCTTCCAGCCCGAACAGCCGGTCTTCGCCGCGCCGCCGCGAGAGCCGCAGCAGGGTGAACACCTGGGGGATGGCGAACAGGCCGATCAGCGCGGCGACGATGTTGATGCCGCCGGTGAGGTGATCGCTGACGGCGAAGCGCGAGACGCCCAGCACCGGGCTGTAGCCGATGGTCGACAGCCACAGGCCGAAGGCGCCGGAGAGCAGCCCCTTGAGCACCGAGCTGCTGCCGATGGTGCCGATCACGGTGACGCCGAAAATGGCGATCCAGAACAGCTCCGCGGGGCCGAAGCGCAGGGCGAAATCGGCCAGCGCGGGGGTGAAGAAGATCAGCACCAGCACGCCGAGTACGCCGCCGATAAAGGAGCTGATGAAGCAGTAGTGCAGCGCCTCGGCGGCGCGTCCCTGGCCGGCCAGAGCGTGGCCGTCGAGCACCGTGGCGATGTTCGCCGGGGCGCCGGGAATGTTGACCAGAATCGCGCTGATGGCGCCGCCGGCGACGCTCGCCGTGTACACCGCGCCGAGCAGGATCAGCCCGGCCGAAGAGCTCATGTGAAAGGTGAAGGGGATCAGCAGCGCCACCGCCATCGTCGGGCTGAGCCCTGGCATGGCGCCGAGCACCAGGCCGATGAAGGTGCCGCCGAACAGGATCAGCAGATTGCCGCCCGAGAGCACTGCCGGCAGATACTCGACAAACTCCATCGCATCCCCCCCCCAGACCCGCAGCGGGCACTGCATCGGCAGCCGCGTGTGTCCGCGCCGCTAAGTGCCCGCCACGGCAGGCTTTCGATGCGGCATTCGGCGTATGGGATAACTCATATACATGAGTTACATCACGCTGACAAGCATCGACACGCTACAATGGCCGGCAGCCGAGCGCTGGCGCCAGCGCCGCGACATTCGGATTCGATGCAACCGCACACTGGAGGCAGAACAAGTGGCCGTCACCCCGCTGTACCGTGCCGTGGAGCAGCATCTGCGCGAGCGCATCACCTCCGGCGAGCTGGGGCCGGGCGATCTGATTCCCTCGGAGCCACAGCTGGCGCGCCAGCTCGGCGTCAGCGCCGGCACCGTCAAGCGCGCCATCGAAAACCTCGTCAACGAGCGCCTGCTCTACCGTCATCAGGGCAAGGGCACCTACGTTTCGCGGATCGACTTCAACAACAGCCTGTTTCGCTTTTTTTCCTACGGCGGCCACGATGGCACGCCGATCCGCATCCACAAGACCACGCCGGAGCGCGCCGTGCTGCCCTGTCCGGCGCAGGTCGCGCGACAGCTGCGAGTGGCCACCGGCAGCGACGTGGTGTACCTGCAGCGGATCGGCTACGACGGCGACATCCCGGTGCTGTTCGAGCGCAGCTGGTGGATCGCCGATCTGGTGCGCGGGCTGGAGCAGGAGGAGGTGCACATCCCCGATCTGCTCTACGCGGTGGTGGTGGAGAAGTTCGGTCTGCCGGTGTCGCGCGCCGAGGAGACGCTAACCGCGGAGGCCGCCGATGAGCGCGCCGCCGAGCTGTTGCAGATCGACCACGGCGCGCCGCTGGTGGTGCTGCGCCGGCTGACCTACACCGGCGGCGATCGGCCGATCGAATTCCGCGTCACCCGCGGGCGCGCCGACCGCTTCAGCTACAAGACCGAGATTCGCTGAACGGGCTTTATCGCGTCGCCGGGCGCGCAGCCGCGGCGTGCTGATCAGCGGCCGCCGCGGTGGCTGCGGCGCGGCTCGGCCAGAGCGCGATCAGCAGCCTGACGATGGCATCGCAGAGGGCGTAGGCGGGGGTCAGGCGCAGCGCGTCGGCGGCTTCTTCACGGTGCATGGCGGTCGCTCATCAAGTCGTATAGATGAGTTGAATATATTGCACTGCACAATTTTCTGCAAGGACGTTCCCAATCGCTATTGGGCATTTTTTTGCAGTGGCTTGTGCAGGCGCACAATCACAGCGTCTCGGTGTTGCCATCGACCGTCAGCACCTGCCCGGAAATCATCCGCCCCTGCGTTGAGCACAGAAAGGCGATGCTCGCGGCGATGTCGTCCGCGCTGACGAATGACTTCAGCGACACCCCGGCGACGTAGTCGTCGCGCACCTCGGCCTGGCTGCAGCCGCGCGCCGCGGCCTCGTTGGCGATCACCCGATCCATCCGCGCGCCCTCGACCGCTCCCGGGGCGATGGCGTTGACGCGGATACCGTCGCCGCCCAGCTCGCTGGCCAGGGTCTTGCTCAGCCCGATCACCGCCCATTTGGCCGCCGCGTAGGGGCTGCGCAGCGGGTAGCCGTAGAGGCCGGCGGTGGAGGCGAGGTTGACGATGCTGCCGCCGCCGGCGGCGCGCAGCAGCGGGATGGCGCGGCGGCAGCACAGATAGGTGGCGGTCAGGTTGACCTCCAGCGTGGCGCGCCAGTCGGCCGGCTCGATCTGTTCCAGCGGCGCCGCCGGGCCGCCGATGCCGGCGCAGTTGATCAGTGCGTCGAGGCCGCCGAGCCGCGCCTGCACGTCGGCGAACAGCGCATCCACCGCGGTCTCATCGGTGACATCGCAGAGCCGCGCCGGACAGCCCGGCCCGGCGGCGCTCGCGGCCAGTGCCGCGGCATCGTGGTCGCAGATCATCGGCTGCGCGCCGGCGGCGGCGAAGGTCGCCGCGACCTGCCGGCCGATGCCGGTCGCCGCCGCGGTAATCAGTACCCGCAGTCCCGCCAATCCGTCCAGTTGCATCGCCAATCTCCCCGCGGCCGCTGTGGTATGTCGCCGGCGATCATCGCCTGCGCCGCTGGGCGCACCATGACCGCATCCGACGTGGATTTGATCGCCGGCGCCGCTCCCCGACTCTTTCACTGGCCGCTCGGCGCCCCGTTGAACGGCGAGCCGAAGCTGGATCGCAGGTGGCGGGCGAGCCCGGCGCCACAGGCCAATCGATGGCCGGAGTACCGAAAAACGATACTCGAAGCTCCGATATTGAGACTTTTCACCAACAGGTTGTGCGCCGCGCGGCCATCGCTAGTGTGGATGGCGCGGGGCAGCGTTACCTGGTATCGCCCGCCCCACCGTGCGGAACGCGCCGGCCCGGCCGGCGCCTTGCGGGCGGGGCCATCGCTGCTACCGGCTCCGCCCGCCTTTCTCGCCGCCATTTCAGCCGCCATTTCAGCCGCCGGCAAGCTGCTCCAGTTCCTCCCAGCGCGCGAAAGCGGCTTCGTAATCCGCCTCGATCCCGGCCAGTTGCGCCTGCAGTTCGGCGGCGCGTTCACCGCCGCTGCGATACAGCTCGGGATCGCCGAGTTGGGTCTGCAGCGACTCCAGCTGCGCCTCCAGCGCCTCCAGCCTTTCCGGCAGCGCGTCCAGCTCGCGCTGATCCTTGTAGCCGAGCTTTTTGCCGCGCGGCCTGACCGCCGCGGGCCCGGCTGCGGCTTTGGCCGCGGTTTTGGTGGCCGCTTTGCCGGTCGCTGGGGCGGCTGCCGGCGGCGGGCGCTGGCGCAGCCAGTCGCTGTAACCGCCGACGTACTCGGCGACGCGGCCGTCGCCCTCAAAGGCCAGTGTGGCGGTGACCACATTGTCGAGAAATTCGCGGTCGTGGCTGACCAGCAGCAGCGTGCCGCGCCACTCGGCGAGCAGCTCTTCGAGCAGCTCCAGGGTTTCCACGTCGAGGTCGTTGGTGGGTTCGTCGAGCACCAGCAGATTGGCCGGGCGGGCGAACATGCGCGCCAGCAGCAGGCGGTTGCGTTCGCCGCCGGAGAGGGCGCGGATCGGCGCGCGGGCGCGCTCGGGGGAGAACAGGAAATCCTGCAGATAGCTGATCACGTGGCGCGGCTTGCCGTCGAGCTGCAACTGGTCGCTGCCGCCGCCGACGATTTCCACCGGGGTCTTGGCGTCGTCGAGCTGATCGCGCAGCTGGTCGAAGTAGGCGATCTGCAGCTGGGTGCCGAGTTCGACGCGCCCGGCGTCCGGCTGCAGCTGGCCGAGCAGCAGGCGGATCAGGGTGGTTTTGCCGACGCCGTTGGGGCCGATCAGACCGATCTTGTCGCCGCGCAGCAGGGTGCAGCTGAAGTCGCGCAGCAGGCATTTGCCGGCGATGCCGTAGTCGATGTGTTCGGCCTCCACCACCAGCTTGCCGGAGCGCTCGGCACTGTGCGCGGCGAGGCGCGCGCTGCCCTGGCGCTGGCGGCGTTCGGCGCGCTCGCGGCGCAGTTGCTGCAGGGCGCGCACACGGCCTTCGTTGCGGGTTCGCCGGGCTTTGATGCCCTGGCGTATCCAGCGCTCTTCGGCGGCCAGCTTCTTGTCGAATTCGGCGTTGTGGCGCGCTTCCACGGCGAGCTGCTCGGCCTTGCCGCGCAGGTAGCGGTCGTAGTCGCCGGGCCAGTCGCCGAGCTGGCCGCGGTCGATTTCGACGATGCGCGTCGCCAGCCGGCGCAGGAAGGCGCGGTCGTGGGTGATGAACACCAGGCTGCCGCGCCAGCCGAGCAGGAATTCCTCCAGCCAGCCGATGGCTTCGATATCGAGGTGGTTGGTGGGCTCGTCGAGCAGCAGCAGATCCGGCTCGGCGACCAGCGCGCGGGCCAGCAGCACGCGCCGTTTCATGCCGCCGGAGAGGCTGGCGAAGTCGGCCTCCGCGGGCAGCGACATGCGCGTCAGCGTTTGCGCCACGCGCTGCTCCAGCGCCCAGCCGCCGGCGGTTTCGATGGCCTGCTGGGCGCGCTCCATCTCGGCCAGCGCGGCGCTGTCGCCAGCGTCGTCGGCGACCCGCTGCGCGGCGCGGTGCCAGCGGGCGATCTGCCCGCCCAGCTCGCCGAGGCCGGCGGCCACTGCATCGTAGACGCTGCCGCCGAGATCGCGCGGCACCTCCTGGTCGAGATGCGCCACGCGCAGGCCATCGCGGCGCAGGATGCGCCCGTCATCGGCCGCGATCTCCCCGGCGAGCAGGCGCATCAGGCTGGATTTGCCGGCGCCGTTGCGGCCGATCAGGCACAGCCGCTCGCCGGCTTCGATGTTCAGGTCGACGCCATCGAGCAGCGCTTCGCCGCCGAAGGCGAGGTGGATGTTCTGCAGGCGCAACAGGGCCATGGCTGCTCCGGATCTCGGCGAGTGGACTGTCGGCGCGGGCGCAGCCGGGCGGCCCGGCCGGTTGGCGGGCGCGTAGCTTAGCAGATGCGGATGGTCGCGGGCCGGCTGGGCCTAGCCGCCGGTGCCGGTGGCGCTGCGATTGCCCGGGTCGTCGACGTCGATATCCACGCCGGTGCTGTTCGGGGCTTTTGCACTGCCCGCGGCGGCGGCGGCCTGGGCCGGGGAGTCGAGGTAGTAGGTGGCCTTCATCACACCGAAGCCGTCGGCCTCGCCGCGGCCGCAGACCAGGTGGAACTGCACCGGATCGCGTGCCATGCGGCGCATCGGCCCCCACAGCCGCGGCGCGCTGAACGGACCGCCGCCGACCAGCACCTCCAGCACCAGCTGATCGCCGCAGCGATAGCCGAGGGCGTGGAAGCTCTTGCCTTCGAAATAGGCCAGGCGGCGCAGCCTGCCGGCGGCGGGCAGGCGGTGCTGGTAGTGGTCGATGTGGTGTTTCAGGCCGCGCCGCTGGACCAGCATGCCGTTGGCGGTGAGGCGCGAGCGCTGGCCGCGGGCGCGCACCGCGGCGGCCAGCGCGATGGCCTCGAAGACATCCAGTTGTGCGGCCGGATCGCGCGCGCGCTGCGGCGACGAAGGCTGCGGCGGGCTGTGGCCGTCGCCGCTCTCGGCGAACAGCATGCTGGCACCCAGGGCGACTACCGGCGCCCACTGATGGCGGCGCTCGCGCTGGGTGCCGATCTGCTTTTCACGGCGGTCGGCGATCAGCTGCACGCCGGAGCTGGCGGAGAAGTTCTCCAGATAGCGGTGCAGGCGCGGCGCTTCGCGAGCCAGCGCGGCCGGGTGCACAAGGCTGGGTATGCCGCCCACCGAGCAGGGCTGGACGGTGGTCTGCAAGTGGTTGTCGGCGTCCGGCCGATAGCGCTGCAGCGTATCGGCGACCATCTGGATCCAGCTGTAGCTGGCCGCGGTCGTCGCACTGTGCGCTGATTTCGGTGCCTCGCCCATATGCCGTTTCCCCATCACCAATCGTGTTCTGTTCAGATACCCGATAGCGGCCCGAGGCGGTCGTGGCTTGAGCTGCGCCGCCCGCCGGGCGCGGCGCAGCTGCTAGAATGCGCCGCCGCCGCGATCGGCGGCGCACTGCGGAGATGGCGAGATGATCGATCTGGGCGGCGGCCGACTGGACAAGCTCTTCACCCGGCTGAACGCGCTGGTGGATCGCCTCGAGGCAATCTACGCGGCGCCGCAGTCATCGCCAGCGGCAGCCGGCACAGACTGGCGCGCGCACGCCTATCGCTGGCAGGCCGGTACGCTGCGCCCGATCGAGCGTCTGCACGCCATCGAGCTGGACGACCTGCTGCACCTGCAGCGCCAGCGCGCCGCGCTGGAGGCCAACACCCGCCAGTTCATCGCCGGCCTGCCGTGTAACAACGCGCTGCTGTGGGGCGCGCGCGGCACCGGCAAGTCGACGCTGGTCAAGGCGCTGCTCAACCGCTACGCCGGCGACGGCCTGCGGCTGGTCGAGGTGGAGGCACACGCGCTGATCGATCTGCCGGATGTGGTCGCGCCGCTGGCCGGGCGGGCCGAGCGCTTCGTGCTGTTCGTCGATGACCTGAGCTTCGATGCCGACGACGCCAGCTATCGCACCCTGAAGGCGGCGCTGGATGGCTCCATCGCCGTGGCTCCGGACAATGTGCTGATCTACGCCACCTCCAACCGCCGCCACCTGCTGCCCGAGCAGATGGAGGACAACCGCGCGGCGCAGATGGTCGACGGCGAGCTGCACCCCGGCGAGGCCATCGAAGAGAAGATCTCGCTGTCCGAGCGCTTTGGCGTGTGGCTGAGCTTTCAGCCCTTCAGTCAGGACCAGTACCTCGCCGTGGTCGAGCACTGGCTGGCGCGCCTCGGCGGCGGCGAGCTGGATGACGAATGCCGCCGCGCGGCCTTGCAGTGGGCCTTGCGCCGCGGCAACCGCAGCGGCCGGGTGGCCAATCAGTTCGCCCGCGACTGGATCGGCAGCCAGCGCCTGGCTGACGACTGACGCCCCGCGTCGCCCGCATCGGCTGACGGGGGGCAAAATCGGCACCGTATTCAGGTAGATTTCAGCTTTCGCTGGCAGGCTGCGCTCCAGATCAATCACTGAAGGAGCACGGACATGCAAGCAAGCGACACGATTCGCGTCTGGGACCCGCTGGTGCGGGTATTTCACTGGGGCACCGTCGCCCTGTTCGCCACCACCTACCTGATCGAGGAGCCGATGATCGTCCACGCCTGGGCGGGCTACGGCATCCTCGCCCTGCTGGCGATGCGCCTGGTGTGGGGTTTCGTCGGCACGCGCCACGCGCGCTTCAGCGATTTCGTGCGCCCGCCGAGCCAGGTTTTCGCCTATCTGCGCGATGCGCTGGCCGGCCGCTCGCAGCGCCACATCGGCCACAACCCGGCGGGCGGCGCGATGGCTCTGCTGCTGATGGCACTGCTGCTGGCGATCGGTTTCACCGGGCTGGTGGTGTACGGCGTCGACAAGGCCTCCGGGCCGCTGGCCGGCCTGCTCGCCGGCAGCCCGGAGTGGGTCGAGGACGTCTTCGAAGAGCTCCACGAACTACTCGCCAACTTCACCCTGCTGTGCGTTTTCGCGCACGTCGCCGGGGTCATCTTCTCCAGCCGCCAGCACGGCGAAAACCTGGTGCGCAGCATGCTCAACGGCCGCAAGCGCGGTGGGCAGGGTGGCCAGTGAATAGCGCAACTTCAAACCGACCGCTGCTGATGGCTGCGCTGCTCGCCCTGGCTGCCGGCCCACTCGTCGCGCCGGCTGCGAGCCCGGACGGCGCCATCGACCAGCTGCTGGAGCAATACCGCGCCGCGGGCGCTGGCGACTTCTCCGCCGCGCGCGGCGCCGCCGCCTGGCGGCAGAGGGTGACGCCGGCCGACGGCGGTGAGCCGCGCCACTGCGGCACCTGCCACGGCGACGATCTGCGCGCGCCCGGCCGCCACCTGCGCACCGGCAAAAGCATCGAGCCGTTGGCGCCCTCGGCCAATCCGGCGCGACTGGGTGAGCTGCGGCAGATCGAAAAGTGGTTGTTGCGCAACTGCAAATGGACCTGGGGCCGTGAGTGCACGGCGCAGGAAAAGGGCGACTTCCTCCAGTTTCTACGCACTCAGTGAGGTGATGTCATGACTGCCAACCGATTCTCCGCAGCCACCGCCATCGGCGCCGGGCTGCTGGTCGCCGCCGGGCTGGCCATCGGCTCCGGCGCCGCTGAACGCGGCGTGCGCGCCGCCAGCGATCCGCTGTACGTCGCGGAATGCGGCAGCTGCCATCTGGCCTATCCGCCCGGCCTGTTGCCGGCGCAGAGCTGGCGGGCGCTGCTGGGCGGTCTCGACGACCACTTCGGCGACAACGCCGAGCTGGACGAGATCGGCCGGCGACAGATCCTCGCCTATCTGGAGGAAAACGCCAGCCGCCGCAAGCGCGATTTCGGCGCCGGCGGCGACGCCGTGCTGCGCATCACCGCGACGCGCCATTTCCGCCACGAGCACGACGAGATCCCCGCGCGGCTGGTTGCCGACAACCCCGGGGTGGGCAGCTTCAGCCGCTGCGACGCCTGCCACGCCGATGCGGACAGGGGCCGCTTCGACGAGGATACTGTGCGCATCCCGGGGCACGGCCGCTGGGATGACTGATGGGCTGACCGACGATGGGGCGGGCGATGGAGCGGGCAATGGAGCGGGCAATGGCCGGGCCGATGCCGAAACAGCGGGCAACCGCCAGCAGCACAGCGCGCGCCGCCGCCGCGCTGTCGCTCGGCCCGCTGCTGGCGCTGTTGGCGCTGTTGGTCGCGACGCCGGTCGTGGCCGACGAGCTGGGTGCCGCTGAGGCGCGCGAACTGCAGCGCCAGGGGCTGATCCTGCCGCTGGAGCAGATCCTGCGCCACGCTCGCGGCCACCGCGATGGCCGTCTGCTGGACGTCGAGCTGGAGCGCGAACACGGCCGCTATGTCTACGAGCTGGAGCTGCTCGATGACGCCGGGCGCGTCTGGGAGCTGGAGCTGGACGCCGGCGACGGCGCGCTGATCGAGCTGGAGCGCGAGGACTGATGCGCCTGCTGCTGGTCGAGGACGACGCCGAACTGGCCGCGCCGCTGGCGGACGAGCTGCGCGAGGCGGGCTTCGCGGTGGACATCTGCGCCGACGGCGTCGAGGCCGAGTACCTCGGCGACGAGCAGCTCTACGACATCGCCGTGCTCGATCTCGGCCTGCCCGGGCGCAGCGGGCTGGCGGTGCTGGCCAACTGGCGGGCGCGCGGCAACCGCCTGCCGGTGATCGTGCTCACCGCGCGCGACGCCTGGCACGAGCGCGTCGACGGCTTCCGCGCCGGCGCCGATGACTATCTCGGCAAGCCCTTCCACAGCGCCGAGCTGATCGCCCGCCTGCGCGCCCTGCTGCACCGCAGCCGCGGCCACGCCGGGCAGGCGCTGGCGGTCGGCGGGCTGAGCCTCGACTGCGAGCGCCAGCGGGTGCGGCTGGAGGATGGCCGCGAGTGCCAGCTGACCGGTACCGAGTATCGCCTGCTGCGCTATTTCATGCTCCACCCGGGGGCGGTGCTGTCCAAATCGCGGCTGCTGGAGCACGTCTACGACGATCGTGCGGAGCACGATAGCAACCTCATCGAGGTCTACGTTTCACGCCTGCGCGATCGCATCGGCAGCGCGCGCATCAGCACCCGCCGAGGCCAGGGTTACACCTTCGAGGTCGGCGGGTGATCTCCCTCCAGCGGCGCCTGCAGCTCGCCCTGCTGGCCGGTGCCGGCGCGCTGCTGCTGCTGCTGCTGTGGGGCGGCGGCGAACTGGCGCGGCGCCTCGGCGAGGACTTCATCGCCAGCCGTCTGGAACACGACGCGGAGAGCCTGCTGGCGGCCCTCGACCTGGGCGACCCGGCGCGCCCGATGCTCGACCCGCGACTCGCCAACCCGGTGTTCCGCCGGCCGCTTTCCGGGCACTACTACCTGCTGCTGGTGGATGGCCGGCGGCTGCGCTCGCCGTCGCTGTGGGACAGCGACTTCGCCGCCGCGCCGTTGGCGCCGGGCGCACAGCGCCGCGAGTATCGGCCCGGCCCCGCCGATCAGCGCCTGCTGCTGCTCGCCGCCGGTTACCGCAAGCAGGGGCGGGCGGTGAGCATCGTCGTCGCCGAGGACATCGCTCCGCTGCTCGCCGATGTGGCGCTGTTCCGCTGGGCTTTCGCCGCGCTGGCGCTGTTGCTGATCGGCGCCGGCGCACTGTTTCAGTTCGCGCTGGTGCGCAGCACCTTCCGCCGACTCGACCGGGTGCGCGACGAGCTGCGCCGGCTGGCGCGCGGCGAGCTGGACAGCCTGCCGGATGAGGCTGCCATCGAGCTGCGTCCGCTGGTGGCCGAGATCAACCGCCTGCTGGCGCTGCTCGGCCAGCGCGTGGCGCGTTCGCGGCGCGCCCTCGGCGATCTCGCCCACGCCCTGAAGGGGCCGCTCAACCTGCAGTTGCAGCTGTTGCGCGGCGCGGCGCTGGCCGACCGGCCGGCGGCACGCGAGCAGCTGCTCCGTCAGGCCCGGCGCATCGAGGCGCTGATGGCGCGCGAACTGCGCCGCGCGCAACTCGCCGGCGCGGCGACTCCGGGGCGGCACTTCGACGCCGCCCGCGAACTGCCGGATCTGCTGGATAGCGTGTCCCGTTTGCACGCCGCCCGCGCGCTGAACTTCGACCGCGACATCGCGCTGGCGGCGCCGCTGGCGCTGGATCGCGAGGATATGCTGGAGCTGCTCGGCAACCTGCTCGACAACGCCGCCAAATGGGCCGCCGGGCAGGTGTGCTGCCGCGCCTGGCTGGAGGGCGGCACGGCGCACTTCAGCGTCGAGGACGACGGCCCCGGCTGCGCCAGCGGGGATCTGGCTTCGCTGACCCGGCGCGGGCTGCGCCTCGACGAGCGCATCGATGGCCACGGGCTGGGGCTGTCGATCGCCGCCGACATCGCCGCGCTGTACGGTGCCGAGCTGCGCTTTGATCGCTCGCCGCAGCTCGGCGGGCTGCGCGCGCAGGCGAGTTTTCCCGGCGCGCTGCGCGATTGATCGACGACTTGGGGGCGGGCTGCGGCCCGCTCAGGTCTCGGCCGGTGGCGGCAGCGCCTCCCACTCGGCGCGGGTGTAGGTCTTGATGGTGAGGGCGTGGATGGCGCCGCTGGCGATGTGCTCGTTGAGCGCCGCGTAGACCATCTTGTGGCGCTTGATGGTGCTCTGGCCTTCGAAGGTGTCGCTGATCACGCGCGCCTCGAACTTGCTGCCGTCGCCGGTGACCTCGGCCTCGGCGCCGTCGATGGCGTTGGCGAGCTGCTGGCTGAAGTAGTCCATGCGCATGGCTGTCGTGCCCCCGGTGTGCAAAGGGGCGCCATTATAGCGATCCGCGCAGCTTTCACACGCGCCTGCGCGATGTGCGCTTTGGCTGCCCTCAAAGCGCTGCCGGGCTGGCCATCTCCACCACGTCGGCGCCGAGGTAATCCTCGATCACCGCCATCGCCGCCGCCAGGTGCTGGCGGCATTCGGCGTCCTGCAGGGCTTGCGACGAGACCCCTTCGGTCCAGCCATAGATGCTCTGTGCCAGTTCTTCGGCGCTGCCGACGCGGGCGTGGATGTCGTCGAGGATGCGTGCGTACTCGCTGTGCGTGGGCAGCACATCGAGCGCGGCGAACAGCGGGTCGAGGGCGTCGATCAGCCGCTGCGCGGCGTTTGGCAGGGCAAATTCGGCGGCGCGGTAGCGGTATTCGGCGTAGCCGGCGCGGCGCACCCAGAGGCGAAAGCTGTGCTTTTGCAGCGAGTGGTAGAGCGGCTCTTCGGAGATCAGAAACAGTGTCAGGCGGCGCGGATTGGCGATGAACTCACCATTGCCGCCGTGCCATTCGCCGCTCTGTACAAAGCGGTGCAGGCGGATGTGTTCGGCGAAATCCAGTGCCTGCAGCTGGTCGAGTACGCACAGTGTCGGCTCGGCTTCCGAGTAGGCGCAGGCGTCGCTGAGCAGGCGATCCAGCGGCGATAACGCGCCGCCAGCGGCTTTGTCGCCATCGCCGCCGCCCGGCAGCGGCGCGGCGAGATCGAGGTACAGGCTGTGCGGGAAGTCCAGCGCGCCGGACAGGGCGGTGGCGAAGGCGGTCTTGCGCCGCCCGCAGTCGCCCTCCACGGCCAGACAGCGCAGTCGCCGACCGGGCTGCTCGAACAGGCAGCGCAGCGCGTAGGCATAGTCCTCGTGGGACTCGAAGCCGTGCGCAGCCAGAGCATCTCGCAGGTCGGCCGGAAGTTGCATGCCACCTCGCCGGGGCGGATTGATTTCAGATCAGTATAGGGCAGCCCTCTGACGCCCCCCTGGGGCGCGGCGGGCAGGGGGATCAGCGGCCGGAATGCGCCGACGGACGCCGCAGGCTAATCGACCGGCAAGCCGCGCATGCGGTGCGGTGGCTGGGCGGCGCGGCGCATGCGATGCGGGCTGGTGAAGCGCTGCGGATGCGGCGAAAAAACAGAGCCCGGTGGCTACCGGGCTCAATCGGGATGAGAACGCAAACGCCGGGATCATGACCGGCAGCGGCTTTGTATAGAACGCGGCCGGTAGCGCGTCAAATCGACCGGCCGCGCGGGCACTCAAATTTTGGCAGCGCGCGCCGCCACATCGAAGGTAGCGGAACCCCTGGTCACGCACCCGCCGTCCGGCAGCAGCCGGCACGGCGTGCGCGCTGGCTCCGAATCGTTGTGGCGGAGTGATTGATGTCGCTGTACAAACTGGCCCTGCTGGCCGCCTGTGGATTCAGTGTGCTGTATCTGTTGGTGGCGTGGAATCGCTACCTCACACTGCGCGGGCGCGTGCGGCGCGCTTTTTTCGCCATCGAGGCACAGCTGCAGCGGCGCTATGAGCTGATACCGCAGCTGGTGCAACACATCGGCGAGCTGCTCGCCCGCCTGCCCGATCAACCCGACGGCCTCCACGATACCCAGCAGCGCGTGCTGCACTGCCGCGATCAGGCCATGGCGGCGGCCGAGTCAGTCAGCAGTCGACCGGCGGATGGCGCCAGCATGCGCCGCCTGGTGATCGCCGAGACAGCGCTGGGTTCGGAGTTTGGCCTGCTGCTGGGGATCTCCGAGCGCGAAGGTCTGACGGTCGATCACCCCTTGCTGGAGAGCCTGGCGGATAGCCTGGTCGACGCCGAGCACAACATCGCCTGTCAGCGTGCCGATTTCGACGCCGAGGTGGATCACTTCAACCGCTTCTTCGATCTGCTCCCCAACCGCCTGTTGCGCCGCTTGTTGCGCATGCCGCGCGCGGCGCACTTCGCCATCGAGCTGCGCGGCGCACGCGCCCCGGTGCACATTTTCTACACCTGAGCGAGTGCTGGGCGAGCTGGCTCAGCCGAGCACTTCGGCGAGAAAATCGCGCGTCGCGCGCCAGCTGCGGCGGTCGGCGGCGGCATCGTAAACGGTGCCGAACTGGCGGTCGTTGGCCTGTGGATTGGTGAAGGCGTGCAGGGTGTTGCCGTAGGCGTGGATCTGCCAGTCGGCGCCGGCACCGCTGAGTTCGCTGGCCAGTGCGGTGACCTGTTCCGGTGGTGCCATCGGGTCGTCGTAGCCGTGCAGCACCAGCACTTTCGAGCGGATCGGCGTGCCCGCGGTGTTGCCCGGCGGTGAGAGCAGGCCGTGAAAGCTGACCACGCCGCGCAGCTCGGCGCCGCTGCGCGCCAGATCGAGCACGCACAGGCCGCCGAAGCAGAAGCCGATCGCGGCGATGCGCTCGGCATCCACGCCGTCCAGCCCGCGGGCCGCCGCCAGCGCCGCCTGCATGCGCCGCTGCAAGGCTGCGCGGTCGTCGAGAAACGGTGCCATCAGCGCGGCGTTCTGTTCGCGATCCGCACCCAGCACCCCCGGCCCGTACATGTCCAGTGCAAAGCCTACGTAGCCCAGCTCGGCCAGCGCCTGGGCCTTGGCGCAGGCGAAGTCGTCGCGACCGCCCCAGGCGTGGGCGACCAGCACCGCCGGGCGCGGCCCGCTGCGCTCCGGATCGCGGGCGACGAAGGCCTCCAGCGCGACGTCGCCGTCGTGGTAGCGAAGGGTTTCGGTGTGCATGCTCATCGGTGGCTCCGCGGTCTTGGGGCGCCCGGCTGACGCGCCGGGCGAGGCGAGTACTTTGGCGCAGACCGCAGGCAAAGGCCAGCGGGCATCGCTGCTGAGGCAGGCTGCCAGCCGCAGCGCTCAGCGTCCGCCGGAGACGTCGAGGCTGCTGCCGGTGACGTAGCCGGCGGCGTCCGAGAGCAGCCAGAGAATCGCCTCGGCGACTTCCTCCGCGCTGCCGGGGCGGCGCATCGGCAGCTGCGGCGCCAGTCTCGCCGGGCGTCCCGGCTCGCCGCCGCTGGCGTGGATGTCGGTGTCGATCAGGCCCGGCCGCACCGCGTTGACGCGCACCCCCTCGGTGGCCACCTCGCGGGCCAGGCCGACGGTGAAGCTGTCGATCGCGCCCTTGCTGGCGGCGTAGTCCACGTATTCATTGGCCGAGCCCAGCGTGGCGGCGATCGAGGAGACGTTGACGATGGCGCCGCCGCTGCCGCCGTGGCGGGTGGACAGGCGCTTCAGCGCGGCGCGCGCGCACAGAAAGCTGCCGATCACATTGGCGGCAAAGACGCGCTGCCAGCGCGCGGCGGACATGTCATCGAAGCGCATCTGCTCCTCCAGTACGCCGGCGTTGTTGACCAGCGCGCTGAGCGGGCCGAGCGCCTGCTCCAGCGCGGCGAACATGGCCTCTACCTGCGCCTCATCGGCGACATCGGCAGGCAGCGCCACGGCCCGGCCGCCGGCGCGCTGGATGCCTTCGACCACTGAGTCGGCGGCCCCGGCGTCGCGCCGGTAGTTGACGCCCACGGCGTAGCCGCGCGCCGCGGCCAGTCGCGCGGTGGCGGCGCCGATGCCGCGGCTGGCGCCGGTGATCAGCACAACGGGTTGCATGAGGGGGCTCCACAGTTGCCTGCGGGCAGGATAGCCAAAAGCGTTGCGCGATGGCTGCGGCGATGTGGCTGAGTGGGGCGGGCGCGCCACCGGGTGCGGCCCGGTCGGGCGCTATCCGCGCGCCGCATGGGGGTGTGCAGCGGGGATTTTTGCTGTCGCTCAGGCGCTGGCGAGCAGCGCTTCGAGTTCTTCGAGATCCGGCACGACGGCCTGTACGCCCTTGATGAACACGCGGCTGGCGACGAAGTCGTTGTTGGCGGACTGGTCGTCGGCCGCCACCAGGTTGGTGTTGTCGACGAATTCGAAGCTGGGCACGTCGGCGATCCGGATGCCGTAGTGGCGCAGGCGGGGGTTGTCGCCGAGGCTGTGCACCACCACCACCGTGGTATCCCGATCATCGTATTCGCCCGCCGCCTGATCGCAGAGCGTTTCGAAGGAGACCACCGGCAGCTCGTCGTTGTCCTGCCACTGCAGGTTGCCGCTGAGCCAGTCGGGGGCGTTGTCGCGGGGGGCATCGAGCAGCTGGTTGTGCAGCACTTCGGCGACCATCGCGTTGGGTACAACCAGCGCGCCACTGTGCAGTGGCAGCACCAGGCAGCGGATCGGCGCTGCGCCGTTGGAGTGGAGTTGTTCGCTCACGATTTAGCTGCTCACCGTTTCTTCGCCCAGCAGTTCAGTGATGGTGTCGATCAGCTCGGCTTCCTGGTAGGGCTTGCCCAGATAGCGGTCGACGCCGATCTGCAGAGCGTGCTGGCGGTGCTTTTCACCGGTGCGCGAGGTGATCATCACGATCGGCAGCTTTTGCAGATCGGGATCGTTGCGCACGAAGCTTGCGACTTCAAAGCCATCCATACGCGGCATTTCCACATCGAGCAGCATCAGATCCGGCGCATTTTCTTTGAGCAGGGCGACCGCATCGACACCATCCTTTGCCGTCTCGACGACGATGTTGTGGCGTTCCAGCATGCGCGCGGTGACCTTGCGGATGGTGATCGAATCGTCGACCACCAGCACGGTGCGCTCGCGGGCCTTGTCGCGACTGGCATCGACCAGCGACTGGAAGGTCATCTCCGGTGCCGGCAGCATGTCCGCCGCCAGCAGCAGGCCGCCGAGGTCGAGGATCAGCACCACGCGGCCATCGGCGAGGATGGTGGCGCCGGAGTAGCCGCGCAGCGTGCTGATCTGGCGGCCGACCGGTTTGACGACGACCTCGCGGCGGCCGACCAGTCGATCGACGTGCACGGCGATCTGCTGTTCACCGGAGCGCACCAGAATCAGTGGCACCTGATGGTTTTCGTCGAAGCCCTGCAGGCTGCCGGTCTGCAGCAGCGAGGGCAGATGCATCAGGCTGTACTGCTCGCCGGCGTACTCGTACTGGCGATCCGGCTGCAGATAGAGGCGCTTGAGTTCGTGCGCATCCACGCGGCTGATGCCGCGGATGGCATTGATCGGCACCGCGTAGAGATCGCCGGCGGCCTCCACCAGCAGTGCCTGGTTGATGGCCAGCGTCTGCGGCAGACGGATCAGGAAGGCTGAACCGCGGCCGGCCTCGGTGGTTACCGTGACCATGCCGCCGAGCTGTTTGATCTCGCGCTCGACCACATCCAGGCCCACGCCGCGGCCGGAGATCTGCGTCACTTCGCGGGCGGTGGAGAAGCCGGGCAGCATCAGCAGCTGGATCAGCTCGTTGTCCGATAGCTCGCTGTCGGCCGGAATCAGGCCGCTCTCCACGCCCTTGGCGCGCACGGTGGAGAGATCGATGCCGGCGCCGTCGTCGATGACGCGGATCAGGATGTCGCCGCCGTCCACCGCCAGGCGGATATCGATCCGGCCCACTTCCGGCTTGTCGCTGGTAGCGCGCGCCTGCGGCGTTTCCAGCCCGTGCGACACGGCGTTGCGCAGAACGTGCTCCAGCGGCGCGATGATCCGCTCCTGCACCGAGCGGTCGATCTCGTTCTCGCCGCCGCTGATCGCCAGGCGCGCCTTTTTGCCGAGGCTCTGCGCGGTCTGGCGCACCACGCGGCGCAGGCGCGCCTCAATGCCGTCGAAGCGCACCATGCGGGTGCGCATCAGGCCTTCCTGCAGATCGGTACTGACCCGCGACTGCTGCAGCAGCAGGGTTTCGGAATCGCGGGTCAGATCGCCCAGCGAGCCCTTGATGTTTTCCAGATCGGCGAGCGATTCGGACAGCCTCCGCGACAGCTCCTGAATGCGCGAATAGCGGTCCATCTCCAGCGGATCGAAGTCGGCGCGGCGGTCGTCCTGCTCCTGTTTGTAGCTGTAGAGGATCTGCGCCTCGGTCTCCTGCTCCATCTGCCGCAGCTGGTCGCGCAGGCGCACCACCGTCTGATCGAATTCCGTCAGGTTGAAGCGGTAGTCGCCGAGCTGCTGGCCGAGGCGCGCGTGGTAGATGTTGACCTCGCCAGCGTAGTTGACCAGATTATCGAGCAGCTCCGAGCGCACGCGGATCTGCTCGGTCACGCTCTTTTCGGCGAGCGGTGCGCGATGCCCGGCATCGGCCGTGGCCGGCGACAGCGGCTGCGTGGCCGGTGGCGTGCTCGATTGCGCGGCTGGCTGTTCGGCCGGCGGCGTGGTCGG
>CBFCYW010000048.1:0-24250 GCA_965602395.1 uncultured Chromatiales bacterium
GGGGCGTAGACCCAGCCGCGGGTCGGCGGATCGCCGACGCGGCCGATGCGCAGCCAGTCGCCGCGCGATTCCAGCAGCAGCAGGCGCTCGTCGCGCTGGAGTTTTTCGACGATCGCGGAGTTGGTGTTGGGCGCGGCGCGCAGATTGACCACGCGGCGATCGACGCTGCGCCACTCGCCGCGCCGCAGGCGCTGGCGCAGTGCCGCGTCCGCCCGCCCTCTGGCGACGTCGCCGGCCGCGGCCAGCCAGTGCAGCGCGCGCAGCTGCGCCACGCCACCGCTCTGCACGGCCAGCGAGCGCGCCAGTTGCAGCGCCGCCGGGGCGTGGCCGGCGGCGGCGGCGACGCGGTAGTCGGCCTGCGCGGCGGCCGGGTCGGGATCGCCGCCGATGCCGCTCTCGCGCAGCACGCCGAGGTTGTAGCGCGCCGCCGCCAGGCCCAGTTCAGCGCCGCGGGCGAAGGCTTCGCGGGCGGCGGCCAGATCGCGCGGCAGGCCATCGCCGGCGAGGTACAGATGGCCGAGGTTGTGGGCTGCGCGCGCTTCGCCGCCGCGCGCCGCGCGGGCGTACCAGCGCGCCGCCAGCGCCGGGTCGTCGGCGGCCAGCAGCGCGCCGAGGTTGTACTGCGCCAGCGCGTCGCCGCCCTCGGCCAGCTCGCTGAGCAGGCGCCGCGCAGCCGCGCTGTCGCCGTCGCTCTGCAATTGCAGGGCGCGGGCCAGATCGCCCCCGGCGGCGGCCGGCGAAGCCGCCTGCGGGGTGGTCAGCAGGGCGGTCAGCGAGACCCCGGCAAACAGCAGCACGGCGGCGACAAAGGCTTGTGGCGGCAGTCGTTTCGGCATCGGTGGCATGGCTCGGCAGCGGCTGGCATTTGCACTGCGGCCAGTGTAGTGACTGTGGCTGCGCTGGCAATGGTTGTGACGACGGCGGTGGCAACCGCGGCGCACCGTGTATCGGCGCGCCCTTGTGGGCGCCGCCGCAGCACACATAATGAGCGCTCGACGGCGCCGCGGAAGTGGTGCCGAACGATACAACACCGCGAGGAGAGAGACGATGATCCAAGTTGGAGACAGGATTCCCGAAGCCACTGTTCACGAGATGAATGACGGCCGCCCGCAGGCCATCAGCAGCAGCGAGCTGCTCGGCAGCGGCCGCACGGTGCTCTTCGCGCTGCCCGGCGCCTTTACGCCGACCTGCTCGGCGGCGCACCTGCCGGGCTTCGTGGTCAGGGCCGACGAGCTGCGCGCCAAGGGCGTGGAGCAGATCGTCTGCCTGTCGGTCAACGATGCTTTCGTGATGGATGCCTGGGGCCGCGAGCACAATGCCGACGACCGGGTGCGCATGATCGGCGACGGCAATGGCGATTTCAGCCGCGCGCTGGGGCTGACCTTCGACGCCAGCGGCGCCGGCCTCGGCGAGCGCTCGCAGCGCTACGCGATGGTCGTCGAGGATGGCGTGGTGCGCGATCTGGCGGTCGAGGAGCCGGGCAAATTCGAGGTCAGCAGCGCCGAGGCTGTGCTGGCCCGGCTGTGACCCGGCGACGCTGACAGCCGGCGGCGGGCGGGTATCAAATCGCCCGCCGCCGCCAGCCGCCGCGGCTTTCGCCCGAAAGTACCAGCGCAGCCGGCCAGCAGGCGGCTCAGGCCGGCCGCCGCGACAGCCGCGACAGCCGCAAACGGCGACCGGCAGCGGCCGAATCCGCCAGCCGCGACCGGTCGTGTGACGCCCATCTCCCAACCGCCCGCCGCCGCCAGCGGCCCGCAACCGGCCCCGCGCTCAGCTCGGCGTGAATCCCCGCACAAATCCCGCAAACGCGCGGCAAACCGTGCGTCATCGCACGGAGCCGTGCGGCGCGCTACGTTACAAAGCGCTGGCGATAACGCCGAATTCTTGACGGAACATGAACAGCTCCGGACTCAGCCTGCCCAAGCATCCCGCCTTCGACGCCCAGCCGGTCGCCGCGGCCACGGTCGACGATATCGCCGACGAAACCCTCAAAGTGCCGCCGCCGGTGGCCGTCTCCGAACGCGAAAGCTGCGCCGACCTGCTCGCCGAGAGCACCCGTCGCAATCCCGCGAAAGTGGCCTTTTGCGGGCCGCGCGGGCGGCTCGCCTACCAGCAGCTCGACCAGCTCAGCCAGTCTCTGGCCGCCTTTTTCCGCCACCAGCTGGGGCTGCGCCCCGGCGAGCGCATCGCCCTGCTGCAACCCCACGACATCGGCCTGCCAGTGACCATCTTCGCCGCCTGGCGCGCCGGGCTGGTGGTGGTGCCACTGGGCGACAAACTCGATACCCGCGAGCTGATCGATCGCCTGCAAGCCTGTGACGCAAACACGGTGATCGTCCACGAGCACCTGCTCGCAAGGCTGGAGAAGATCATCTACGACACCCGCATCAGCCAGGTGATCGTGGCCCACGACAGCGATGTCTCACGCCGCCCCAATGCCCGCGTCGGCCGCGCCCTGCGCAGCTTCGGGCTGGACCGCCGCGACCGCCGCAAGCTGCCCGACGCCATCGAGCTGCGCTGCGCGCTGCGCCGCGGTGCGCAGCTGCAGTGGCAGGCGCCGCTGCTGCACGGCGACGATCCGGCGATGCTGCAGTTCAGCGCCGGCAGCGACGACGCGCCGAAGGCGGTGATGCTCAGCCATCGCAATCTGCTCGCCAGCGCACGCCACTTCGCCCGGACCCTGCAGCGCGACCCGGCGCTGCGCGAGGCCGACTGCCTGCTGGTGCGCCCACCGCTGCGCGCCCCGGAGATCCCCTGCGGCTGGCTGGCGACCATGCTGCGCGGCGCCCGCGTGGTGATCGCCCGAAGCGGTTTGCAGGGCCTGCGCCGCAGCCTGGCGCGGCAGCGCTGCGGGCTGCTGCTGGCGCCGGCTTCGACCTATCGCGAACTGCTCTCGCAGCCGCATTTGCAGGCCGATCTCGGCGCGCTGCAGTTGTGCATCAGCTACGGCGCCAGCCTCGAACCAGGGCTGCGCGAAACCTGGCGCGCGTCCTGCCAGGTGCCGTTGGTCAACGCCTACGTCAGCGCCGAGTGCGCCGGCATCGCCTGCCTGGAGAGCGCGGATATGCTGGGCAATCTCGGCCGCTCACTGGGCGATCTGGAGATCAGCGTGCGCTCGCCGCTGGGCGATCCGCTGCCCCACGGCGAAGCCGGCGAGCTGTGGCTGCGCGGCGCGCAGATCACCCACGGCTACTGGGGCGATCGCGCCGCCAGCGGCCGGGCACTGTGCGGCGATGGCTGGCTGCGCAGCGGCGATCTGGTGCGCCAGTGCAGCGACGGCAGCCTCGACTGGCTGGCGCGCGATCGCGACGTACTGCACAACTGCCACGGCGATGCCTATCCGGATGAAGTCGAGGCCGTGCTGCAGCAGCACCCGCTGGTCCGCCAGGCGGCCTGCGTGCGCTGCGCGCTGGCCCGCGATCTGAGCGCATTTCGCGCGGCGGTAGTCACCAAACAGGATCAGCCGGTCAGCGAACACGAGCTGATCGACTGGTGCCGCGAGCGCCTGCCAGCCTTCGCCGTACCGGTGTCGGTAACCCTGCGCACCTACCTGCCGCGCAGCCCGAGCGGCGAAATCCTGCGCCGGGAACTCCTTGAGGGCGTGCCCGCCGACGCTTGATTCAAACACCTGTTTGAGGCAAATTCCCCTAGGTTAAGACACTGAAAAGCGCCACCATAGATAAGGCGCACCGCTGCGCGGCAAATCAGTCAACGACACTGGGGGAAAGCATGACAAAGGTCTCCGTGGCTTGCGCCGATCGCCGAAACACCGGCTTTTCGCGGCAGCATCTGGCGAGCGCTATCAGCGCCGCCCTGGCCATCGCCGTCGCTGCCCCCGCGGGCGCGCTGGAATTCTCCGCCGGTGGCCTGGACGGCAATATCGACACCACCCTCTCCTGGGGCGCGCGCTGGCGCGTCGAGGAACGGGATCAGGCGATCATCGGCATCGCCAACGGCGGCACCGGCTTCTCCGTGAATGCCGACGACGGCAATCTCAACTACGACAAGGGCCTGGTCAGCAACACCGTCAAGCTGACCAGTGAGCTGGAGCTGTCCGGCGAAAACGCCGGTCTGTTCATCCGCGGCACCGCCTTTTACGACGACGAAAACGAGAGCGGCGAGCGCGAACACGTCGCGTTGACCGACGAAGCGCTGGATCTGGTCGGCTCCGACGCCGAGCTGCTCGACGCCTACGTCTGGTATCGCGGCGGCGACCGCTACCCCTTCGAGCTGCGCGCCGGCAACCAGCTGCTCAGCTGGGGCGAGAGCACCTTCATCCAGAACGGCATCAACACCATCAACCCGGTGGACGCCTCCAAATTTCGCGTCCCCGGCGCGGAGCTGCGCGAGGCGCTGGTGCCGGTGCCGATGATCAGCGGCTCGGTGGCGGTGGGCGACAACGGCTCGCTGGAGGCCTTCTACCAGATCGGCTGGGAGAAGACCGAGATCGACCCGCCCGGCTCCTATTTCAGCACCAACGATTTCGTCGGCGCCGGCGGTGATCGCGTGCAGCTGGGCTTCGGCGCCCAGGCCGAGAGCGACTTCCTCTCCGTCGGCCGCGGCGAGGAGGTCGAGCCGGACGAAGACGGCCAGTTCGGCGTCGCCTACCGGCTCTACTCGCCGAGCCTGAACGACACCGAATTCGGCTTCTACTACCTCAACTACCACAGCCGCCTGCCGGTGATCAGCGCCACCACCGGCAGCGACGCCGGCCTGCTCAGCGCCGGCGCCATCGCCGGCGCCGCGCCAGCGGTGATCGGCAGCGCGCTGACCGCGCTCGGCGGCGGCAGCACGCCGGATGACGCCATCGCCGCCGGAATCGCCGCCGGCACCGCCGCCGGACTGGATGCCGGCACCGCCGGTGGCATCGCCGGCGCCGCGGTCAACACCGCCGCGCTGGGTGGCGACGGCGCAACCGCCGGCGGCGCCGCGGCCACCGGCTTCGCCACCACCGCGTATGCGGACACCGCCGTCTATCGCGTCGAGTACCCGGAGGACATCCAGCTGCTCGGGCTGAGCTTCAACACCCTGCTCGAAGGCCCGGGCGTCGCCCTGCAGGGCGAGATCTCGCACCGCCGTGACCAGCCGTTGCAGGTCGATGACATCGAGCTGCTGTTCGCCGCCCTGGGACCGATCAACGCCGGCCTCGCCGGTAACAATCAGGTCGGCGATTTCAGCGGCCAGACCAGCACCGACATCCCCGGCTTCATCCTGCGCGACGTCACCCAGCTGCAGATGACCGCCACCAAGCTGTTCGGCCCCATGCTCGGCGCAGAGGCCGCGGTGCTGGTCGCCGAGGCCGGCGTGACCCATGTCCACGACATGCCCGACAAGAGCGAGCTGCGCCTCGACGGCCCGGCCACTTTCGTCAGTGGCAATCAGGCGCTGGCCGCGGCCCACGGCGCGCACGTCGCCGGCTTCTACGAGGATGGCAGCCACTTCGCCGACGCCACCTCCTGGGGCTACCGGCTGGTCGGTCGGCTGTCCTACAACAATGCCTGGCGCTCGTGGAACCTGCTGCCGCGGATCGCCTACTCGCAGGACGTCAGCGGCAACACGCCGCTGCCACTGGGCAATTTTCTGGAGGGCCGCTACGCCACCACGCTCGGTCTGCAGGCCACCCGCCAGAACCGCTGGGCGCTGGATCTGAGCTACACCCGCTACGGTGGTGCCGGGCGCTACAACCTGCTGCGCGATCGCGACTTCGTCGCCTTCAACGTCAAATACTCTTTCTGATTTCCGGAGCCGCGACCATGCAGAGCAACTTCACCCGCTTCGCCGCCGCCGCCGCGCTGGGCTGTGCTGCAGCCACCACCACCGGCGGCGCACTGGCCGCCGTCTCCGCCGAGGAAGCGGCGCGCCTGGGCGCCGAGCTGACCCCGCTGGGCGCCGAGCGCGCCGGCAACGCCGACGGCAGCATCCCGCCCTGGGAAGGCGGCATCAGCGCGCCGCCGGCCGGCTACAACCCGGGCGACCACCACCCCGACCCCTACGCCGACGACCAACCGCTACTGACCATCACCGCGGACAACTTTCAGCAGCATCGCGAGCTGCTCACCGCCGGCCACGTGGCGATGTTCGAGACCTACCCCGACACCTTCCGCATGCAGGTCTACCCGACCCGGCGCAGCGCCGCGGTGCCGCAGCGCATCTACGACAAGACCGCGCAGATCGCCACCACCGCGGAGCTGGTGGCCGACGGCAACGGCGTCACCGGGGCGATCAACGGCATTCCGTTTCCGATTCCGAAAAACGGCCTCGAAGTGATCTGGAACCACATCCTGCGCTTTCGCGGCGATCAGGTCGCCCGGCACATCGCCCAGGCGGCGCCGACCCGCGACGGCAGCTACACGCTGGTCAAGTTCGAGGACGAGGTGTACACCCAGTACAGCCACGCCAACATGCGCGAGGCGGATCTGAACAACGTGATCGGCTTCTTCGTGCAGAAGGTCACCTCGCCGGCGCGCCTGGCGGGCAGCATCCTGCTGGTTCACGAGACCCTCGACCAGCACCGCGAGCCGCGCCGCGCCTGGGTCTACAACCCCGGCCAGCGACGCGTGCGCCGCGCCCCCAACGTGGCCTTCGACAACCCCGGCACCGCCGCCGACGGGATGCGCACCTCCGACCAGTTCGACATGTTCAACGGCAGCCCCGAGCGCTACCACTGGGAGCTGCTCGGCAAGCGCGAGCTGTACGTGCCCTACAACAGCTACAAGCTGCACTCGGACGCACTCGGCAACGACGACATCCTCACCCCGCTGCACATCAACCCCGAGCATCTGCGCTACGAGAAACACCGCGTGTGGGTGGTCGAGGCAACCCTGAAAGAAGGCCAGCGACACATTTACAAGCGGCGCACCTTCTACGTCGATGAGGATTCCTGGCAGATCCTGGTCGTCGATCAGTACGACAATCGCGACCAGTTGTGGCGGGTCTCCGAGGGCCACGGCATCAACTACTACGAGGTGCCCACCTACTGGACCACGCTGGAAGTACACACCGATCTGCAAGCCGGCCGCTACCTGGCCATCGGGCTGGACAACGAGAACGAGATGTACGACTTCGACATCGAACGCAGCCCGCGCAACTACACCACCAGTGCCCTGCGCCGGCTCGGTCGGCGCTGAGCGCCGCGGCGCGCGCCTCCGGCTGGCGATCGGTCTGCTCGCCGCCGCCGCGATCGCACCGCTGGCGGCGGCCGGGATAGACGACCAGGCGGCCGCCATTGCCCCGCTCGCCGAGCGTTCGCTGCTGCTCGGCTGCGCCGCCGCCGGGTCACGGCGCATCGTCGTCGGCGAGCGCGGTCACATCCTCATCTCCAGCGACAGCGGCGCCAACTGGCGCCAGGTGCCGGTGCCGACGCGCAGCACGCTGACCGCGGCGCTGCTGCGCGACGACGGCCGCGCCTGGGCGGTGGGCCACGATCTCAGCGTGCTGCGCAGTGACGACGGCGGCGACAGCTGGCAACTGCTGCACCGCGAACCGGAGGAGGACCGGCCGCTGCTGGACATCTGGTTCGCCGACGCCCGCAACGGCATCGCCGTCGGCGCCTACGGCCTGCTGATGCGCACCGCCGATGGCGGCGACAGCTGGCAGTTCGACGAGCTGCAGCTGGAAAACCCGAACAGCGAAGACCTGCTGCCCGGCGAGGAGCCGCTGCCGCCGGACTACCACCTCAACGCCATCGCCGAAGGCCGCGACGGCGCCCTCTACCTGGCCGCCGAGGCCGGATTCCTGTACCGCTCCGACGACCGCGGCGCAAGCTGGCGCGAGCTGCCCTCGCCCTACCACGGCTCCTTCTTCGGCCTGCTGGTGCTGGACGACGGCGGCCTGCTGGCCTTCGGCCTGCGCGGCCATCTGTTTCGCAGCGACGACCGCGGCGAGCACTGGCGGCAGCTGCCCACCGGCGGCGACGCGCTGCTGATGGACGGCCTGTCCCACGCCGGTCGGCACTACATCACCGGCCTCGGCGGCAGCCTGCTGGAAAGCGCGGACGGCGAGCACTTTCGCAGCCGCGACGATTTCGGCCAACGCGATTCCACCTGCCTGATGCCGGGCGCCGACGGCGCGCTGATCGCCAGCGGAGAGGGCGGCCTGCAACGGCTGGCGACAGGTGCATCGAGCGCCGGGGGCACGACGCAGTGAGCGCCGCCGCAGCGAGCGGGCGCCTGGCTGGCGCGCTGGAGGCGCTACTGTTCGGCCACCGCCGCGCGGTGATCGCGCTGTTCGCGCTGCTCACCGCGGCGATGCTCTGGCAGGCCAGCCAGCTGCGCGTCGATGCCGGCTTCGAAAAACAGCTGCCGATGCAGCACGAATACATGCAGGTCTTCAAGGAGTACCAGCGCGAATTCGGCGGTGCCAACCGGGTGCTGATCGCGCTGGCCGTGGACCAGGGCGATATCTTCACGCCGCAATTTTTCGACAGGCTCAAGGCGGTCACCGACGCGGTGTTCTTTCTGCCCGGCGTCGATCGCGCCCGGGTGACCTCGCTGTTCACCCCCAATGTGCGCTTCACCGAGGTGGTCGAAGACGGCATCGCCGGCGGCAATCTGGTGCCGGCGCAGTTCGCCAACACGCCGCAGGATCTGGCCCGGGTGCGCGAGAACCTGCTCAAATCCAACTACCTCGGCCGGCTGGTGGCGAACGATTTCTCCGCCGCCATCGTCAGCGCGCAGCTGCTGGAGATCGACCCGAACACTGGCGAGAAGCTCGATTTCATCGCGGTCGCCGAGGCGCTGGAGACAATCCGCGCCGAACACGCCGGCGAGGGCGTCTCGCTGCACATCATCGGCTTCGCCAAAGTGGTCGGCGACATCGCCGACGGCGCCAGCCGGGTGGTGGGCTTTTTCGCCGTGGCCTTCGTCATCACCGCGCTGCTGGTGTGGCTGTACAGCCAGTCGCTGCGCGTGGCGCTGGTGCCGCTGGGCTGCTCGCTGATCGCGGTGATCTGGCAGCTCGGCCTGCTGCCGCTGCTCGGCTACGGCATCGATCCGATGGCGATACTGGTGCCGTTTCTGATCTTCGCCATCGGTGTCAGCCACGGCGTGCAGATGATCAGCTCGGTGGGTGCGGAGGTCTACGCCGGCGCCGATGTGGAGAGCGCCGCGCGCGCCAGCTTCCGCCGCCTGCTGCTGCCCGGCGCCATCGCGCTGGCTTCGGACACCATCGGCTTCGTCACCATCGCCACCATTCCGATCCAGGTGATCCAGGATCTGGCGGTGACCGCCAGCCTCGGCGTGGCGATGATCATTCTCACCAACCTGCTGCTGCTGCCGGTACTGATCTCCTACGTGCCGCTGGGCGAGGATTACCGACAGCGCCTGCAGCGCCGCGCGGCGCGGCTCAAACCCTTCTGGCAACGGCTCAGCGCGGTGGCCGAGCCGCGCAACGCGGCGCTGGCGGTCGCGCTCGGCGGCGCGGCGCTGGCGCTGGGCCTGTGGAAGGGCAGCGAGGTGCGCATCGGCGATCTGCACGCCGGCGTGCCGGAGCTGCGCAGCGACTCGCGCTACAACCGCGACACCGCGCTGATCACCGAGCGCTTCGCCATCGGCGTCGATCTGATTCAGGTGATCGCCGAGGGCGAGCCGGAGAGCTGCATCGACTGGGCGGCGATGACCGCCATCGATCGCTTCGCCTGGCACGTGGAGAACCTGCCCGGAGTGCAGTCGGTGCTCTCTCTGCCGCGGGTGGCGAAAATCGTCAACGCCGGCTGGAACGAGGGCAGCCCGATGTGGCGGGTGCTGCCGCGCGACCCGCAGAACCTGGCCCAGGCGGTGGCTTACACACCCACCTCGACCGGGCTGCTGAACAAGGATTGCAGCGCCATTCCGGTGCTGATCTTCACCGCCGACCACCGTGCGGAAACCATTGCCGGCGTGGTCGAAGCGGTGAAGGACTACCGCGCCGCACACGCCGGCGAGGGCATCCGCTACCGCCTGGCGACCGGCAACGTCGGCGTCATGGCGGCCACCAACGAGGAGGTCGAAGCGGCCCAGTTCCCGATCCTCGCGCTGGTCTTCGCGGCGATCATCGCGCTGTGTCTGGCGACCTTCCGCTCGCTGGCGGCGACCCTGTGCATCGTCCTGCCGCTGGCGCTGGTGTCGCTGCTGGCCTACGCGCTGATGGCCTGGCTGCAGATCGGCCTGAAGGTCAACACCCTGCCGGTGGCGGCGCTGGGGGTGGGCATCGGCGTCGACTACGGGATCTACATTTTCAGCCGTCTGCGCGAGTACCTCGGCGCCGGCCTGACGCTGCGCGAAGCCTACCGGCAGACGCTGGCGGTGACCGGCAGCGGCGTGGTCTTCACCGGGCTGACGCTGGCCATCGGCGTGGCCACCTGGATTTTCTCGCCGCTGCAGTTTCAGGCCGACATGGGCGTGCTGCTGACCTTCATGTTTCTGGTCAACATGCTCGGCGCGATCCTGCTGCTGCCGGCACTGGCCTGCTTCCTGCTGCGCCGCAGCCGCTGAAGGCACCGGCTCTCTTGCCGGCGCACCAGCCTGCGGCTAAGGTGCGCCGATGAAAGAACCGGATCTGCTGATACACCCCACCTGGCTGGTCACCGTGGACGCCGACGACCGCGTCCTCACCGAGCACAGTCTGGCCATCGCCGACGGCCGCATCGCCGACATCCTGCCCAGCGAGCAGGCGCGCCAGCGCTACGCCCAAGCGCCGCATCTGGAGCTGCCCGGACAGGCGCTGATGCCCGGCCTGGTCAACGCCCACACCCACCTGGCGATGAACCTGCTGCGCGGCTACGCCGACGACCTGCCGCTGATGACCTGGCTGCAGGAGCACATCTGGCCGGCCGAGGGGCAGTTCGTCGACGAGCGCTTCTGCGAGCAGGGCGCGCTGCTGGCCATGGCCGAGCTGATCCGCGGCGGCGTCACCTGCTTCAACGACATGTATTTCTTCCCCGAAGCCACCGCGCGCGCCGCCGAGCGCGCCGGCCTGCGCGGGCTGGTCGGCATCATCGTGCTCGATTTTCCCAGCGCCAGCGGCAACGACCCGGACGACTACATCCGCCGCGGCCTGGCGCTGCACGACGCGCTGCGCGACCACCCGCGGCTGGGCACCGCCTTCGCCCCGCACGCGCCCTACACCGTCTCCCGCGAGCCGCTGCAGCGCATCGCTACGCTGGCCGCGGAGCTGGATGTCCCGGTGCACATCCACGTCCACGAGACCGCCGGCGAAGTGGCCGGCTTCGTCGATCAGCACGGCTGCCGGCCACTGGCGCAACTGGACGAACTCGGCCTGCTCGGCCCGCAGCTGCTGGCGGTGCACATGACCCAGCTCGAAGAGGCGGAGATCTTCCGTCTCGCCGAGACCGGCAGCCACGTGCTGCACTGCCCGGAGTCCAATCTCAAGCTGGCCTCCGGCTTCTGCCCGGTGGCGCGGCTCGACGCCGCCGGCGTGAATCTCGCGCTGGGCACCGATGGCGGCGCCTCCAACAACGATCTGGACATGTTCGGCGAGCTGCGCAGCGCGGCGCTGCTGGCCAAGGGCGTGGCCGGCGACGCCGCCGCCCTGCCGGCCCATCGCGCCCTGCGCATGGCGACCATCGACGGCGCCCGCGCGCTGGGGCTGGATGCGCTCACCGGCTCGCTGGAGACCGGCAAGGCGGCGGATCTGATCGCCGTCGATCTGGATACGATAGAAACCCAGCCGCTCTACGATCCGGTCTCGCAGCTGGTCTACGCCGGTGGCCGCCAACAGGTCAGCCACGTCTGGGTGGACGGCCGCCAGCTGCTGCGCGAGCGCCATCTGACCAGCCTCGACGAGACCGAGCTGCGGCGCAGCGCCGCCGCTTGGGGCGCGCGCATCACTGCGGCGCGTGTAAGCGCTGATCGGGGGCAGAAAAATGACTGACACAGAGAACGTCGATCGCGAGGAGATCGCCAAATTCGAGGCGCTGGCGCACCGCTGGTGGGACCCGCACAGCGAGTTCAAGCCGCTGCACGAGATCAATCCGCTGCGCCTGGACTACATCGACGCGCGCCTCGGCCTCGCCGGCAAGCGGGTGCTCGATGTCGGCTGCGGCGGCGGCATCCTCGCCGAATCCATGGCCGCTCGCGGCGCCGCAGTCACCGGCATCGATCTCGGCGAGGCGCCGCTCGGCGTGGCCCGGCTGCACGCGCTGGAGAGTGGCGTCGAAGTCGACTACCGCAACATCAGCGCCGAGGCGCTGGCCGCCGAAATGCCGGCCGCCTTCGACGCGGTGAGCTGCATGGAAATGCTCGAACACGTGCCCGATCCGGCCTCGGTGGTGGCCGCCTGCGCGGCGCTGGTCAAGCCCGGCGGGCAGCTGTTCTTCTCCACCATCAACCGCAACCCCAAGTCCTGGCTGTTCGCCATCGTCGGCGCCGAATATGTGCTCAGGCTGCTGCCCAGGGGCACCCACGAATTCGCCAAATTCATCCGCCCGGCGGAGCTGGCCGGCTTCTGCCGGCGCAGTCGGCTGCGCGTCGAGGAGATCACCGGCATGAGCTACAACCCCTTCAGCCGGCGCTATTCGCTGGGGCGCGATCTGCAGGTCAACTACCTGATGCACTGCCAGCGCGAGGGCGACCAGTGAAGCGCTCTGCAAACGCCTTCGACAGCGTGCTGTTCGACCTCGACGGCACGCTGATCGACACCGCGCCGGACATGGGCGGCGCGCTCAACGCGCTGCGCGCCGAGCACGACCTGCCGCCGCTGGACGCGGCCAGCATCCGCCCGCACGTCTCCCACGGCGGGCTGGCGCTGGTCAAGCTGGGTTTCGGCGCGGATCGCGACCCGGCGCTGCTGGAATCGCTGCGCCTGCGCTTTCTGGAACTCTACCGCGACGCCATCGCGGTCGGCTCGCGGCCCTTCGACGAGATGCACGCGCTGCTCGCTGAAATCGAGGCGCGCGGCCTGCACTGGGGGGTGGTGACCAACAAGCCCGGCTGGCTGACCGATCCGCTGCTGGCGGCGCTGGATCTGGCCGGGCGCGCCGCCTGCGTGGTCAGCGGCGACACCACCGCCAACAAGAAGCCACACCCGGAGCCGCTGCTGTACGCCTGCCGACTGATCGACCGCGATGCCGCCAACTGTCTGTACGTCGGCGACGCACTGCGCGACATCCAGGCCGGTCGCGCTGCGGGCATGACTACCGTCGTCGCCAACTACGGCTACATCGGCCCCGGCGAAAACCCCGCCGAGTGGGGCGCCCACGGCGCCATCGACGCGCCGCTGCAACTGCTGGACTGGCTGCAGCGCGACGCTTGAGGCGCGCCGCCGCGCCCCGCGCCACAACTCAGGCCAGCGCCGCCGGCTGCTCTATCTGCACGGGCTGCGCGGCCAGAAAGGGATTGGTATAGGGCGCCCGCCCCTTGCCGATGTTGATGCCGAACCACAGCCCCAGCAGGCCACCCACCAGCAGCCCGATCGCGAAATAGCGGATCATGTTCACCCCTGTCCTCTGAACGGTGCCGCGCTGCGATGAGTATCGCGGCGCGCAAAACGCTGCAGTTTACCACCTCGGCAACGCCCCCGGCGCGGCGCAAGTACCGCCGAAGGCATGTACCGATGGCAATTCAATATTGGCCATCGACAGCCGCTAGCCGCTTGTGAGCAAAACGGATCGGCGCCACCCGGGTTCGCCGATTGAGCAGCCGATGACCCAGCCGATGTCCGACAACCGCAACACCGATCACTACAGTGCAGCGCACACCGCGCCCGACTACGCGGCGCTGGTCGACGAGTTGCGCGAGGCCGCGCTCAGCCACGCCGCGACGCTGCTCGACCAGCTCTTCGCCGACGCCGACGACACCCTCTTCGCGCTCGCCGAAAAGGCCGACAACAACCACAGCCAGCAGGCCTATTTCGACACCATGCGCGCGCTGCGGCTGGAGCGCGACAAGATCGCCGACAGCTTCGCCAGCGCACTGCGGGAATCGCTGCAAAGTGGCGCCGTGCGCTGCGCCGAGATCGAGGAGGACGACGAAGACAGCCTCGAACTGAGCCTGATCGACCAGGAAGAGATGGAGGAGATGGTCGCCATCCGCGGCATGGCGCAGCGCGCCGAACAGTTGTTTCGCGAGGCGCTCATCCACCTCAAACAGCGACTCGCCGAACTGGCCCGCCACACCGGGCTGGCCTTCGCCGCCGAGACGCTGGCGCCGAAGACGCTCTGCGAGCACTTTCGCGACGCCCTGGCGCCGCTGGGCATCAGCCTCGAACTGCAGCATCGGCTGATCCTCTACAAGCTGTTCGATCAGCAGGTCGCGACACACTTGGACCTGATCTACGACGACCTCAATCAACGCATGTCCGCGGCCGGCCTGCTGAGCAGAATCAGCTACCGAAGGCGCAACAGTGGCGGTGCGACGAGCACTGTCGGCGGCGTGCAAGACCCGCTGGCGGCGCCATCGGAGGAGGCATTTCAGGCCCACACCCAGGCCCACACCCAGGCCCACACCCAGGCCCACACTCAGCCCCACACCCAGGCCCCGGGCGAGGCCGCGATGGCCGCGCTCGGCCCGGAACACTACCGCGCCTGGGCCAGCGCCCACCCGGGCGCGCTGGACTTTGCCAGCTGGCAGGCGCTGAACCGTTTCGTCGGTCTCGGCAGCGCGCCGGCGGCAGCGAGCGGCTCGACAGCCGGCGTGGCCGGCAGCGCGCCCGCTGGCCCGGCAATCTACAGCCAGAGCGATCTGCTCGCGGGTCTGTCGCGCCTGCAGCGCCACGGAGCCGGCGGCGACTTCGACAGCGAAGACGCGCAAACCTTCAGTCGCGCCCTGCTCGATGAACTGGGCGATATCGAGGGCGGCGGCAACACCCGCCAGCTCGGCGAGGCGGATCAGCGGGTCATCAGCCTGGTACAGAGCCTGATCGGCCAGCTGCAGCAACAGGCGCAGGGCGCGCTGTCTGCGTCGCTGTTCAGCCAGTTGCAGGTGCCATTGATGAAGGCGGTGCTGCTCGACCGCAACTTCTTCACCCGCCCGCAGCACCCGGCTCGCGAACTGCTCGACGCACTCGCCGACATCGCCCCTTCGCTGGAGGACAGCAGCGATCCGCTGTACCACGACGTCAAAGGGCTGGTGGACGAGATCGCCAGCGACGATAGCGGCGGCGAAGGCCAGTTCCAGCGCGGCGTCGATCGCCTGCACGAGATGCTGCGCGACGAGGAGCGCCGCGCCCGCGAAGCCGAACGCCAGACCCAGCGCGAAGCGCTGCGCAAGCACGCCCGCGTGGTCGTGCTGCACTGCCTGCGCGAGCGCCTCGGCGAGCGCCGCCTGCCGAGCAGCCTCAACCGCCTGGTACTCAAGCACTGGGCGACGCTGCTCTACCGCTGCTACATCAAGCGCGGCCGCCACAGCCCGGACTGGCAGCGAGCGCTGGAGGTGCTCGAACTGATGCTCGACTCGGTGCAGCCGGTGAACGAGGTGCTCAGCAACAGCGCCATCGAACAGCGCGAAGCCGAATGGGCGCTGATCGCCGCCCGCTGCCGTCACCTGCTGCGCAACAGCCGCCTGGCCGATGACGACGTGGTCGCCAGCACCGACAGCCTGCACGCGGTGCACGCCGCACGCCTGGCGACCCTGCGCCGCCTGGCGACCCAGGCCGCAGCCACGGCAGCCAGTGAGCCTGCTGACGATGTGGCGACTGCAGAGGCGGCCACTGCAGCGACTACGGCAGCGACCACGGCAGCGGCCAGCGGCGATCCATCGGACAGCGCAGAGATCGCCGCGCGCCACGGCGCCGACGCCGAGCGACCGATGCCCGATCGACAGCCCGGCGAGGCCTCCACCGATGACCGCGCCATCGACGACAGCAGCGCCAATGCGCACAGCGATGGCGATGGCGATGGCGATGGCAATAACGATGGCGAGGCGCCCGAATACGATCTGGCGGCCATCGACGAGACGCCGATCCACGTCGAGCCGTTGTCCGAAAACCCGGTGGACGAGGCAACGATCGATCAGCAGGCCGCGCTGGCACAGTTGCCGGACAACGTCTGCCCCGGCAACTGGCTGCTGCTGGACTGTGGTGCGGAGCGCGCCCGCCGCCGCCTCAAGCTATCGGTGATCATCGCCGATGGCGGCCTGCTGGTGTTCGTCGATCGCCGCGGCAAGCGCGCACTGGACAAAACCGCCAGCGAGCTGCTCGAAGAACTGGCCGACGGCCGCAGCGAAGTGATCATGGAATTCTCCGCCTTCGACCGCGCCCTGTCGTCGGTGATCAACGACCTCGCCGTGGCCTGATCCGCGCCGCCTCCCGGCCTGTCAGCAGGCTGATTCCACAGCGCGCACACCTCGCCAACCAGCGGCCAGTCACAGCGTGACGGCTAAGGCCGGCGGCCGCATCAGTCACCGTAGTGGGCCATCTCCAGCGGTCGCTCGCAGCGCACCTGTTCGAGCGCCGCGCGCAGCTCATCGATGCTGTGTTGCAGCTCGGCGGCCAGCTGGTTCGGCTCGGCGTCGAGCCGCGCGCCGGCGATCGCCGCGTCCAGCTGGCGACGCGTCCGGTGGGCGCGGTGGCGCAGCCACTCGATGCTGATCGCCGGCTCGGGATCGACCAGCCGCAGCTGCTGAAAATCGGTGGGGTCGGCGGCGCTGGCGGCGACGAAATCGTAGCCGTTGACCATGGTGATACGCTCGCCCAATGCGCGCAGCGGCGCGGCGCGGTGCACCACCATGCCGCCCTGCTGCAACACCGCGTAGCCGGCGCCTGGGAAGTGCGGCGAGACGATGCGCCCGTCCGGCAGCGGCTCGCCGCGCTGGCGATACGCCTGGGCTTCGCCGCGGGTGCCGCGAAAATACTGGAACTCGCCGCCGTCGATCGCCGCCGGGTCGGTGACCATCAGCACGTAGTCGATGGCCAGGGTGTCGTGGTGCCATTTGTCGACGTTGCGGCCCAGCGCCCGCGGCTGGAAATTCAGGTGGCCGAGCTGGTGCGGCATGGCGTGCGGGGCGACGCGCGCGCCGCACAGCTCGCCGATGAAATCCGCGACCTCCGGCGACAGGCACAGATCGCGCAGAAACCGCGAGCGATACACGCCGCCGCGCATCATCCGCTCGATGCGCTCACAGGCCACCACGTGCTCCTCCAGCTGCCGGCAGACCTGCTGCAGCGCGGCGACCCCCTCATCGCTGAGCAGGCGGAAGGCGCTGCTGACGGCGAAATCGCTGCCGCAGGCGGCGATCTCGGCCTCGTCATAGCCCAGTTCCGCGAGGCCGATCAGCTGCTGCGGTCGCTGCAGGTCGAGGTGCCGCGCCGGATCGAAAACCGGGTCATCGGCGATCGGCACCACCCCGGCGGGCGGCGTGGCGGGAAAGTCGATGGCTGGGCGGCGGGCTGTGCTCATGCTGGCGATCTCCGGCAGGTGGGATCTGCAAGCTTAGCGTCGCCGCCGGTTTTGGGAAATTGCAAAAACAGCGGCCGGCATTTTGCCGCCGCAACAGCCATCGCCAGCGCAGACGCGCCGCGGCGCAGGGCGTAAAATGCAGCCCCCAGCCACTCCGCCAGCAGGCTCCGCATGATCGATTACACCGCCCCCGAGGGCATGCTCGAAGGTCGCACCCTCCTCGTCACCGGCGCCAGCGGCGGGCTGGGCTCGGAGCTGGCCTGCGCCGCCGCTGGACTCGGCGCTACGGTGGTGCTGATGGGCCGCAGCATCAAGCGTCTGGAGGCGGTCTACGACCGCATCGAGCAGGCCGGCGGCCCGCAGCCGGCGATCTACCCGCTGGACATGGAAGGCGCCAGCGCCAAGGATTACGACGATCTGGTCGAGGTGCTGCGCCGCGAACTCGGCGGCCTGCACGCGCTGGTGCACTGCGCCGCCGCGCTGGGCAACCCCTCACCGCTGCAGCACTATGTGGCGGAGACCTGGAGCAAGGTGTTCGCCGCCAATCTGCACGGCCCGTTTCTGCTCAGTCGCGCCTGTATTCCGCTGCTGCAGGAGAGCGGCGACGGGCGCATGCTGTTCACCCTCGACGACAAGTCGCGCGCCTATTGGGGCGCTTACGGGGTGAGCAAGGCGGCGGTGGAGAGCATGATGAAGGTGTTCGCCGACGAGCTGGAAATGCTGGTCGATCAGGACGGCCGCGCGGCGCTCACCGTGGCCGCGGTGGCGCCCGGGCCGATGGCCACCCGGCTGCGCGCCTTCGCCTATCCCGGCGAGGCGCGCGATGCCCAGCCGCCGCCGGCGAGCAAGGTCGACGCCTTCCTCAGGCTGCTCGGCCCCGAGGGCCGCGGCCGCTGCGGCGAGATCATCCGCGAAGCGCCGCACAGCGAATCTGACAGCGAATCGCAGAGTGCCGCGGATTGAGCGCGAACTGATGAGGATCGCCCTCCTCCACGAACACCCGCAGTGGTCGCAGCGGCTGATCCGGCGCTTTCGCGATGATGGCATCGACACACAGCCCATCGACATCGCCGAGCTGAGTTTCGACACCGCGGCGCTGAGCCCCGATTACCCGCTGCTGGTCAACCGCGTCAACGTGATGCCCTCGGCGACGCGGCCGGCGGCGGTGGCCTTTCACACGGTGCACTTTCTGCGCTGGCTGGAGCTGACCGGGGTGCGCGTGGTCAATGGTGCGCAGGCGCATCTGAGCGGCGCCTCGAAGGCGGTGCAGAACGGCATCTTCGCCAGTCTCGGCCTGGATTTTCCCGCCGCGCTGGCCATCTGCCGGGCGCAGGATGCCCCCGCGGCGGCGCAGCGCATCGGCTATCCGGTGATCGTCAAACCGAACATCGGCGGCTCCGGCACCGGCATCGCCCGCTTCGACGATGCCGAGCAGCTACAGCGCGAGGTGGACGCCGGCAGGCTGGATCTGGGCGTCGACGGCACCGGGCTGGTGCAGGCGTACATCGAATCGGATGGCTTCATCCAGCGCGTCGAGCTGCTCGGCGACGAGCTGTTTTACGCCATCCGCCAGCGGCTGCGCAGTGGCGAGTTCAACTATTGCGCGGCGGACGGCTGCCACAGTGGCGGCAACGCCATCGAGCCCTTCGCTCCGCAGGCCGCCATCGTCGCCCGGGCGGCAGCCATTGTGCGCGCCGCGGGGGCGGATCTGGGCGGCGTCGAGTACTTCATCGACCAGCGCAGCGGCCGGCCCTGCTTCTACGATTTCAACCCCTATTCAAATTTTGTCGCCGACGGCGAGGCGCTGCTGGGCTTTTCTCCGGAGCAGCGTTTCGTGGATTTCATCCGCCGGCTGTATCCGCCCGGCGGCGGCTGAGCGCGATCGCTGACACGCAAAAGGCCCGCCGATTGGCGGGCCTTTTGCTGTCGCTGACCGGGCCGCCTCAGAGGCGGTCTTTGACGTAGCTTCCCGGTGCGTCTTCGAGTGCTTCGAGCTTGCCCTCGCCGGGCTGACGCGCCTCGACCTTCTTGCCACCGTTGTAGCGGCTGACCCATTTCTTCCAGTCGGTCCACCAGGAACCCTCGTGCTGCTCGGCGCCGGCCAGCCATTGCTGGTGGTTGTCGGGCAGCTCCTGATTGATGCGATAGCCGTACTTGTTGGCCGACGGCGGATTGATCACCCCGGCGATGTGCCCGGAGCCGCCGAGGACGAAACGCACCGGCCCGGAAACCAGCCGGGTGCCCTTGTACGTGGCCGCCCAGGGGGCGATGTGGTCATCGACGGTGGACAGGAAATAACAGGGCGTCTCGACCTTTGAGAGGTCGATCGGCACGCCGTTGAGGGTGATGGCACCGGGCTGCGCGAGCAGGTTCTGCTCGTACATGCTGCGCAGGTAGAACTTGTGCATGTCGCGCGGCATGCGGGTGCTGTCGCTGTTCCAGTACAGCAGGTCGAAGGGGAAGGGATCCTTGCCCATCAGGTAGTTGTTGACCACGAAGGACCAGATCAGATCATTGGCGCGCAGCAGGTTGAAGGCTTCGGCCATGTTGGCGCCTTCGAAATAGCCCTTCTCGTCCATCTCCTGCTCTGCCTGTTCGAGCAATTCGCGGTCGATGAACACGCCCAGCTCGCCCGGCTCGGAGAAGTCGGTCATGGTGGTGAAGAAGGTCGCCGCCTTGATGCGGTCGTCGCCCTGGGCGGCCATGTAGGCCAGGGTCGACATCAGCAGCGTGCCGCCGAGGCAATAGCCGACGGCCTTCACCGCCTTTTCACCGGTGGCCTGCTCGATGGCGTCCAGCGCCGCCATCGGCCCCTCCAGCAGGTAGTCCTCGAAGTTCTTGTGCGAGAGCTTTTCGTTCGGGTTGACCCAGGAGATCACGAACACCGTGTGGCCCTGATCCACCGCCCATTTGATGAAGCTGTTCTTGGCGCGCAGATCGAGGATGTAGAACTTGTTGATCCACGGCGGCACGATCAGCAGCGGGCGCTTGTACACCGTGTCGGTGCTCGGCGTGTACTGGATCAGCTGCATCAGGTCATTCTGGTAGATCACCTTGCCCGGGGTGACGGCGACGTTCTTGCCCAACTCGAAGGCGTCGACATCGGTCATGCTGATCTTCAGCTTGCCCTCGCCGCGTTCGAGGTCATCGAGCAGATTGGAGAGGCCATCGACCAGATTCTGGCCGCCGGTTTCCAGGGTGCGCTTGAGCACCGTGGGATTGGTCATGGCGAAGTTGCTCGGCGACAGGGCATCGACGAACTGCTGGGTGTAGAAGTTGACCTTCTCCGCGGTCTTGTCGTCCATGCCCTCGACGTTCTGCACCGTATTGGTGATGTGCCGGGAGACCAGCAGGTAGCTGTCGGCGATGTATCCGAACAGCGGATTCTCCTGCCAGGCCTGATCCTTAAAGCGCTTGTCGCCGGGCTTTTTCATTTCGCCGTCGCCGCCATCGGCACTGTTGAAAGCCGCCAGCGTGGCCTGCTGGGTCATGTTCATCCAGTCCTGCCACATGGCGATCTGCGCCTGCACCAGCTGCTGCGGGTTCTCCAGCATCTTGCGCGTCAGCTCGCCGAAGGCCTTGCCGACCACGCTCGGATCGAGCGGATTGAACTGCGCCCCGGCACCGGCCTTCTGGCGTTCGAGGAAGTCAGTGAAGATACGCTGGCTCTGCTCGGTGACCTTCTGCAGGGTCTCGGTCATCTGCGCCGGATCGGGGAGATTCACTTCGGGCGTCTGCTTGCTGTCGGTCACTGGCTGCTTCCTCACTCGTGTTTTTTCATAAAGCAAAACCCGTCGGCGACGGGCTTTGCTGTCTTCGTTGTCGCAACCCGTGCCGAGCTGCTCTGGGGCCATTACCGGACCACTATCGGGCCGGTATCAGGCCGGGATCAGGCGCTTCTTGGCGTAGCTGCCCGGCGCCGCTTCGATCACCGGATAGGCATCGACCGCGCCCGGCTGGCGCGCCGGCACTTTGCCAGCGGCGAACTCTTCCACCCAGCTGTCCCAGTCCGGCCACCAGGAGCCCTCGTTTTCCTTGGCGCTCTTGAGCCAGGTCTGCGGGTTGCCGGCCGGCTTGCGACCGGTGCGGTAGCCGTACTTGTTGGCCGCCGGCGGATTGACCACTCCGGCGATGTGCCCGGAGCCGCCGAGCACGAAGCGCACCGGCCCCTTGAACAGCTTGGCGCCGGTGAAGGTGCTCTGCCAGGGCGCGATGTGGTCCTCGGACGTGGACAGGAAATAGCTCGGCGTCTGAATACTGGAGAGATCGATCTTCTGCCCGAGCAGCTCGATGCCACCCTTTTTGCTCAGCCGGTTGTACTGGTACATGTTGCGCAGATAGAAATTGTGCATCGCCGCCGGCATGCGCGTGCTGTCGCTGTTCCAGTACAGCAGATCGAAGCTCATCGGCTCTTTGCCGAGCAGGTAGTTGTTGATAAAGAACGGCCAGACCAGATCATTGGCGCGCAGCATGTTGAAGGCGCCGGCCATGTTGCCGCCGTCCAGATAGCCGCTCTCGGCCATCGACTTTTCCAGATTGTCGAGCTGGCCCTCGTCGATGAACACGCCGATCTCGCCCGGCTCGGCAAAGTCGAGCATGGTGGTGAAATAGGTGCCGCTGGCGAAGCGCTGATCGCCGGCCGCCTCGCACCAGGCGGTGGCGGTGGCCAGCAGGGTGCCGCCGAGGCAGTAACCGATGGCATTGACCTGATGCTCGCCGGTGATCGCCTCGACCGCGTCGCAGGCGGCCAGCACACCGTCGCTCAGGTAATCCTCAAAATTCTTGTCGGCGTAGCTTTCGTCCGGGTTGATCCAGGACATCACGAATACCGTGTGGCCCTGATCGACCAGGTATTTGATCAGCGAGTTCTTCGGCTGCAGGTCGAGGATGTAGTACTTGTTGATCCACGGCGGCACGATCAGCACCGGGCGCGCGTTGACCTCTTCAGTGCTCGGCGCGTACTGGATCAGCTGCATCATGTCGGTCTGGAAGACCACGCTGCCCGGCGTGCTGGCGATATTGTTGCCCAGCTCGAAGGCCTTGGTGTCGGTCATCCGGGTGGCCAGCTTGCCCTTGCCGCGCTCGATGTCTTCCAGCAGGTTCTTCAGGCCGTTGAAGAGATTTTCGCCGCGGCTGTCGAGGGTTTCGCGCAGCACCGTGGGGTTGGTCAGCGCAAAGTTGGTCGGCGACAGCGCATCGACGAACTGCTGGGTGAAGAATTCAATCTTCTGCGCAGTTTTGTCGTCGAGCCCTTCGACGCCGCTGACGCTGGCCATGATGCAGCGCGAGGCGAGCAGGTAGAACTGCTTGATGTGGTCGAAGGCCGGGTTGTCCTGCCAGTCGTCGGCGCGGAAGCGGCGGTCGCCCCCACCGGGCGCCACCACCGGCTCGACATTGCCGCCGAAGCTGCGCTTGACGCTGTAGTGCTTGAGAGAGAGAAAATCCTGCCAGAACGCCAGCTGGTGCTCGGCGATTCGCGACGGGTCCATCAGCAGCCGCGACCACAGCTGCATGTAGGCGCTGCCCAGATCGAGCGGATCGCTGGTGCTGCTGCGGATCTGCTCCTGCAGAAAATCGGTGGCGATGCGCTGGCTGCGCTCGACCACAGTGCGCAGATCCTCAGCAAGGCGCGCGGCGTCGCAGTCCTGATTGACCGAGGGCAGTGCTGCGCTGGCGGTGGCGCTCATGTGTTTCTCCGTTCTCGTATTGTGCATTGCAACATGCAAATTATCTGATACGCCCCGAGGGCGCAAGTTGTCGCGCGGACAAACTCAGCCGCGTGCCGGCACCAGTACCACGGCCTCGCCGCGGATGACATCAGTATCGCCAACTCGGCAGACCGTATCCAGGGTCACCCGGCGACGGCGGCGATCGATGGATTTCACCGTGGCGGTGGCGACCACCGTATCCCCGGCGCGCACCGGGGCGCGAAACTGCAGGCTCTGGCTGAGATAGGCGCAGCCCGGCCCGGGCAACCGGGTACCGATCACCGCGGAGATAAACCCCGCGGAGAGCATGCCGTGGGCCACGCGGCCGCCAAAGACGGTCTCCGCGGCGAACTGCTCGTCGAGGTGGGTCGGGTTGGTGTCCCCGGAAATTCCGGCGAAGGCGGAGATATCGCCATCGCCAATGGTCTTGGAATAGCTGCAGCTCATGCCCTCGTCAAGGTCTTCCAGGTAGTAGCCGTGTAGTCCACTCAGGTGTGATCCACTCATTGGGGTTTTCCGATCGCCGCATGCATTTGTTATAACGTGTCTCGATTCTAGTCCCGTTTATGCTGCACTGCAACATAGGAAAATCCAGCATGCCCGCCAGCGCCGCCAGCAACCCCTTCGAGCAACTCGACCGACTGCCCGCCAACCACGCACCGCTCTCGCCGTTATCCTTCATCCGCCGCACCGCCGAGGTCTACCCGGACCACCCGGCGATAGTGCACGGCGACCTTCGCCGCAGCTGGGCCGAAACCTACGCTCGCGCCCGCCGCCTGGCATCGGCGCTGGCGCAGCGCGGCATCGGTGCCGGCGACACGGTGGCGGTGATGGCGCCCAACGTGCCGGAGATCTTCGAAGCCCACTTCGGCGTGCCGATGACCGGCGCGGTGCTCAATACACTGAACACCCGCCTCGATGCCGAGGTGCTGGCCTTCAGCCTCGAACACGGCGAGGCCAGGCTGCTGATCACCGACCGCGAATTCTCGCCGGTCATCAAACAGGCGCTGGCGCGCCTCGACCGCGAGCTGCCGGTGATCGACATCGACGACCCGCTGGCGACCGGCGGCGAGCTGCTCGGCGAGTGCGACTACGAAGCCTTCATCGCCGGCGGCGATCCGCAATTCGAGTGGGCGCTACCGGCGGATGAGTGGAACGCGATCTCGCTGAACTACACCTCCGGCACCACCGGCAACCCCAAGGGCGTGGTCTA
>CBFCYW010000049.1:0-24109 GCA_965602395.1 uncultured Chromatiales bacterium
GGCGAGCAGACGGCGGCGGAATCGCCACCGGCCGAGGCGCTGCGCTGGCGCGGCCAGCTGGCCAGCGCGCGCCTGGCCGCGGTCGGCCAGGACTGGTCGCTGGCCGACGCGGTGCCGATCGAATGGTCCGGCGCCGAACAGCTCGCCAGCATCGGCGCCCACTGCTGGCGCCAGGACGCGGCCCGGCTGTGTCTGAGCGAGCCGGCCAGCGCCGGCGCCAGCGGCGCGGCCAGGCTGCGCCTGAGCGATCTGCCGCTGGCCACGCTGGGTGCGCTGCTGCCGCCGCAGAGCGAGCTGCAGGGCGAATTGGGCGCGCAGATCAACGCCAGCTGGGCGCCGGATCGCTCGCCGCTGGTCGATCTCGATCTGGCGGTCGACGGCGGCGGAGTGACGCTGCGCAGTGAGGACGGCGAGACCGAGCCACTGGAATTCATCTATCGCAGCCTGCGGTTGCAGGCGCAGATGGATCGGCGCCAGGTGAACGCGGAAATCGCCCTGGATTCGGACGATCTGGGCCGCGCGCAGGTGGAGCTGCAAATGGACCCGCAGCGCGAGGGTTATCCGCTCGACGGCAGGCTGCGCCTCGACGGGCTGGATATCAGCGTGGCCCGCGCCTTCGCCCCGCAGCTCGACGAGCTGGCCGGGCAGATCGAGGTGGACGGGCGCCTCTCCGGGCTGCTCGCGCAGCCGGATTTCACCGGCACCATCGCCCTCGGCGGGCTGCGCGTCGCCGGCGAACAGCTGCCGCTGCAGATCACCGGCGGCGGTATCGAGGCGCAGCTCGACGGGCCGCGGGCAGAGATCTCCGGGCGCATCGAGACCGACGGCGGCGGCATCGACGTCACTGGCGAGGCGCAGTGGGCGGGGGTCGAGGCCGGTGAGGCGACGCCCTGGGGGGTCAGCGCGCGCATCTCCGGCGAAGATCTGCAAATCGCGCAGAAACCCACCGTCGAGGCGACCCTGTCGCCGGATATCCAGCTGTCGCTGCTGCCGCAGCGGCTGGAGCTGCGCGGCCGGGTGGATATCCCGCGGGCGCGGGTCACGGTGCGCGAGCTGCCCGAGTCGGTGACCGGCCTGTCCGACGATGTGGTGGTGATCCACAGCGAGGACGAGCAGGCGCCGGAGCCAAAGCCGCCGCCGCTGCAGAGCGACGTGCGCATCGCCGTACACCTGGGCGACGACGTGCGCCTGGAGGGCTTCGATCTGCGCGCCGAGCTGACCGGCGACATCGACATCCTGCAGCAGAGCCCGAACCCGCTGCAGCTCGATGGCGACATCGAGATCACCGATGGCATCTACAAGGCCTACGGGCAGAATCTGCGCATCCGCCGCGGCCAGGTGCTGCTGCTGGGGCCGATTCAGGCCACTGCAGTGGACGTGGAAGCGGTGCGCACCACCGGCAATCAGGTGGCCGGGCTGCGCGTCAGCGGCAACATCAACCGGCCCACGGTGGTGCTGTTCGCCGAGCCACCGCAGACCGAGGAGGACACGCTGTCGTGGATCCTCCTCGGCCGGCCGCTGTACGGCGCCGACAGCGGCGAGCCGGATCAGGCCGGGATGCTCGCCAAGGCAGCGGTGGCGATGGGCATCAAGGGCGGGCGCGGCATCGCCAGCGGTATCGCCGAATCCTTCGGCATCCGCGATTTCGAGATCGACACCGCCAGCCGCGGCGATGACACCGAAGTGGTGCTCTCCGGGCGCATCTCCGAGGATCTGTACCTGCGCTACGGGGTCGGCGTGCTGACCCCGGTGAACACCGTGACCCTGCGCTACAACCTCACCGAGCGGCTCTACGTGGAGACCGCGCAGGGCGTGGAGAGCGCGCTGGATTTCTTCTACAGCTTCGCTTTCTGAGCCACGCCACCGCTGGCTGGCGCGCCGATTCGCGACGCGCCGAGCACAATCGGGCGCCGCCTTTCGGCGCCACCGGCAGCACGGGCTAGAATGCGCCCCCCGAGAAACACGGACGCAGTCGCGACATGAATGATGCCAAGCCCGCACCGCGCCGCCCGGTCATCCTGGTGATTCTGGACGGATTCGGCCACAACCCGTCGGCGCAGCACAACGCCATCGCCGCAGCGCACACGCCGCATATCGACGCGCTGTTCGCCGACAACCCGAGCACCTTTCTGCACACCTCCGGGCCGGCGGTGGGCCTGCCCGCGGGGCAGATGGGTAACTCGGAAGTCGGCCACATGACGCTCGGCTGTGGCGGCATCGTGCGCCAGGATCTGGTGGCCATTTCCGATGCCATCGCCGACGGTAGCTTTTACGCCAACCCGGCGCTGCAGAGCGCCGCGCGCCGCGCCGCCAAAGCCGGCCGGCCGCTGCATCTGATCGGGCTGGTCTCCGATGGCGGCGTGCACAGCCACCTCGACCACCTGCTGGCGCTGATCGAGCTGGCGCGCCGCGAGGGCGCCCGCCCGCTGGTGCACATGATCAGCGACGGCCGCGACACCCCGCCGCAGTCGGCGGCTGATTTCCTGCCGCCGCTGGAAGCCGCGCTGGAAGCCGCCGGCGGCGCCATCGCCAGCGTTTGCGGGCGCTACTGGGCGATGGATCGCGATCGGCGCTGGGATCGCGTCGAGCTGGCCTGGCAGGCGCTGGTGCGCGGCCAGGGGCGCGCCGCGGACTGCGCCGCCGAAGCCATCGCCAGCGCTTACGCCGCGGGCGAGAACGACGAGTTCATCAAGCCGGTGGTGTTGTCCGGCTTCGAGCCGATCCGCACCGATGACGAGGTGATCTTCTTCAATTTCCGCAACGACCGCCCGCGCGAGCTGAGCGAGGCGCTGGCACTGACGGGCTTCGATGGCTTCGAGCGCGGCGACGCCGAGCTGGCCAAAATCACCAGCATGACCCTCTACGACCCGGCCTACGGCTTCCCGGTGGCCTTCGAAAAAGAGGCACCGCAGACCACCCTCGCGGATGTCATCAGCCGCGCCGGCATCCGCCAGCTGCACACCGCCGAGACCGAGAAATACGCCCACGTCACCTTCTTCTTCAACGGCGGCGCAGAGCAGCCCTTCGCCGGCGAGGATCGCAAGCTGGTGCCCTCGCCGGACGTAGCCACCTACGATCTGCAACCGCAGATGAGCGCGCCGCAGGTGGGCGATCTGCTGGTCGAGGCGCTGGCGAGCCGCGAGTACGGCTTTATCGTGGTCAACTTCGCCAACGGCGATATGGTCGGCCACACCGGCGTGTTCGAGGCCGCGGTGCAAGCCGTGGAAGCACTCGACGAGCAGGTCGGTCGGGTGATGAGCGCGGCGCGCGCCAACGGCTATTCGCTGATTCTGACCGCCGATCACGGCAACTGCGAGCAGATGCTCGACACCGAATCCGGCGCCGCCCACACCCAGCACACCACCACCCCGGTGCCCTGCGTGGTGGTGGACGAAATGCGCTGGAATCTTGTCGAAGGTGCCGGATTATCGGCGGTTGCGCCCACTGTTCTGGCGCTGATGGGGGTGCCGCAACCGGTTGAAATGCGTGGAAAATCGTTACTTGGAGGACAGGCTGACGCAGCCTGAATCAAAATGTGTGCGCGGTCACAGTTTGCGCCGTCGCCGGCGAATAGTCTGAAGCCGTGATTCACTCCTTCGGCTAGATGAGACTCGCCCCGCCAATCCCCCGGCGGGGCTTTTTTTTGCCTGCGACCGGCCCATCGGCCAGCGGATCAATCCGCGCGCCGCTCCAGCAGCAGAAAGTGGTAGTCGTAACCGGCCGGTGCGCGCTGCGATTCGCGGCTCAACTCGCGCCAATCTTCCTCGCGGTAGCTATCCAGCCAGGTATCGCCCTCGAATTGCGCGTCGATCAGGGTCAGGTACAGCCGCTCGGTCAGCGGCATCGCCGCACGGCACAGCGCCGCACCACCGATCACCGCCAGCTCATCCGCCTGCGGCATGGCCGCGCGCGCGGCGGCCATGGCGGCGTCGAGATCGTGGGCGACGATGGCACCTTCGACAGCCCAGTCGCGATTGCGGGTGACGACGATGTTGGCCCGCCCCGGCAGCGGCCGGCCAATCGATTCCCAGGTAGCGCGGCCCATGACCATCGGCTTGCCCATGGTCACCCGCTTGAAATGGCGCAGGTCCTCCGGCAGCTGCCAGGGCAGACCGCCGGCGCGACCGATCAGCCGCTGGCGATCCATCGCCATCACCATCGCCACGCGCATCTCAGACCGACACCTCGGCGACGATGTGCGGCAGCGGGTCGTAGCCGCTCAGCTGGAAATCCTCGAAGCGGAAGGCGAACAGATCGCGCACCGCGGGGTTGATGTGCATCGTCGGCAGCGGCCGCGGCTCGCGGGCCAGCTGGGTTTCCACCTGGGCGAAATGGTTGCGGTAGAGGTGCGCGTCGCCGAAGCTGTGGATGAACTCGCCGGGCTGCAGCTCGCAGACCTGGGCGATCATCAGCGTCAGCAGCGCGTAGCTGGCGATGTTGAAGGGCACGCCGAGGAAGATATCCGCGCTGCGCTGGTAGAGCTGGCAACTGAGCTTGCCGTCAGCGACGTAGAACTGGAACAGGCAGTGGCAGGGCGGCAGCGCCATGCTGTCCACCTCGGCGACATTCCAGGCCGAGACGATCAGCCGCCGCGAGTCCGGATTGGCGCGGATCTGTGTCAGCAACCGGCTGATCTGATCGATACAGCGCCCGTCCGGCGCCGGCCAGCTGCGCCACTGGTGGCCGTAGACCGGACCCAGCTCGCCGCGCTCGTCGGCCCACTCATCCCAGATGCGCACGCCGTTATCGTTGAGGTAGCGGATGTTGGTGTCGCCGGCGAGAAACCACAGCAGCTCGTGGATGATCGAGCGCAGATGCAGCTTTTTGGTCGTCACCAGCGGAAAGCCTTCGGCCAGATCGAAGCGCATCTGGTAGCCGAACAGCGAGCGCGTGCCGGTGCCGGTGCGGTCGGATTTGTCCACCCCGTGCTGGTAGACGTGGCGCATCAGGTCGAGATATTGGCGCATCGCGGCCGCCCTCAGTGCACCGCCGCGCCAGCGCGGCGATAGGCCAGCGCCATCAGCACGGCGCCGGCGACGATCATCGGCAGGGTCAGCAGCTGGCCCATGGTGAACCAGTCCAGCGCCAGGTAGCCGATGTGCGCATCCGGCTCGCGGACGAATTCGACGGCGAAGCGGAACACCCCGTAGAGCAGCAGAAAAGCGCCGGAGATGGCCATCGTCGGTGGTCGCCGCCCGGCGTACCACCACAGCACGGCGAACATCACCAGACCTTCGAGAAAGAACTCGTAGAGCATCGACGGGTGGCGCGGCAGCGGCCCGCCGTTGGCGAAGACCATGCCCCAGGGCAGATCGGTGCTGTGTCCCCACAGCTCGCCGTTGATGAAGTTGCCAAAGCGCCCGGCGCCCAGACCGATCGGCACGGTCGGCGCGACCAGATCGGCGACGTCGAAAAAGCCGCGGCCGGTGTTGCGAGCGTAGATGCCCATCGCCAGCAGCACGCCGATCAGCCCGCCGTGGAAGGACATGCCACCCTCCCAGACGCGCAGGATCGACAGCGGATCATCGGCGATGTTGGTCCAGCCGTAGAACAGCATGTAGCCCAGCCGCCCGCCGAGCACCACGCCCAGCGCCACGTAGAACAGCAGATCGCCGATCTCCTCCTTCTTCCAGCCCGAGCCGGGCCGCGCCGCCAGGCGCGTCGCCGCGAACCAGCAGCCGGCGAAGGCGATCAGGTACATGATGCCGTACCAGTGGATGCTCAGCGGACCGATGCTGATGGCCACGGGGTCGAAATCGGGATGTCGGAGCATTGCGTGCGGGCCTGCGGCTGACAAAGCCGGGCATTGTACGGGATCGCCGCGCGGTTGCGATGACCGCCATCTGCCGGACTCGGCCACGGCGCTTGCCGGACAGCGGACTGCACCGGCCAGTAGCCGCCGCCCACTGCCGCCATCGCTGCCACGGCCGGCTGCAGACCCCGCCCATTCGAAGGCGCGCCGAAAGGCACCATTCAGGATCCGCCCGGCGGTCGCCGCGACGTGCACGCACAGAGAAAAAGCATTGATTGGCAGGCAATTTTCTGGCTAGTTTGCGACTTCTCGCACCCGCCAATCCGCCACCAGAGGAGCCCGCCGCACCGTCCGCCAGAGCAATCCACCCCGGAGGCACATCCATGACGACACTCAAACGCGGCAGCAAGGGCGAAGAAGTCGCCCGTTTTCAGGCCATGCTGCGACTCGCCGACATCCCGCTGCAAACCATCGACGGCGACTTCGGCCCAGCCACCGAACGGGCCACCCAGATCTTCCAGAAACGCTTCGAGCTGCCCGCCACCGGCGTCGCCGACAGCGACACCTGCGACAGCGCCGGCATGAACCGGCCCGATCCCACCAAGACCCCGGTGCCGGTGATCGATCACCTCAGCGTCGAGTGGGTGGCAAAGATCTTCCCGCGCAGCACGCCGCTGGAAAACATTGAAACCTATCTGCCGCCGCTGCTCGACGCACTGCGCGAAGCGGACATGGATGACCGCGACCTGGTGCTGATGACACTGGGCACGATCCGCGCCGAGACCGAGCGCTTCGAACCGACCTCCGAACACAAGTCCAAATCCAACACCGACAACGGCGCCCACCCCTTCAACAAATACGACGACCGCGCCGATCTCGGCAACACCGGCCGACCGGACGGCGAACGCTTTCGCGGCCGCGGCTTCATCCCGCTCACCGGGCGCGGCAGCTACGAGCGCTTCGGCGAGCGGCTCGGCATCGGCTCGGCGCTGATCCAGAATCCCGCGCTGGCCAACTCGCCGGAGATCGCGGCGAAGATTCTCACCACCTTTATCGCCGACAAACGGCCAATGGCCAAATACGCCATTCTCGGCGGCGATCTGGCCACCGCGCGCAAACTGGTCAACGGCCACCACCACGGCCTCGACCGCTTCGCCGCGACCTTCGAAAGCGGCGCCCGACTGCTCAGCGAGCCCGCCTGAGAGCGAACCCGGCCGGGCAGGATGCAAGCTGCCGATGACCCGCTGGCCTTTGCCCGCGGGGCGCCGCATCATGTGCGCCGAGCGGGCCGCCCCGCGCAGACGAGCCAACCGAGGCAAGAATCGCCGTGACCTCCAAAGACGTCGCCCTCGCCTATCTGGACGCCTTCTGCGCAGCCGATCTGGAGGCCATCGCCATCCATCTGGCACCGGATTTTCGCCTGCGCGGGCCGCTGTACCACTGCGACAGCGCGGCCGACTATCTCGACAGCGGCGAGCTGCGCCGCGCGCGGCGGCCGGCGGACTGATGCTGCGAGCGCTCGCCGCACTGCTGCCGGGCCTGCTCGCCGCGCTGCTCGCGCTCGCCACCCCGGCGGCGCGCGCCGCGCTGAGCGAGGCCGAGCTGGCCGCGCGCGTGCAGCCGCCGCTGCTGCTCGGCCAGCGGCTCGCCGAGCTGCCCGCCTGGGAGCTGCACTCCAGCGGCGGCAGCCTCGCCGGATATATCTTCGAAAGCGCCGAGCTGGCGCCGATCCCCGGCTTTTCCGGCGCGCCGATGAACCTGCTGATCGCGATGGACAGCGACGGCCAGCTGCTCGACGTGCAGCTGATCTCGCAGAACGAGCCGGTGTTCGTCAGCGGCCTCGGCGAGGCGCCGCTGCACATCTTCCTGCGCCAGTACGCCGGCAAATCGCTGGGCCAGACGATCAAGGTCGACAGCGCCTACGCCAGCGGCCAGCGCGACAACAGCGGCGTCGTGCACATCGACGGCGTCACCAAAGCCACCGCCTCGGTGCGGATCGCCAACGAGAGCATTTTCGCCGCCGCCCTGCAGGTGGCGCGGGCGCGCATCGGCGGCGTCGCCAGCGGCCCGGCGGCGCGCCCGCGCGCGGATCTCATCGAGGTGCGCGACTGGTCGGGCCTGCTCGACGCCGGGCTGATCAGCCATCGCCGGGTGCTCAATCGCGAGGTCGAAGCGCTGTTCGCCGAGACCCGCTTCGCCGCCCTCGACGACATCGCGCTGGACGAACCGGACGCGCTCTACGGCGAGTTCTGGGTCGCCGATCTGAGCGTTCCCGGGGTCGCCTACAGCCTGATCAGCGAGCGCTCGCGCGCCGAGCTGGCGCGCGGCTACTCGGTGGCGGCGCACGACGAGGGCATCCTGGTGATGAGCACCGGGCGCCACCCGCTGCTCAGTGAGCACTTCGTGCGCAACACCACGCCGGATCGCATCGCCGCGGAGCAAAACGGCTATCCGATCGCGCTGCGCGACGCCGATCTGGAGCTGGAATTCCTGCCCGGCGTGCCCGAGCCGGCGCAGTACATCCTGCTGCGCTTCGACACCCGCATGGGCTTCGACCCCGGCTCGCCGTGGACGCTAAAGCTCAAAGCGGTGCGCCAGCGCGGCATGCTCACGCCGCAGGTCGGGGTCGGCGAGATCGAGCTGGCAGTGAACCCGCCGGCGCGCTACTACCAGCGCCCGGAGGTGGCCGAGGCGGAGCCGCTGTGGCTGGGTTCGTGGCGCGATCAGGCGGTCAATCTGGCACTGCTGGCGGGCTTGCTGGCGGCGCTCGTCTGGGCGCTGCTGCGGCGCGGCGACTGGCTGGCGCGACAGCCGGCGCTGCGGCCGCTGCGCCTCGCCGCGCTGGCGGTCACGCTGGGTTTCATCGGCTGGTACGGGCAGGCGCAGCTGAGCATCGTCACCCCGCTGGGGGTGCTGCGCGCACTGGCCGAGGGCGGCGGCCTGGCCTATCTGCTCTACGATCCGCTGTCGCTGCTGCTGTGGCTGGTGGTGCTGGCCAGCCTGCCGCTGTGGGGCCGCGGCCTGTTCTGCGGCTGGCTGTGCCCCTACGGCGCGCTGCAGGAGTTCGCCCACGCCATCGGCCGCGCGCTGCGCCTGCCGCAGCTGAGATTTTCCGCCCGCTGGGATCGGCGCCTGAAGCGGCTCAAGTACGTCGTGCTGGCGGTGCTGGCGGGCAGCGCCCTGATGGCGCCGGCGGCGATGGATGCGCTGGTCGAGGTGGAGCCGTTCAAGACCGCCATCACCCTCGGCTTCGAGCGCGCCTGGCCCTTTGTGCTCTACGCCGCGCTGTGGCTGCTGCTGGGGCTGTTTCTGTACAAGGGCTTCTGCCGCTATCTGTGCCCGCTGGGCGGGGCGCTGGCGCTGTTCGGCCGGTTGCGCCGCCGCGACTGGATCGCACGCCGCGCCGAGTGCGGCTCACCCTGCCAGCTGTGCCGCGCGCGCTGCGAGTACGCCGCCATCGAGCGCGACGGCAGCATCGACTACGACGAGTGCTTCGCCTGCCTGGATTGCGTGACCATCTACCACGATGCGAGTCGCTGCGCGCCGCTGCTGCTGCAGGCCAAGCGCGGGCGTCGCCAGAGTGCGCCGCTGACCTTCCACCCGGCGCCGGGCGAATCGGCCTGAGCGAGCCGGCGGGTTTTCGCCCGCGGCGGCGGCCGTCAGGCGTCGCGGGCCATCTCCGCCAGGCTGCGCGCGATGTCGTCGAGGCGCGTGTTGGCGTCGTCCAGCTCCAGCCAGCGCTGGCGCAGACCGGCGTCCACCGGCAACAGCTCGGCGAGCCGACCGGAGACCCATTCGGCGTCATCGAACTGCGCCACCGGGTAGTGGATGGCATCGACGAGCTGCTCCAGCAGTTGTTCGAGCAGCGTCGCCAGGCCGCCGTGGCGCGCCTGCAGCGGCTGTGGCTGCGGCGCGGCCAGCAGCTCCACTTCGCCGACCAGCAGGTTGTCGGGCTGAGCCTGGCTGTGCAGCAGGCGGTAGCGCTGCGCGCCTTCGGCGATGATCTGCAGCAGGCCGTCCGCCCCCTGATCCCAATCGGCGATGTAGGCCAGCGTGCCGATGGCGTGCGGCTGCGCCGGCTCGCCGACCTCGCCGCCGGATTCGATCAGGCAGACGCCAAAGCCCTCACCGACGCGCAGACAGCGCGAGACCATGTCCAGATAGCGTGGCTCAAACAGGCGCAGCGGCATCCGCCCGCCGGGCAGCAGCACACTGGAAAGCGGGAACAGTGGCAGGCGCATCAGTCGTCTCCCGGCTGGTCGAGCCCCCAGCGCGGCAGCAGCTGGTGGGCGATGCCGAGGTGGTCGAGCACTCGGGCGACGACGAAATCGACCAGCTCTGCAACGCTTGTCGGGTGGAAGTAAAAGCCCGGATTGGGCGGCATGATCACCGCGCCCATGCGCGCCAGGCGCAGCATGTTCTCCAGATGGATCTCGGAAAAGGGCATCTCGCGCGGCATCACGATCAGCTTTTTGCGCTCCTTCAGCGCCACGTCCGCGGCGCGCTCGATCAGGCATTTGCACTGCCCGGTGGCGATCGCCGCCAGCGTGCCGGTGGTGCAGGGGCAGACCACCAGCGCATCCGGCGCGGCCGAGCCGGAGGCCACCGGCGCGGTCCACTGCTGCTCGCCGAAGACCTGCAACTGCCCCGGTGCTGCAGAGTAGCGCTCGCTGAAAAAGCGCGCCATATCCGCCGGTCGTGCGGGCAATTTCAGATCGGTATCCATCGCGGTGACGATCTGCCCCGGCTTGCTGAACATCAGGTAGACGTGGCAGCCGCGCTCGATCAGGCACTCCAGCAGGCGCAGCGCGTACTGGATGCCGGAGGCGCCGGTAACGGCCAGGGCCACGCTGGGCGCCGCGGTGGCGGAGGGGTCGGATGGCTTCATCCGCCGCAGTCTAGCAAGCTGTCGACGCCGGCGCGCCCCGCGTTACAATCCGCGCCCACCCCAAGCCCCGGAGCACCGGCGTGCAGGTACACCTCAAGGCCCTCGGCTGCCGCCTCAACGAGGCCGAGCTGGAAAACTGGTCGCAGCGCTTCGGCGCCGATGGCCACACGCTGACGCGCATCGTCGGCGACGCCGAGCTGCTGGTGCTCAACACCTGCGCGGTGACCGCCGAAGCGGTGCGCAAATCGCGCCGCACCATCCACCGCCTGCAGCGCGAAAACCCCAACGCCAAGCTGGTGGTCTCCGGCTGCTACGCCTCGCTGGCGCCGGAGGAAGCGGCCGCGGCGGGCGTCGATCTGGTGGTCGAAAACCGCGACAAAGACCGCCTGGTGGAGATCGCCCGCGAGCAACTCGACCTGCCGGCGATGCCGGCCGCGGCCAGCGCGCCGGGCGCCGCGGCGATCTTCGCCCAAGGCCGCCAGCGCGCCTTTATCAAGGTGCAGGATGGCTGTCGCTACCGCTGCAGCTTCTGCATCGTCACCGTGGCCCGCGGCGCCGAGCGCAGCCGGCCACTGGCGGAAATCATCGCCCAGATCAACGCGCTGGTGTCGCAGGGCGTGCAGGAGGCGGCGCTGACCGGGGTGCACGTGGGCGGCTACGGCGCGGATCTCGGCGATGGCAGCGATCTGTACACGCTGATCGCAACCATCCTCGCCGAGACCGATCTGCCGCGCCTGCGGCTGGCCTCGGTGGAACCCTGGGATCTGCCGGACAACTTCTTCGAATTATTCCAGAACCCACGGCTGATGCCGCACATGCACCTGCCGCTGCAAAGCGGCGCGGACAGCGTGCTGCGGCGCATGGCGCGGCGCTGCAAGACGGCCGAGTTTCGCGCGCTGGTGGCGCGGGCGCGCAGCGCGGTGGCGGATTTCAACCCGACCAGTGATGTGATCGTCGGCTTCCCCGGCGAGAGCGACGACGAGTGGCGGCAGACGCTGGATTTCGTCGCCGAGATCGGCTTCGGCCAGCTGCACATCTTCAGCTACTCGCCACGCGCCGGCACCCGCGCCGCGCGCCTGCCCGATCCGCTGGACAAGGCCACCAAGCGGGCGCGCTCGCGCGAGCTGCACGAGCTGGCGGCGCGGATGAAGCGCGACGCGCTGACGCGCTTTGTCGGCCGCGAGTTCGAGGTGCTCTGGGAGGGCGATGGCGAGCGGCTCGACGGTGGCCGCTGGCGGATCAGTGGCTACACGCCGAACTACCTGCGCGTCAGCGCCGAGGTCGACGACGGGCCGGCGCGCTACAACCGCATCGAGCGGGTGCGCTGCCTTGCGGTGGCGGACGACGGCCAGCGACTGCTGGCGGATCTCGCCGGCTGAGATCGGTCGATCGGGCCGGGCGGAGGGGCCGGGTGGAGGGGCTGGCGGCGGGGCTGGCGGCGGACAGGCCACATCTGCGGCGCCGATTTGGCGTGGCGTAATCGACATTTCCAAGGTTATAATGCCCGCCGAATAATCACTATAAATCATTCTTATAACGAGCAGAGATAAGCACTCACCCCGCCCGGGTGAGCCTCTGGCGGGGCCATCCCGCCGGCGTCATCACCCACGACGCCGCGCCCGATGACCGGGCAAGGATATCCGCTTGTAACTCTTGTAAAGACTGTCAGGGGAGCCCAGCCGAGGTGTGATCCACCCCGTGCTGAGCTGCACACGATTGCGCAGACAAGATCTGCACCGCACAACTCCAGAAGACGAGAAACAAGACATGCCGAATCACCAAGATGTCGACCCGCAAGAAACCCAGGAATGGATCGACGCACTGGAAGCCGTCGTCGATGCCGAGGGCGTTGAGCGCGCCCACTACCTGCTCGAACGGCTGATAGAGAAGTCGCGCCGCTCCGGCGCCAACATTCCGCACAGCCCCAACACCGCGTACATCAACACCATCCCGACGCAGCTCGAAGCGCGCAGTCCGGGCGATCACGATATCGAGCACCGCATCCGCTCGGTGATCCGCTGGAACGCACTGGCGATGGTGATGCGGGCCAACAAGAGCAATCCGGATCTGGGCGGGCACATCGCCAGCTTCGCCTCCTCGGCGACGCTTTACGACGTCGGCTTCAACCACTTCTTCCACGGCGCCAACCCGGAGCACGGCGGCGACCTGGTATTCATGCAGGGCCACTCGGCGCCGGGCGTGTACGCGCGCGCCTTCCTCGAAGGCCGGCTCAGCGAGGAACAGCTCGACAACTTCCGCCGCGAATCCGCGGGCGAGGGGCTGTCCTCCTATCCGCACCCCTGGCTGATGCCCGATTTCTGGCAGTTCCCGACCGTGTCCATGGGTCTCGGCCCGCTGATGGCGATCTACCAGGCGCGCTTTCTCAAGTATCTGCAGCACCGCAAGCTGGCCAAGACCGACAACCGCAAGGTCTGGGCCTTCATGGGCGACGGCGAGATGGACGAACCGGAATCGCTCGGCGCCATCTCCCTGGCCGGGCGCGAGAAACTCGACAACCTGGTCTACGTGATCAACTGCAACCTGCAGCGCCTCGACGGCCCGGTGCGCGGCAACGGCAAGATCATCCAGGAACTGGAGGGCGTGTTCCGCGGCGCCGGCTGGAATGTCATCAAAGTGGTCTGGGGTTCCTATTGGGATCCGCTGCTGGCCAAGGATAAAGACGGCAAGCTGGTGCAGCTGATGGACGAAACCGTCGACGGCGAGTACCAGAATTTCAAGGCCAAGGGCGGCGCCTACACCCGCGAGCACTTCTTCGGCAAATACCCGGAGACAAAGGCCATGGTGTCGATGCTCTCGGATAACGACATCTGGCGCCTGAACCGCGGCGGCCACGATCCGCACAAGGTTTACGCCGCCTACCACGCGGCAGTCAACCACACCGGCCAGCCGACGGTGATCCTGGCCAAGACCGTCAAGGGCTACGGCATGGGCGAGGCCGGCGAGGGCCAGAACCGCACCCACAGCCAGAAGAAGATGGACGTGCACTCACTGATGGCGATGCGCGACCGCTTCAACATCCCGCTCACCGACGAGCAGGTCGAGGCCGGCGAATACATCCGCCTGGCCGAAGACAGCGAAGAGGTGAAGTACATCAAGGCGCGCCGCGAAGCGCTCGGCGGCTACCTGCCGGCGCGCAAGAACTTCGCCGCGCCGCTGCAGGTGCCGGCACTGGAGACCTTCCAGGCCCTGCTCGACAGCAGCGGCGAGCGCGAGATGTCCACCACCATGGGCTTCGTGCGCCTGCTGACCATGCTCAGCCGCGACAAGCAGGTGGGCAAGAATATCGTGCCGATCGTGCCCGACGAGGCGCGCACCTTCGGCATGGAGGGCATGTTCCGCCAGCTCGGCATCTACTCCTCCGTGGGGCAGCTGTACGAGCCGCAGGACAAGGACCAGATCATGTATTACAAGGAGGACAAATCCGGCCAGATCCTCGAAGAGGGGATCAACGAAGCCGGCGCCATGTCCTCCTGGATCGCCGCCGCCACCGCCTACTCCACCCACGGCATCAACATGGTGCCCTTCTACATCTACTACTCGATGTTCGGCTTCCAGCGCATCGGCGATCTGGCCTGGGCGGCCGGTGACATGCAGGCGCGCGGCTTCCTGATCGGCGGCACCGCCGGGCGCACCACGCTCAACGGCGAGGGCCTGCAACACCAGGACGGCCACAGCCTGATGCAGGCGTCGAGCATCCCCAACTGCGTCGCCTACGACCCCTGCTTCAACTACGAGCTGACGGTGATCGTGCACAACGGCATGCAGCGCATGGTGCAGAACCAGGAAAACGTCTTCTTCTACATCACCGCGATGAACGAGAACTACACCCACCCGGCGATGCCCGAGGGCAGCGCCGAGGGCATCGTCAAGGGCATGTACCGCCTCGCCAGCCACGCGGCGAAGAAGAAATCCGCGCCGCGCGCGCAACTGCTCGGTGGTGGCACCATCCTGCGCGAGGTGATCGCCGCCGGCGAAATGCTCGCCGCGGACTGGGGCGTGACCGCCGATGTGTGGAGCGTCACCAGCTTCAACGAGCTGCGCCGCGATGGCCTGGCCACAGAGCGCTGGAATCGCCTGCACCCGGATGCCGAGCCGCGCCGGAGCTACGTCGGCGAATGCCTGGCCGACGCCGCCGGGCCGGTGATCGCCTCCACCGACTACATGAAAATCTACGCGGATCAGATCCGCCAGTTCGTGCCCGGCCGCTACGAGGTGCTCGGCACCGACGGCTTCGGCCGCTCCGACACCCGCGCCGCGCTGCGCGATTTCTTTGAAGTGGACCGCCACTACGTGGTGATCGCCGCGCTGCGAGCGCTGGCCGACGACGGCGCCATCGAGCGCAGCACGGTCGGCGAGGCGCTCGCCAAATACGGCATCAACCCCGACAAACCCGACCCGGTGACGGTTTAACGGCGGCCCACGACGGAGAACACGAACATGGCAAACATCCAGGAAATTTTCGTCCCCGATATCGGCGACTACGCCGACGTGGAAATCATCGAAGTGCTGGTACAGCCCGGCGATTCGGTGGCCGCTGAGGACAGTCTGATCACGCTGGAATCCGACAAGGCCAGCATGGAAGTGCCGAGCCCGGTGGCCGGCACGGTGAAAGAACTCAAGGTGCAGATCGGCGATCGCGTCTCCGAGGGCAGCCTGGTGCTGCTGCTGGAGGTCGACGGCGCCGCCGCCGGCAGCGGCGACGTCGCGGTCGACGAAACCGTGGCCAACGCCGACGGCACGGCGACGCATATCTCGTCCGCGGCGGATGGCGCGGCGCCGGCCAGCGGTGGCGAGATGCTGGTCAGCGTGCCCGACATCGGCGACTACAGCGGCGTGGAAGTCATCGAGGTACTGGTCGCCCCCGGCGACACAGTCGCCGCCGAAGACAGCCTGATCACGCTGGAATCCGACAAAGCCAGCATGGAGGTGCCCTCGCCCGCCGCCGGCACGGTGAAAGAGATGCGCGTGCAGCTGGGCGACAACGTCTCCGAAGGCAGCCCGGTACTGGTGCTGAGCGTCTCCGCAGGCGCTGCCGAGACCACTCCAGCGCCGGCGGCGCAGCCCGGCTCGCCACCGCCGCAAGCGCCCGCGGCAGCCCCGGCTCCACCCCCCGCAGCAGCTGCGCCAAAGCCGGCATCGCCCACCGCGCACATCAGCGATGAGGCGCAGAAAAAGGCCCACGCCAGCCCGGCGGTGCGGCGCTTTGCCCGCGAACTGGGCGCGGATCTGTCGCTGATCCAGGGCAGCGGTCGCAAGGGCCGCATCCTCAAGAGCGATGTCAAAGCCTTCATCAAAGATGCCCTCTCCGGCGCCGGGGTGGTGCGCGGCGGCGGCACCGGCCTGCCCGAGGGGCACATGGGCATACCGCCGATTCCGGAGGTCGATTTCAGCAAATTCGGCGAGATCGAACGGGTCGAGATGGGCCGCATCCCCAAGCTCTCCGCGGCCAATCTGCACCGCTCCTGGCTGAACCTGCCGATGGTCACCCACCACGACGAAGCCGACATCACCGCGATGGAGGATTTCCGCAAATCGCTCAAGGCGGAGGCGGAAAAACAGGGCGTGCGGGTCACCGGGCTGGTGTTCCACATAAAGGCGCTGGCCGCCTGCCTGCGGGCCTTCCCCAAGTTCAACAGCTCGCTGACTCCCGACGGCGCGGCGCTGATCTACAAGAAGTACTGCAACATCGGCATCGCGGTGGACACGCCCAACGGCCTGGTCGTCCCGGTCTTCAAAGACGTGGACAAAAAGTCGATCTACCAGCTCTCCGAGGAAATGTCCGACATCTCCGCCCGCGCCCGGGCCAAAAAGCTCAAGCCGGATGAGATGCAGGGCGCCTGCATGACCATCTCCAGCCTCGGCGGCATCGGCGGCACGCACTTTTCGCCGATCGTCAACGCGCCGGAGGTGGCGATCCTCGGCATCACCCGCGCGCGCATGCAGCCGGTGTGGAACGGTAAAGACTTCGTGCCGCGGCTGATGTGCCCGCTGGATCTGACCTACGACCACCGGGTGATCGACGGCGCCGACGCGGCGCGCTTCCTCGCCCACTACTGCCAGCTCGCCGGCGACATCCGCCGCCTGCTGCTGTAGTAGCCGCGACCACGACGGCGGCGTGCCCCGCGAGCAAGGCCGGCGCGCCGCCGCCCGCTTCAAAATCGAGAAACAACCATGAGTGAACTGATCACCGTCAAGGTGCCGGATATCGGCGACTACGACGACGTGGAAATCATCGAAGTGCTGGTCGGCGAAGGCGACAACGTCGCCGAGGAAGACTCGCTGATCACCCTGGAATCCGACAAGGCGAGCATGGAAGTGCCCTGCCCGCAGGCCGGCACGATCAGCCAGATGCTGGTCAAGGTCGGCGACCGGGTCTCCGAGGGCAGCGCCGTGTGCATGCTGGAAGTCGCGGCTGACGCTGGCGACAAACCCGCCGCAGCCGCGCCGGCAGCCGCGGCCGACGCAGCGCCGGTCGCGGCAGCGACGCCCGCCGCGGCCACCGGCGAATCCGATCTGCACGCCGAAGTGCTGGTGCTCGGCGCCGGCCCCGGCGGCTACACCGCAGCCTTTCGCGCCGCCGATCTGGGCAAAAAGGTGGTGATGGTCGAGCGCTACGATTCGCTCGGCGGGGTCTGCCTCAACGTCGGCTGCATCCCCTCTAAGGCGCTGCTGCACAGCGCGGCGATCCTCAACGAAGCGCGCGAGATGGGCGACCACGGCATCAGCTTCGGCGAGCCGCAAATCGACATCGACAAGCTGCGCGGCTTCAAGGAAAAGGTCATCGGCCAGCTCACCGGCGGCCTCGCCGGGCTCGCCAAACAGCGCAAGGTGCAGACCGTGTTCGGCGTCGGCAGCTTCCTGTCGCCGAACCAGCTGGCGGTGGAAAAAGACGGCAAGCGCACGGTGATCAGCTTCGATCACTGCATCATCGCCGCCGGCTCGCAGAGCGTGAAAATCCCCGGCCTGCCCTACGACGACGAGCGGCTGATGGACTCCACCGGCGCGCTGGCGCTGGCGGATGTGCCCGAGCGGCTGCTGGTCATCGGCGGTGGCATCATCGGCCTGGAAATGGCCACGGTGTACGACGCGCTGGGCTCGAAGGTCACCATCGTCGAACTGGCCGATGGCATCATCCCCGGCTGCGATCGCGATCTGGTCAAACCGCTGGAAAAGCGCATCGGCAAGCGCTACGAAAACATCTTCACCAAAGCGAAGGTCACCGGCATCGAAGCCAAAACGGAGGGGCTGGTGGTCAGCTTTGAGGGCGGCAAAGCGCCAGCCAGCGACACCTTCGATCGCGTCCTGCTATCGGTGGGGCGCAGCCCCAACGGCAACAAGATCGGCGCCGAGAACGCCGGCGTGGCAGTGGACGAACGCGGCTTTATCGCGGTCGATTCGCAGCAGCGCACCAACGTGGCGCACATCTTCGCCATCGGCGACGTGGTCGGCCAGCCGATGCTGGCGCACAAGGCCACCCACGAGGGCAAGACCGCCGCCGAGGCCATCGCCGGCATGAAATCCCACTTCGACGCGCGCACCATCCCGTCGGTGGCCTACACCGACCCGGAGGTGGCGTGGATGGGGCTCACCGAAACCGAAGCGAAAGCACAGGGCATCGCCTACGAAAAGGGCGCGTTTCCGTGGGCGGCCAGCGGCCGCTCGCTGAGTCTCGGTCGCAACGAGGGCCTCACCAAGGTGCTGATCGATCCGGAAAACCACCGCATCCTCGGCGCCGGCATGGTCGGCCCGAACGCCGGTGAGCTGGTCGCCGAGGCGGTGCTGGCGCTGGAGATGGACGCGGATATCGAAGATGTGGCGCTGTCGGTGCACCCGCATCCGACGCTCTCGGAAACCTTCAACTTCGCCTGCGAAGTCGCCGAGGGCAGCTGCACCGACATCTACGCGCCAAAGAAGAAGAAAAAGTAGCCGCCGTCAGCACTGGCTGACAAACAGCAAAGGGCGCCGGATTGCACATCCGGCGCCCTTTTTTTGTCGCCTCTGGACGATGGCGGCGGGCTATCCGGCCGCTGGCCTCACCTCGCCAACCACCCTGTTGCGGCCCTGTTGCTTGGCCAGGTAGAGCGCCGCATCGGCGCGCTCCAGCCAGCTTTCGAGCGGCTCGCCGGGGCGGTACTCGGCCACTCCCAACGAGGCGGTGACCGATTCCTGGCTCATTTCACCGTTGTTCTGCCGGCGGCGGATGCGGCTGCGCGCCAACCGCTGACGGACGAACTCGGCCACCTTCAGCGCATCATCCAGACCGGTGTCGGGGAGCACCACGGCAAACTCCTCTCCGCCGTAGCGCGCCGCGGTATCCTGCCCCTTCAGCGACTGGCGCAGCACATTGGCCACGCCCTGGATGACCTTGTCACCGAACAGGTGGCCAAAGGTATCGTTGACGCGTTTGAAGTGGTCGATGTCCAGCAGCAGCACACACAGCGGGCCGCCGTCGTCGCCGCTGCGAAGCTCGCGCAAGTGGTCGGCCACCGCCTGGTCCAGCCCCTTGCGGTTGCACAGCCCGGTGAGCGGATCGACCAGCGCCTGCTGGCGCGCCGAGTCCAGCTCACGGCGAAGCTCCTCCACGGTGCGCGCCTTTTGCTCCAGCTCGGCGCGCATGCTGGCGTTGGATTCGCGCATGCTCTCGGTGCCGGCCATCAGCGCGCCGATCACCTCGCGGATGGTGTCGACGCTCATGTCGTCGCACAGCCTGGGGGCCAGATTGTCCAGCGATTCACCGTAGCGGGCGGCGCGCGCATCCATCTCCGCGGTGGAATCGAGGATACTCTCCAGCAGCTTGCGCAGCTGCATCTGCACCCCCTCCAGGCGCGCCTCGTCGCCGTCGAGGATGAATTCGCGAAAGATCCGCTCGGCCTCTTCGTCGCGCGGCACCTTGCCTTCGCGCAGCAAGCGATCGAGCAGTTCGCGCAACTGCGCGTTGCGCCGGCTGACGTACTCGTACCAAATCGAGTAATTGAGCGGATTGACCGCAACCTTGTGTTGCGCCATCTGCCCCAGCGCCAGGCGCAGGCACTCCGCGCTGGCCTCGTAGCTGTCTGTGTACTGCATGCTGTTGTGCTTTCCTCGCCGGACGAGGCCGCCCGGCCGCTCTGGTCGGGACGTGGCAGCGACCTCGTTGTCAGCACAGTTAGCGTCTGCGCAGCGGCCGGCCTTTAGCGCTCAGACAGCATATCTGCACCGCCCCGCGAGCGCCGCGGGCCGGCGCGGCGGGTCAACCGCTGGCGGTAGCGGAAAGCTGATCAAACAGTGTCTGCACCGACACCTGCCCACCGTCAGCGGCGCGCTGATCGCCCGCGCGCCCAGCCTGCTTGCCGGCGTCGTCCGCGTGCCCGCTCGACGGGGCACCCAGCGGCGCGCTGAGCGTGCTCAGCAGCAGGTCGGCGAGCCTGTCGAGCAGCGTCGCCGGCAACAGCCGCGGCTCCAGCCATTGGCTGCGCAGCAGTTCGGCGAGACCGTGCACCTGCGCCCAGCCGGCGGCGGCGCGCAGCTCCGCCTGTTGCGGATCCGCGCCGCTGGCAGCGCTGGGCTGCGCACAGCGGACCAGGCTGGACTGGATTAGCGCCAGACAGTCCGCAGAGGCCGCGGACAGCAGTGGATATCGACCCAGGCCGCCGCGCGGGGTGCGGAACATCAGGCCGAACATGGCCGGCTCGGCGAGCGCGAAGCCGACGTAGCCGCGCACCAGCGCCGCGGCCCGGCGGTGGGCGATGTCCCGCTCGCCGGGCACCTGCGCCGGACACTGCGCCAGCATCTCCTGCAGACGCTGGTGGAGGCGCTCGAAGCCCACTGCGGCGACTGCGGCGAACAGGTCATCCTTATCGCGAAAGTGGCTGTAAAGCGCACTCTGGGAAACCCCCAGCAGATTGGCGACGCGGCGCAGACTGAAACCTTCCGCTCCCTCAGCGGTGATCAACGAAACCGCTGCCTGAACCAGTGCCTCGCGCAGATCACCGTGATGGTAACGATGCTTTTTTGTAATGCTCACAGATATTTGCCAATTTAATTTGCCTTTCAGTCTAGGCCTGAATTCGCTCCCACCAAAGCCCCTGGCGGGGGTAAAGCTGTCGCAATTCGTGGATTCGTGACCGCGCCCACGGGCGCGATGTGCGGCTCGTCAGGCCAGCCGCCTTCGCCGCCCGAAGGCGCTGGCGAATCGCATCGCGCACCCCCCCAAAAAAGAAAAAAAAACCGCGACACCCTCGGGTGTCGCGGTCACCGCATCCTTGCGGGCGGTTAGCGGCGGTGCCGGCTCCGGGAGCAGAACCCCGAGGAGCTATCGGCGCCGATCACCGCTGCTACGCCATTTAGTCGCGCCGGCGCTGCTGCCGGCTGCGCTGCCGCCAGCCGCCGAGCAGTGCCAGACCGAGCAGACCCAGCGGTCCGCCGGCACCGCCACCGCCGCCAGCATCGTTGCTGACACTGGCGTTGGGCACGCCCAGGCTGACCGGATCGCGAATCACGCCGACTTCACTGTCTCTGTCGAAGCGATCGTTATCCACCAGCGTCAGGGTCACGCTCGCCGCTGCGCGATCCAGCGTGGCACTGGGGAAGGTCTCCCAGACATCGCTGGCGCTCAGCTTGCGCACCACTGCACTGTCCGGGATCTCGGTGCCATCCGGGAAGTGGATGGTCACCGTGGCCACTGCGTCGCCACCGGTGGTGACGCTGAAGCCGTACACGCCCAGCGGGAAGCTGTAGGCCATATCGATGGGCAGGCTGCCGGCGTCGATCAGCGGAGTACCGGACAGATCCACGGGCACGCGCAGGGTTTCGCCTTCACCGGTGGCTTCGATGAACATCGTGCCACTGCTCAGCCCGCTGATGCCGCTGGCGCTGGCCATGGCGTCGGTGATGCGCACCGCGATGCGCCCGGCGTCGTTGGCCGCGCTACCTTCTTCCAGCGCATCGATCACGCCGTCGCCGTCGCTGTCGATCGGGCTGCCGGGTGAGCCCAGCTCGACCGCATCGGGCGTGCCGTCGCCGTCGCTGTCGCCATTGGCGGCCGTCGGGTCGAGACCCAGCGCGCGCGCCTGCTCATCGCTGAGGCCGTCGCCGTTGCTGTCTGCGGCGGGCGCTGCGACCACCGTCACCGGGAAGCTGTAGCTGTCGCTGTCGCTGCCGTCGCTGACCGTCACGGTGAGCGTTTCGCTACCGGCGGTGGTCGCGGTGAAGTTCAGCGTATTGCCGACGAACTCAGCCGTGCCCAGCGAGCTGTTGCGCGTCGCCGCACCGCTGACGCTGTAGCTGTGGGTATCTGCGGCATCGTCATCGCTGACCGCGAAGCTGACGCTGAGGCTGCCACCGACGTAGGTGTAGAGGCCGTTGATGTTGTCGTGCAGCAGCACCGGTGCATCGTTGACCGCACCCACCGTGACCTGCGCGGTGCCGTGAATCCCGGCGCCAAGGGCATCGGTGACCACGTAGCCGAAGCTATCGCCGCCGCTGAAATCGGCATTCGGCGTGTACACCAGCTGGTTGTTGACCACCGCCGCGCTGCCGTTGGCCGGCTGCGTGCTGATGCTCAGCGTGTGCTGGTCGTCGTCGACATCGGTCACCGAGGGCGTCAGCGGGGCGCTGGGGGTGTCCTCGTCGGTGACGATGCTGGCGCTGGTGGCGCTGGGCGCATCGTTGACCGCGGTCACCGTGATCGTCGCCGTGCCATCCACCCACTGCCCACCGCTGTCGGTGGCGCGGAAGGTGAAGCTGTCGTCACCGTTGGCGTCCGGGTTCGGCGAGTAGAGCAGCTGGTTGTTGACCACCGCCGCGGTGCCCAGGCTCGGCTGGGTGAGCACGGTAAAGGTGTGGCTGTCGTCGCTGTCCGCATCGCTCACCGAAGGCGTGACCAGTGCGCCGTCGGAGTCCTCGCTGGTGGCGATGACCGCGCTGGTAGCGGTCGGCGCGTCATTCATCGCGGCGACCGTCACCGTGGCGGTGCCGACCACGCTGCCGTTCTCGTCGTCGATGGCGCGGAAGGTGAAGCTGTCGCTGCCGTTGAAGTTGGCATTCGGCGTGTACACCAGCTGAGTCCCGTTGACCACCACCTCTGCCGTGCCATTGGCCGGCTGGGTGACGATGCTCAGGGTGTGCTGATCATCGTCCACATCGATCACCTGCGGCGTCACCGGCGCGCTGATCGCATCCTCGTCGGTGGCGATGCTGGCGCTGGCGCTGCTCGGCGCGTCGTTGTCGCCGCCGACGGTGACCGTGGCCGTGCCTTCGATAGTTTCACCGCCGCTGTCTTCAACCCGATAGGTGAAGCTGTCGTTGCCGTTGTCGTCGCTGTTGAAGTCGGCATTCGGCGTGTACACCAGCTGGTCGCCGTTGACCACCGTCGCCGTGCCGTTGGCCGGCTGGGTGAGGATGATGACGGTAAAGGTCTCGCCGCTGGCGCTGTCGATGTCCACATCGCTCACATCCGGCGCCATCGGCGTGCTGGCGACATCCTCCGGCGTGCTGATCGCCGCGCTGGTAGCGGTGGGCTCATCATTCACCGATTCGATGTCCACCGTGGCCGTGCCGATCACGAACTCGCCGCCGTCGTCGGTGGCGCGGAAGGTGAAGCTGTCGCTGCCGTCGGCATTCGGGTTCGGGGTGTACACCAGCTTGTTGTCGACCACCTCGACGGTACCCTTGCTGCCGTCGCTGTCGGGGGTGATGGTGTGGCTGTCGTCGTCCCCATCGACCACCGTGGGTGCGACCGGATCGCTGGCGCCGCCGTCTTCGATGGCCGTGAGCGTGGCGCTGGCCGAGGCCGGCGTGTCGTTGGGGGCGGTGACTGCGACAGTCACCGTGGCGTCGGTCTGATCGCCATCGGCGCTGACCGCAATCACGAAGCTGACGTCGTAGTCCACATTGTGGTTGACCGGGGTATAGGTCCACTCGCCGGTATCCGGGTCGATCACCACCGCGCCGTAGGTCGGATCCGTCTTCACCGAGAAGCTCAGCGGATCGAGGTTGGGATCGCTGGCCTCCAGCGTGTGGGTGATCGGGGTGTCCTCATCGGTCGCGAAGTCGTTGGGGCCCTCGACCACCGGCGGGCGCGGCTCTTCCAGCACCTGCAGGCTGATCGTGGCGGGCGTCGAATCCTGCTTGCCGTCGTTGACCTTGAAGGTGAAGGAATCGGCGCCGGTGTATTGCACATCCGGGGTGTAGGTGAAATCGCCGTTGGTCTCGATTTTCACCGTGCCGTGGCTGGGCTCATCGACGACTTCGTACTTCAGCGTGTCGCCGTCGAGATCATCGCCATCGAGCTGGCCATCGAACGGCGTGTTGTCGAATACGCCCGAGTCGTAGTTGTCGCCGAAGGCCACCGGGATGCTGTTGACCACGGTGCTGACGTCGTCTTCATTATCAGTGGTGTCGCCATCCAGCTCGAAGGACGTCACCTCGGCGGTGTTGGTCAGTTTTGTCGGTGCAAGGGGAGCATCCAC
>CBFCYW010000050.1:0-23850 GCA_965602395.1 uncultured Chromatiales bacterium
TCCGTATTACCGCGGCTGCTGGCACGGAGTTAGCCGGTGCTTCTTCTAAAGGTAACGTCAAGACTCAGGGATATTAGCCCTAAGCTTTTCTTCCCAATTGAAAGTGCTTTACAACCCGCAGGCCTTCTTCACACACGCGGCATTGCTGGATCAGGCTTTCGCCCATTGTCCAATATTCCCCACTGCTGCCTCCCGTAGGAGTCTGGGCCGTGTCTCAGTCCCAGTGTGGCTGATCATCCTCTCAGACCAGCTACCGATCGTCGCCTTGGTGAGCCATTACCTCACCAACAAGCTAATCGGGCATAGGCTCATCTGATAGCGCGAGGTCCGAAGATCCCCCGCTTTCCCCCGTAGGGCTAATTCGGTATTAGCTTGAGTTTCCTCAAGTTATCCCCAACTACCAGGCAGATTCCTATGCATTACTCACCCGTCCGCCACTCGCCAGCCAGAAAGCAAGCTTTCTGCTGCTGCCGTTCGACTTGCATGTGTTAGGCATGCCGCCAGCGTTCAATCTGAGCCAGGATCAAACTCTTCAGTTTGAAGTCATCTTGCGGCCTAAGCCACAAATACTGCTGATGAAGAGCACCCTAACCCGAAGTTTTCGGGGTAGATGCTTCATCTAATCATTGGCTAACCAATATTTCGATGCAAGCACCCACAAAAGTTACTTAGGTCTATGTTTTTAAAGAGCTTTTGCTTCTGGCTAGCAAGCCTTAAAGAAGCGTCCCGAGCTTGTCGAGGCCGAGCATTTTAGCGCTTCGATCAGCGCTGTCAAGCAGCAAACAATCGAGAACTTCAACACCGACGACTTTTTCAAATACTGGCCAGTCAAAACTTGCCGGCCCCTGAAGAAGCCAATAACTTGACATTCACGCGCCAAGCGTCTCAATCGCAGCTAGCTCTCTCACCTGAAAGAGCCTCCAGATTCCACCACCTGGCGGGGATCGTCTGTCTGCTGGCCTCATCGCGTCTGCGTCGAGAGCGGCGCATTCTACGAATCCAGCGGCCCGGGTCAAGCCCACGCGCTCATTTTTTTTCCACGACCGACACCCGGGCGATCCGGCGCCTCCCAACCTGGGCCAGAAGGCGGCTGCCCGGCGCGAGCACCAAACGCCTGTCAGACACTTTTTGCCCATCCAGCCGCACCGCGCCCTGCGCGATCAAGCGCATCGCTTCTGAGCTGCTCTCAGTCAGCCCGGCAGCGCACAGCATTGTGGCAACCTGCACGCCCGCCGGGGGGGCACCCACATCGACTTCGGGGATATCGGCGGGCAGCTCGCCGCGCCCGAACCGTGAAGCGAAAGCATCCCTGGCGCGCCTGCCTGCCCCCGCCCCATGGAAACGGTCGACCAGCTCTTCAGCCAGCAGGAACTTCACATCGCGGGGGTTGCCGCCCTCATCGATCTGCCGACGCAAATCGGCGAGTTCACTGTTGCCTTTGAAGCTGAGCAGCTCGAAGTAGCGCCACATAAGCTCATCGGAAATCGACATCACCTTGCCGAAGATGTCGTCGGCTGATTCATCGACGCCGATGTAATTGCCGAGCGATTTGGACATCTTGTTGACACCATCGAGCCCCTCCAGCAGGGGCATGGTGATGATCGTCTGCGCTGGCTGCCCGGCACCCTTTTGCAGTTCGCGGCCGACCAGCAGGTTAAAGCGCTGATCCGTCCCGCCCAGCTCAACGTCCGCACGCAAGGCCACCGAGTCGTAGCCCTGCACCAGCGGGTAGAGAAATTCGTGGATGGCGATCGGCTGCTGATTGGTGAAACGCTTGCTGAAATCATCGCGTTCCAGCATTCGCGCCACCGTGTGCTGGGCGGCAAGGCGGATCATCCCGGCAGCACCGAGCTGCGACATCCACTGTGAATTAAACGCCACCCGGGTTCTCTCCGGGTCGAGAATCTTGAATATCTGCCGCTCATAGGTAGCCGCGTTGAGTCGCACATCCTCCTCGGTGAGCGGTGGACGCGTAGCGTTTTTCCCGCTCGGATCACCGATCATTCCCGTGAAGTCACCAATCAGGAAGATCACCTCATGCCCCAGCTCCTGGAACTGGCGAAGCTTGTTGATCAGCACGGTGTGCCCGATGTGCAGATCCGGCGCCGTCGGGTCAAATCCGGCCTTGATGCGCAGCGGGCGACCCTCGCGCAACTTTGCCCTCAACTCGTCGGCGACCAATATATCGTCAGCCCCCCGGCTGATCAGCTCAAATGCCTCTTCCGGCGTTGCCATTTCACGATCCAACCTATACTTGTCGAGCAAACGCGCAACGATAACGACTCATCTGCGCAAATTACAGTTTCCCATGCTTACACGAGCTTGCGTTGACCCGCACAACTCTCCGCTATTAAGGTACGCGCAAATTCCGGAGGCAGCGCTGTGACACGCTTCGAAACAACGCGAATTGACTACTCGAAGCCGCTGAGCCACAAACCGGCCGGCTTAAACCTCAAGACGCCATTCAAGCTCATCGGCAGCGTCTGCGGGCTGGTGGCGCTGAGCGTGGTCATGGCCAACACCGGTGACGATGAAACCTCGCCGGCGCGATCACCGCATATTGATGACACACAGACCTCGGCCGCGCCGCCAGCCGAGTGGCCGACCCCGGCGACATCACGCCCGGCCCAGAGCGCCCGGCCGGGCATCATCCAGCGCGAGCCACCCCGGCAACTCGCCATGCTCGACGACACCATGCTCGACGACACAGGGGATCTCAGCCCCACTCCGTTGCCCAGCAGCCTGCCCGCACGCATCCCCCACAGCCTTGACGAAGTCTCCCGCGCCCCCGAGATCGAGTGGCGCAGCGCAGAGGTGCGCCGCGGCGACAACCTGTCACTGATCGGCGAGCGCCACGGCGTTGGCGCCAGCGTCATCTACAAGCTGATGGCCGCCGGTGAAGAAACCAAACACCTCAAGCGAATTCGCCCCGGCGAGCGGATCGACCTCGCCTTTGGTGCCGACAAGCAGCTGAAAAAACTGCGTTATCGCATTGACGAGGAAACCCTGCTGCTGGTCGAGGCCGATGCGGAAGGCTTCACCAGCCGCCTGCAGACAGAGACGCTGGAACGACGCATCCAGCGCGCCTCCGGCACCGTCAACCACTCGCTTTTCCTCGCAGCGCAAAACGCCAATCTGCCGCAATCGGTCATCATGGAGCTGGCCGGAATCTTCGGCTGGGACGTGGATTTCGCCCTCGACGTACGCAGTGGCGACCGCTTCGCAGTGGTCTACGAGGCCTGGTATCGGGATGGCGAGAAGGTCCGCGACGGGCGCATTCTCAGCGCCGAGTACGTCAACCAGGGCCGCACCCACCGCGCCGCCTGGTATCAGCCTGCGGAGGGCCGCGGCGACTACTACACACCGGATGGCCGCACCCTGCGCAAGGCATTCCTGCGCAACCCGGTGGATATCGTGCGCATCACCTCGCATTTCAATCTGCGCCGCAAGCACCCGATTCTACACAAGATTCGCGCCCATCGCGGCGTCGACTACGGCGCCCCGACAGGAACGCCCGTGCGCGCCACCGGCGACGGCAAAGTCGTCCATCGCGGCAGCAAGGGCGGCTACGGCCGAACCGTGGTGCTGCGCCACGGCAGCAAGTACAGCAGCCTCTACGCCCACCTCTCGCGCTACGCCCGCGGGCTGAAAAACGGCTCGCGCGTCAAGCAGGGACAGGTAATCGGCTACGTCGGCGCCTCCGGGCTGGCCTCCGGCCCGCATCTGCACTACGAGTTCCTCGTCAACGGCACGCATCGCAACCCACTGAAGGTCGATCTGCCCGGCGTGGAACCGCTCGCCAAGCATCATTTCGATGATTTTGTAGCGCAGACTGCCGGCCTGTTCGCCGAACTCGATGCCCTGCGCGCGAAGCGACTGGCAGCCAACCCCTGACGGCGATCCGAGCGGGCGATCTGCCAGGCAATCGCCGCGGCCACCGCGATGGCTGAGCTGTACATCGGCCTGATGAGCGGCACCAGCGCCGACGGCATCGATGCCGCGCTGGTCGAAGTGCCCCATCACCGGCCGCGCTTCATCCGCGGCCATTTCCTCGCCTACCCCGACCGATTCCGGCGGCGTCTGCTGGATCTCGCGCACTGCACGAGCACACCACTGGAGACGCTGTACGCGCTGGACGCCGAACTCGGCGAGCTGCTCGCCGACGCCAGCGAGGCGCTGCTCGCATCCAGCGATCTGAAGGCCGCAGAGATCCGCGCCATCGGCAGCCACGGCCACACCATCCGCCACCGCCCCGACGCCAGCCCGGCCTTCAGCGCACAGATCGGCGACCCCAGCCGCATCGCCGAGCGCCTGCGCCGCCCGGTGGTGGCCGACTTCCGCCGCCGCGATATCGCCGCCGGCGGCCAGGGTGCGCCGCTGGCGCCGGCCATGCACGACGCCTGTCTGCGCAGCCGGGACGAATTTCGCGCGGTACTCAATCTGGGCGGCATCGCCAACCTGACACTCCTGCCAGGTGACGCCGGCACTGCGGCAATCGGCTTCGACAGCGGCCCGGCGAGCTGTCTGATGGATTACTGGATCGACCTCCAGCGCGGCCAGCGCTTCGATGCCGGCGGTGCCTGGGCGGCGCAGGGCGAATGCCTGCCGGGCCTGCTGCACGAGCTGCTGGCGGACGAATACTTCGCTCGCCCGCCCCCCAAGAGCACCGGCCGTGAGCACTTCTCACCCGACTGGCTGCAAGCGCGACTCGACGGCTACCGCGCGGCGCGCGCCGAAGACGTGCAGGCCACCCTGCTGGAATTGAGCGCACGCAGCGTAGTCGACGCGCTGCGCGGCAGCGCCCCGGGCTGTGAGCGCCTGCTGGTCTGCGGCGGCGGCGCGCACAATGCGCGGCTGATGGCGCGGCTGGGCGCGCTGGCGGAGGGGATAAGGGTTGAATCGACGGCCGCTGCGGGCTGGGACCCGGACTGGATCGAGGCGACCTGCTTCGCCTGGCTGGCGAGCCGCACGCTGGCCGGGCGAGCCGGCAATCTGCCGGCGGTGACGGGCGCCACGGCGCCCCTGGTGCTCGGCGCAATCCACCCGGGCTGAGCCGCGCTGCGGCCCGCCCGGAGCGGATCGCGCCGCGCCGATCAGCGGCGGTAGGCCATCGGCACGACCTTGCGCGCCTCCGAGCCGGAGTAGATCTGGGTCGGTCGGAAGATGCGGTTCTGGCGGATCTGCTGGCGCCAGTGCGCCATCCAGCCGGCGGAGCGGGAGACGGCAAAAATCGGCGTGAACTGATCCACCGGGATACCCATCTCCGAGTAGAGGATGCCGGAGTAAAAATCCACGTTCGGGAACACGCCCTTCGGGCCGAGGCGTTTCTCGCAGTATTCCTCCAGCGCCCGGGCGGTCAGAAACAGCGGGTTGACGTTGCCGCCCTTGGCCTCCAGCACGCGCGGGATGTACTTCTCCAGAATCTTCGCGCGCGGGTCTTTCACCGAGTACTCGCGGTGTCCCATGCCCCAGATGACCTGCTTCTTTTCCAGCCGCGATTCGACGAACTCCGGCACCTTCTCCGGTGAACCGATGGCGTGCAGCATCTCCACCACGCGCTGATTGGCGGCGCCGTGCAGCGGCCCGGCGAGGGTGCCGATGGCGGCCGCGGCGACCATCGACGGCTGCGCCAGGGTCGAGCCGGTGACCATCGCCGAGAAGGTCGAGGCGTTGATGGTGTGCTCGGCGTGCAGCACCAGACAGGCGTCCATGATCTCTGCGTACAGCGGCTCCGGCTCCCAGCCGAACATCATCCACAGGAAATTGGCGGCGTAATTGAGATCTTCGCGCGGCTCGGTGGGGTAGTGACCCTTGCGCATGCTCTCCCACATCGCCACCAGCGTGCCCATGCGGGCGATGATCTTCAGCGCCATCTGGTCGAGGTATTCCTCGTCTTCGACGTCGCCACCGACGTACTGGCGGCTCTCCGGATAAAACATGCCGAGGCTGGCCACGGAGGTCTGCAGCATCTCCATCGGGTGCCCGGTGATCGGCATGTACTTCATGATCTCGCGGGCGTTGTACTTGACCCGACGGCTGCCGCGGCGATCGAAGTGAGAGAGCTGCTCGGCGGTGGGCAGCTCACCGTGCATCAGCAGATAGGTGGTTTCCTCGAAGCTGCAGTTCTCGGCGAGGTCTTCGATGCTGTAACCGCGATAGGACAGGATGCCCTGCTCGCCGTCGATATCGGAGATGGTCGAATTGGTCGCCGGAATGCCATCCAGACCGGGTACGTACTCTTGCATGGTCACCCCTTTTCGTGCTGTTGCAAAGACAGAAAAAAACGATGCCCCCAGACGCTCGCGCAGCGCGCATCGGAAGCCATACCACCTTACTGAACCGTCAGCAGATTGGCAAATGCTGCAATGCACAAAACAATAATGATTGTTTTTTTTAATACTTAGTCACAAGAAAAAGGCGCCCGCAGGCGCCTTTGCCGCGTCGCCCGAAGGCGCTATACGGAGAAGGAAGAACCGCAGCCGCAGGTGGTGGTGGCGTTGGGGTTGCGGATCACGAACTGCGACCCCTCCAGACCCTCGGTGTAGTCGATCTCGGCACCGACCAGATACTGGAAGCTCATCGGATCGATAAGCAGCTTGACGCCACCCTTGAGCACCGCGGTGTCACCATCCTGCTCGGCTTCATCGAAGGTGAAGCCGTACTGAAAGCCGGAGCAGCCGCCGCCGGAGACGAACACCCGCAGCATCAGATCCGGGTTGCCCTCCTCGTCGATCAGCTGCTTGACCTTGCCGGCGGCAGCATCGGTGAAGTTCAGCGGGTCATCGAAGGAAAATTCGGCTTCAGCACTCATGTGTTTACCTTGACGGAATAACCTAGTTCGGCAGTCAACAATAGCGGCCGGCGCCCCGGTCGGTCAACACCCGGCGGCCATAATCATCACCAGCCAGCGGCATCACCGCTCAACTCTTGACCGTCTCCACCGGCGCCCCGGCGACATCTTCCAGATCAACCTCGGGCGGGATCTCCGCAGCGCGGCCGTCGCCAGCCGCTGACACCGGCTTGCCGGCCCCCGCGGCCGGACCATCACTGTGTTCCAGCAGGCGCTGCTCATCGGGCTTGCGGTGCAGCAGATTGCCGTTGATCTCGGCGCCCATGGCCATTTCCAGCAGGTTGTAATAGACATTGCCGGTGACCCGCGCGTGGCGCAGCAGCTCGACGCGCTCGCTGGCGTAGACATCGCCCACCACACTGCCGTTGAGCAGCAGGTGCGGCACCCGCACATCGCCCTCGACACAGCCGTTTTCGCTGATTACCGCGACCGCACCGGAGCCCGGCTCCGCGCTGACATTGCCGACAACCTTGCCATCGACGTGCAAGCCGCCGTCGAACTGCAGGTTGCCGGTGAAGACACAGTTGGCGCCGATTACGGTCTGCACCTTGGCGGATTTCGTTTTTTTGCCACTACCAAACATTGCTCAGGATCCTCCGGAAAGCACTTCCGGCCATTGTAGGGTTTTGCGCACGGCCTCGAGCTTGCCACCGTCGGGTTCGACGATGACGGTGACCGACTCTGGTCGATAGCCCTCGGGTAATCTGAGACCACCTTCGAAACTCTGAAAATACTTGAACTTGAAGTGCAGGCGCTCGCTGCCGCCATCGCTCACATCGACCAGCGCGTAGGTCACGCGGCGCTCGCCGAGCCGGCCGCTGATACGCATATCGATATCGCCGCGCGCCTCGCGCTGGCTGCGCTGCGCCTGGGTCAGCACCAGTTCGTAGCTGTAGCGACCGGCCTCGACCGGGGTCAGTCGCAGGCGCTGCAGGTGCAGGCCAGGGGACATCTCGCCAGGGGCGACGATGCTGCGATAAAAGGCCAATTGCTCGCGCACTTCGAGCATTTCCTGCTGCGCAGCGCTGAGGCTGGCGCTGACCGCGGCGTGGGCGTCGCGATCAACCTGTGAGCCGCGTCGCACGCGGGCATTTTCGGTCAGCAGATCGCGATTGCGGCGCTCCAGCTCAGTGATCCGCGCGCGCTGCTCGGCGCGCGCCTTGCGCGCTTCGCGCACGTCGAAACCGCCGGCGTAGCGGCCGTACTCGTAACCGCCCCAAGCAGAGGCCACGGCGACCAGCAGCATGAGCAGCAACAACATGCTGCGGCGCCACGGCAACTGCTCCCGGAGTTGGTAGCTGTCGGCCAGGCTGCTTCGGTGCTGTCGGGTGACGGGAGACACGGTGCGTCAGGGCGCCAGCGGCGGCGCGCCCAGCCCGGCGCACTCGTCGAGGCCAAACATCAGATTGGCGTTCTGCACCGCCTGTCCGGCCGCGCCCTTGACCAGGTTGTCGATGGCCGACAGCACCACCACCCGGCCACGTCCCTGCGGGCGATGCACGGCGATGCGACAGGTGTTGGCGCCGCGCACGCTGCGCGTCTCCGGATGGCTGCCGAGGGGCATCACGTCGACGAAGGGCTCATCGGCGTAGCGCGCTTCGAACAGCCGCTGCAGCGACTCGATGTCCACTCCCGCCGCGGCCGTCAGTTCGGCGAACAGGGTGGCGTGGATGCCGCGCGTCATCGGCGCCAGGTGCGGGCTGAAGGTCAGGTCGACGGCGCCGCCAGCGGCCGCCGCGAGGCACTGCTCGATCTCCGGCAAGTGGCGGTGGCCATCGACGGCGTAGGCCTTGAGGCTCTCCGAGATTTCGCACAGCAGGGTCGCCACGCTGGCGCCGCGACCGGCCCCGGAAGCGCCCGATGCGGCGCTGGCGATGAGCCGCGACGGATCCACCAGCCCGGCCTCCAGCAGCGGCAGAAAGCCGAGCTGAACGGCGGTCGGATAGCAGCCCGGATTAGCCACCACGCGGGCGCTGCGCAGGGCCGCGCGATGCACCTCGGGCAGGCCGTAGACGGCCTCTTCGAGCAGCTCCGGGCAGGCGTGCTGCATGCCGTACCAGTGCGACCAGAGCTGCACATCGCGGATGCGGAAGTCGGCGGCCAGATCGATGACCCGCGCGCCGCGTGCCAGCAGCGCCGGCGCCATCTGCATGGCGGTGCCGTTGGGGGTGGCGAAAAACACCAGATCGAGCTCGCCGAGCTCGCCCTCGTCGGGCTCGGAGAAGGCCAGATCGCAGTGCCCGCGCAGGCTCGGATAGACCGCATCGACGCGCTCCCCGGCGTTGCCGCGCGAGGTGATCGCGCGCAGCTCGATCCCCGGGTGCACGGCGAGAATGCGCAACAGTTCGACACCCGTGTACCCGGTGCCGCCGACGATGCCCGCGCTGATCATGCCAGCCCTCCCGCTGAGAAAAACCAGCGATGATAGCCGCTGCGCCGGATGCATGAAAGGCGCCCTGCGCAGCGGCATCGCCCGCCGTCACCCGCATGGTCCAGTCCATCGAGCGCCGGCCCATCGATCACCAGCCCGCGGCGGCGCCGGGCCGGCAAGCCGCTCAAGCACCGCCCAGCGGCCGGACCCCGGCGTAACCGCCATCGACGAACAACAGCGGCTCAGGCGGCGACGCAGCGGCCTGCAAGCGCAGCACGCGGCCGACCAGAATCACGTGATCGCCGCCATCGTGACTGGCTTCGCGGGCGCACTCGAAGGTCGCGCGCATGCCCGGCAGCAGTGGCGCGCCGCCGGCGCCGGGGCGCCAGTCGAGCCCGTCGAAACGCGTCGCCTCAGCGGCCGGATCGGCGAAACGGTTGCTCAGCTCGACCTGCCCGGCGCCGAGCACGGCGACGGCGAAATGCTCGCAGGCCAGCCAATCGGCACAGCGCGGCGCCACCCGGGAGAGGCTCCACAGCACCAGCGGCGGCTGCAGCGACACGGCGGCGAAGGAATTGATGGTCATTCCCAGAGGGGTGCCGTCGGCGGCCAGCGCGGTGGCGATGCCAACCCCGGTGGCGAAGCGAGCCAGCGCATCGCGCAACTGGCGCTCGTCGAAGGCGCATTCGGCGGGGATATCGGACATCGGGCGCTCCGCGGCTGGATGGCAGGCGTGCGATTTTACACACCTTTGACCTGCATCATCTCGCGCATGCGGGCGCCGGGCGATGCTGGCGGCACTGAGCAAAACCGTCGCAGCGGGCGCAGGCAGCGCCGGATTTTGTCGCCGCACAGCGGTTTGCGTTAATCTGCACCCCGTCCCACAAATCTCCGGCAGCCCCGGATAACAGCGAAAAATAATGGAGGAGTCACGATGATGCTTTCCCACGTCAAGGGACTGCTAACCAACCCAGCCAGCGAGTGGCAGGCGATCCGCGACGAGCGCAGCTCGATCGCCCAGTGCTTCAAATCGCACGCGGGGATCCTCGCCGCCGTGCCGCCGGTGGCCGGGCTGATCGGCACCACTATGGTCGGCTGGCGGATCGGCTCCGGCGAGCTGACCCACCTCACCTTCGGCAGCGCGCTGATCATGGCCTTGATCGCCTACGTGGCGATCCTCGTCTGCCTGTTCTGTCTCGGCCGCGCCATCCACTGGATGGCGCACACCTACGGCAGCGCACCCGAGGAGGGTCTGTCATTCGCGCTCGCCGCCTACACCGTAACGCCACTGCTGCTGATGGGCCTGGTCGGGCTCTATCCATCGCTGTGGCTATTCATGCTGGTAGGCCTGGCAGCGATCGGCTACTCGGTTTATCTGCTCTACATCGGCACCCCGGTGGTGATGGATATCCCCAGCGAACAGGGCTTCGTGTTCTCCAGCGCGATCCTCACCGTCGGCCTGGTGATGCTGATGGGGCTGATGGTCACCACCGTGCTTTTCTGGGGCTTCGGCTTCGGCCCGACCTTCACCTGATCCCACACCGCGATGACCACAGCACAGCGGGGCCGACGCGCCCCGCTGTGCTGCGCACCACCCCGCCGGCCTGCCGGCCTGCCGGGGCTGAAATCCATCCCGCTCGCCGCGCGACGGATTTGGCGCCGGCGGCAATCCGCGCCCCTGGCCGGGCCGTGAAGCTGTGGATAGCGGTGCAAATTCGCTATCATCGCCGCCTCTCCCGCACACGGCCGCAGGCATGATCCACCGCAAGCTGTATCCCGTCATCGGCCTGCTGCTGGCGCTGGCCGCGGCGCTGGTCGCCAGCTGGTGGTGGCTGCGCCCGGCGCAGGCGGCACCGGACGTGGAGCTGCTGCAGATCACCGGCGAGCGCAGCCGCCTCGCCAGCCTGCAGGGCACGCCGACGCTGCTCAATTTCTGGGCCACCGATTGCACTGTCTGCCTCGCCGAACAGCCGGGCTGGGTGGCGCTGTACGAGGAACTGGCGCCGCGCGGGCTGGATCTGATCGGTGTGGCGATGCCCTACGATCCGCCGAACCGGGTGCTGGAATGGGCCGAATCGCGCGCCCTGCCCTATCCCATAGCGCTGGATCTCGACGGCGCCGTGGCGCTGGCCTTCGGCCCGGTGCGGGTGACGCCAACCACAGTGCTGATCGACGCCGAGGGGCGCATCCGCTGGACGCGCCTCGGCCGACTGGACATGGACGAGCTGCGTGCGGAACTGCTCAGCCTGCTCTGACGACAGCGAGGAAAGCCGATGCTCTGGGTCAAAGCCTTTCACATCATCTTTATGGTCACCTGGTTCGCCGGGCTGTTTTATCTGCCGCGGCTGTTCGTCTACCACGCCCTGTGCGAGGACGAAGCCGGCAACGCGCGCTTCAAGATCATGGAGCGCAAGCTGCTGTGGGGCATCATGACGCCCGGCGGGGTGATCACCGTGGCGCTGGGGCTGTGGCTGATCGGCTACTACCCGGCGGGCGCCTTCGCCGAGATGGGCTGGCTGCACGCCAAGCTGTTGCTCGGCCTGCTGCTGATCGGCTACCACATCTGGTGCATCGCGCTGTGGCGCGACTTCCGCGCCGATCGCAATAGCAAAAGCCACGTCTGGTACCGCTGGTTCAACGAGGTGCCGGTGGCGTTTCTGGTCGCCATGATTCTGCTGGTGGAGCTGCAGCCCTTCTGATCGACCGACAAATCTGAGGCGCCCAACGACAACGCCGCCCCGGTGGGGCGGCGTTGTGCGGTGTCTGCCGGGCGGATCTGCCGCGAGCTGCGCTTTAGTAATCCAGCTGCGGCACGCGGTAGCCCTCGGGGAAGACCAGCGGGGCGAATTCGCGCAGTGCCTCGCGATAGACGCGGCGCTTGAAAAAGATGACCTCATTCATCGGCCGCCAGTAGTCCTCCCAGCACCAGTCCTCGAACTCCGGTTTGTCGCCGGCGGCCAGGTCGACGCAATCCTCTTCGCAAACCATGCGCAGCATGAACCAGATCTGCTTCTGGCCGATGCACAGCGGGCGCTGGTGGCGGCGAATGTAGCGTCGCGGCAGGTCGTAGCGCAGCCAGTCGCGGGTCTGCGCGACCACCTCGACGTGCTCCGGCAACAACCCGGTTTCTTCCTGGAGTTCGCGGTACATGGCGTCGACCGGGCTCTCACCGCGATCGATGCCACCCTGTGGGAACTGCCAGGCATCCTGCCCGACACGCCGCGCCCAAAACACGCGGCCGTCGTCGTTACTCAGGATAATGCCTACATTCGCCCGATAACCGTATTTGTCGATCATGGGACGTGCCTGAATTTTGTCGCTAGTGTCGATTCAACCAGAATTATGACAATCCGGCAAATTTACCTTGATAGAATTTGCCATCGAACACCGCAATGAGCTTAGCGCATGCCTGGACTGGCCATTTTCGATCTCGACCACACGCTCCTCGACGGCGACAGCAACGACCTCTGGGCCGGCTTTCTGGCCGAGCGTGGCGCGCTCGACAAAACCGCCTACGACAGCGCCAACGCGCGCTACACCCGCGAGTACCTCGACGGCAGTCTGGACATTTTCGAGTATCTGCGCTTCACGCTGGAACCGCTGATCGACGTCCCCGGCGAAGTGCGCGACGGCTGGCTGCGCGACTTCATCGCCGGGATCATCCGCCCGCGCATCAGCCACGCGGCACGCGAGCTGCTCGCCGAGCACCGCGCCGCCGGCGACTATCTGCTGGTGATGACCGCCAGCAACCACCTGGTGACCACGCCGATCGGCGCCGAGCTGGGTGTCGATGAGCTGCTCGGTAGCCGGGCGCGGCTGGCAGACGGCCGCGCCACCGGCGAGATCGACGGCACCCCCTGCTTCCGCGACGGCAAGGTGCAACGGCTGCGCGACTGGCTGGCAGCAAGCGGCCGCGCACTGGCCGGCAGCCACTTCTACAGCGACTCCGCCAATGACATTCCACTGCTGGAACTGGTCGAGCGCCCGGTGGCGGTCAACCCGGACCGACGCCTGCGCGCGCACGCTGCCGAGCGCGGCTGGCCGACGCTGCGCCTGCGCTGCCGAGCGCCGGCTTAAGTCTTGGGCAGGGTGACGCCGCGCTGGCCCTGATACTTGCCGCCGCGATCCGCGTAGGAAGTCTCGCAGACCTCATCCGACTCAAAGAACAGCATCTGCGCCACGCCCTCGTTGGCGTAGATTTTCGCCGGCAGTGGCGTGGTGTTGGAGAATTCCAGCGTCACGTGGCCCTCCCACTCCGGCTCCAGCGGGGTGACGTTGACGATGATCCCGCAGCGCGCATAGGTGGATTTGCCCAGGCACACGGTGAGCACGTTGCGCGGAATGCGGAAGTACTCGACCGTGCGCGCCAGCGCAAAGGAGTTGGGCGGGATGATGCAGACATCGTTTTTCACGTCGACAAAGCTGTCCGGGTCGAACTGCTTGGGATCGACGACGGCGTGGTTGATGTTGGTGAATATCTTGAAATCATCGGCGCAACGCACGTCGTAGCCGTAGCTGGAGGTGCCGTAGGAGACGATCTTTTCGCCATTGGCCTGGCGCACCTGGCCGCTCTGGAAGGGTTCGATCATGCCGTGCTCCGCCGCCATGCGGCGAATCCACTTGTCCGACTTGATGCTCATGCGCGCTCCGCTCAGGTGTTCTGGATGACGATCTTCGGGAAGCTGCCCGAGTAGTCGCGCGCGCGCACCGCCAGTCGCCCGGCCATCTTGCGCGCGATCTCGCGATAGGCCGCGGCGATGGCGCTGTCCGGCTCGGCGACCACCGTCGGCCGGCCGCCGTCGGCCTGCTCGCGGATGCGAATATCCAGCGGCAGCGAGCCGAGCAGTTCGACGCCGCAATCGGCGGCCATCGCCGCGCCGCCGCCGGCGCCGAAGATGTGCTCCTCGTGGCCGCAGCTGGAGCAGATGTGGGTGGACATATTTTCGACGATGCCGAGCACCGGCACCTCGACCTTTTTGAACATCTCCAGCCCCTTGCGCGCGTCGAGCAGGGCGATGTCCTGCGGCGTGGTGACGATCAGCGCGCCGGCCACCGGCACCTTCTGCGACAGGGTCAGCTGGGTGTCGCCGGTACCCGGCGGCATATCGATGACCAGGTAGTCGAGATCCTCCCAGCGGGTGTCGCGCAACAGCTGCTCCAGCGCCTGGGTGACCATCGGCCCGCGCCACACCATCGGCTGCTCCTCGTCGATCAGAAAGCCGATCGACATGCACTGCACGCCGTAGTTGCGCATCGGCTCGATGGTCTTGCCATCGGCCGATTCCGGGTTGCCGGAGATGCCCATCATGCGCGGCTGGCTGGGGCCGTAGATGTCGGCATCGAGCAGGCCGACGCTGGCGCCCTCGGCGGCCAGCGCCAGCGCCAGATTGGCCGAGGTGGTGGATTTGCCGACGCCACCCTTGCCGGAGGCAACCACGATGATGTTCTTGATGCCCTGCATGCGCTGCAGGGTCTTCTGCACCTGGTGGGGGATGACCCGGGTGGTGATATCCACCGCCACCGCCTCGACGCCCGGCACCCCGGCGGCGACCTGATCAATCTGCGCGGCCAGCGCCTGGTGCCAGCCAGCCGCCGGATAACCGAGGCTCAGACGCAGGCTGATGCGGCCGCCGTCGGCATCGACGCCGGCGACGGACTTGGCCGCGGCCAGGGTTTGTCCGGTGTGCGGATCGGCGATCTCGCCGATGGCGGCCTGCAGCCGGTCGAGGTCTACTTGGGCCATGATTGCGGGTGCTCCTGTTGGCTTGCTGCGGTGCTGTGCCGGCGCCGCCGGCGGTCGCTTGCGCGGGCTGATTGCGGGCGAATACTACACTAATCCGCTCGGGTATTTTCCAGGCTGCGCGGTCAGCCCGCGCAGTGCCCCGAGGCCGGCTCACGGGCGCGGCTGGTTGCCCCCGGCGAAGGCTGGTACGCTGGCGCGTTCGCCCACTCGCCACCCATTCGCTGCCAACCGCCGACACGGAAAAGCCATTCTCATGAGCAACTCGACGCCGCGCAAGATCCTCGTCACCAGCGCCCTGCCCTACGCCAACGGCTCGATCCACCTCGGCCACATGGTCGAGTACATCCAGACCGATATCTGGGTGCGCTACCAGCGCCTGCGCGGCAACCACTGCACCTGGGTCTGGGCGGACGACGCGCACGGCACGCCGATCATGCTCAAAGCCGAGCAGGAGGGCATCACGCCGCAGGCGCTGATCGACCGGGTGAAGGTCGAGCACGAAACCGATTTCACCGATTTCCTGCTCGGCTTCGACAACTTCCACAGCACCCACAGCGCGGAAAACCGCGAGTGCGCCGAGCTGATCTACAAGCGCCTGCGCGACGCCGGACACATCGAAAAGCGCACCATCAAGCAGCTGTTCGACCCGGAAAAGGAAATGTTCCTGCCGGATCGCTACGTCAAGGGCGATTGCCCCAGCTGCGGGGCGCTGGATCAATACGGCGACAACTGCGAAGTCTGCGCCGCGACCTACGACGCCACCGAGCTGAAAAACCCGCGCTCGATGGTTTCCAGCGCCACCCCGGTGGAGCGTGATTCCGAGCAGTACTTCTTCAAGCTGGGCAATTTCGACGCGATGCTGCGCCAGTGGACCGGTGCCGGCCACCTGCAGCCGGAGATCGCCAACAAGCTGCAGGAGTGGTTCGACGCCGGGCTGAACGACTGGGACATCTCGCGCAACGCGCCCTACTGGGGCTTCGAGATCCCGGATGCGCCGGGCAAGTATTTCTACGTCTGGCTGGACGCGCCGATCGGCTACATGGGCAGCCACAAGAATTACTGCGCGCGCACCGGGCAGGATTTCGACAGCTACTGGGCGGTCGATTCCGACGCCGAGATGGTGCATTTCATCGGCAAGGACATCGCCTATTTCCACACCCTGTTCTGGCCGGCGACACTGGCCGGCGCCGGCTTCCGCAAGCCGACCGCGGTCTGGTGCCACGGTTTCCTGACCGTCGACGGGGCGAAGATGTCGAAATCGCGCGGCACCTTCATCAAGGCGCGCACCTATCTCGACCACCTCGACCCGGAGTACCTGCGCTACTACTTCGCCGCCAAGCTCAACGCCCGCGTCGAAGACATCGACCTCAACCTCGAAGACTTCGTCGCCCGCGTCAACAGCGATCTGGTCGGCAAAGTGGTCAACATCGCCAGCCGCACCGCCTCGTTCATCAGCAAGCGCTTCGACGGCCGGCTGGCCAGCGAGCTGCCGGAGCCGGCGATGTACGCCGAATTCGCCGCCAGGGGCGAACAGATCGCCGCCGCTTACGAGGGCCGCGAATTCAGCCGCGCGATGCGCGAGATCATGGCACTGGCCGATCAGGCCAATCAGTACATCGCCGATCAGGCGCCCTGGGCGATGATCAAGCAGCCCGGCCGCGAGGCCGAAGTGCAGGCCGTCTGCACCCAGGGCATCAACCTGTTCCGCGCGCTGGTCACCTATCTCAAGCCGGTGCTGCCGGTGCTGGCAGGCAAGGCGGAGGATTTCCTCAACGCCGGCGAGCTGCGCTGGGACGACATTTCCACGCCGCTCAGCGGGCACACAGTGAACCGCTTCAAGCCGATGATGTCGCGTATAGAGAGCCAGCAGATCGAGGCCATGATCGAGGCATCGAAGGAAGATCTGGCCGCCGCTGCGGTGCAGCCCGGCGGCCCGCTGGCGGATGACCCGATCGGCGAGCAGATCGACTTCGAAGACTTCGCCAAACTCGATCTGCGCGTCGCGCGCATCGCCACTGCCGAGCGCGTCGAGGGCGCCGACAAGCTGCTGCGCCTGACGCTGGATCTGGGCGGCGAGACGCGCAACGTCTTCGCCGGCATCAAATCCGCCTACACGCCGGAGCAGCTGGAGGGCCGACTGACGGTGATGGTCGCCAATCTCAAGCCGCGCAAAATGCGCTTCGGCGTGTCCGAGGGCATGCTGCTGGCGGCCGGGCCGGGCGGCGATGAACTGTTCCTGCTCGGCCCCGATGAGGGCGCGCGGCCGGGGATGCGGGTCAAGTAGTACGGCCCGCCCCCAGCATGAAAAAGCCGCTCCCAGGAGCGGCTTTTTCATCTTCGAGCGGCTCGCGACCAATCCGCGAAATCAACTGCCGCTGGAGGATTTTTTCTTGCTGTCACTTTTACCAGAGGACTTCTTCTTGCTCTTGGCAGCCTTCTTTTTCGAGGATTTTTTCCCCTTGGAGCGGCAGTGGGCCTTCACCTTGGCGCCGTCCTTGCGTTTATGACTGCCGACCCAACTGCAACTGCTTTTGGCGGTGCAAGCGGAGCTGGACAAGCCCTTGCAGGCACTGGCCGCGCTGGCGGTGCCGGTGAACAGCGCGGCACACAGAGCCAGCAACAAAGCGGGAAGCAGGCGCAGGGTTCTCATGAGCATTCTGATGGACTCCTTTGGCATCGATGTATTGTGCGACGCACAATAATGAAGCTTTCCGGGCCTCGGCGCTACTCTCCGAGGCTATTTCCCGGCGCTGCCAACGGCCCCGGAGAGGAATATCAGCATTTCATGATAAAGATCAGACCAGGCGCCGGACTCATAACGAAAATACTCTCACAAAACCTGCAAATATTCCCAAAATGACTAACAATATAATCTCCGAGTTTTGTATCGCTATAAGGCGGATTGCTAAACTTGCCGGTTCCACGCGCCGCGAACCAATCAGCCAACCACGCCCATGACCGAATACGCGCTCATCCTGATCGGCACGATCCTGGTGAACAACTTCGTGCTGGTGAAGTTTCTCGGCCTGTGCCCGTTCATGGGCGTGTCGAAGAAGCTGGAGACCGCGCTGGGCATGGGTCTGGCGACCACCTTCGTACTCACCCTCGCCTCGCTGGCCAGCTACGTGGCGCACAGCTATCTGCTCGAACCGCTGGGTCTTGAATACCTGCGCACCATCACCTTCATCCTGATCATCGCCGCGGTGGTGCAGTTCACCGAGATGGTGGTGCACAAGACCAGTCCGCTGCTGCACAAGGTGCTGGGCATCTTCCTGCCGCTGATCACCACCAACTGCGCGGTGCTCGGCGTGGCCCTGCTGAACGTGCAGGCGGATCACGATTTCATCTCCTCGGCGCTGTACGGCTTCGGCGCGGCGCTGGGCTTTTCGCTGGTGCTGGTGCTGTTCGCGGCGATGCGCGAACGGATCGAAGCGGCCGATGTGCCGCTGCCGTTCAAGGGCAACGCCGCGGCGCTGATCACCGCCGGGCTGATGTCGCTGGCCTTCATGGGCTTTGCCGGACTGGTGAAGGTCTAGCCGATGCTCGCGGTACTCGTCCTCACCCTGATCGCGGCCGCCTTCGGCCTGCTGCTCGGCTTTGCCGCGCAGCGCTTCAAGGTCGAGGGCGACCCGATCGTCGACCAGATCGACGCGATCCTGCCGCAGACCCAGTGCGGCCAGTGCAGCTACCCCGGCTGCCGGCCCTACGCCGAAGCCATCGCCAGCGGCGAGGCCGAGATCAACCAGTGCCCGCCCGGCGGACAGGAGGGCGTCGAGGCGCTCGCCGACCTGCTCGGCCGCGAGCCGCTGCCGCTCAACGAGGAGCACGGCGAAGAAAAGCCCAAAGCCGTGGCGGTGATCCGCGAGGACACCTGCATCGGCTGCACCCTGTGCATCCAGGCCTGCCCGGTGGATGCCATCCTCGGCGCCGCCAAGCTGATGCACACGGTGATCGAGGCCGAATGCACCGGCTGTGAACTGTGTATCGAACCCTGCCCGGTGGACTGCATCGACATGGTGCCGGTCCGCGAAACCCAGGAGACCTGGACCTGGCCAAAACCCGCCGGCAGCGGGCGGGTGATCCCGATCATCCCGGAGCGGAGCAGCGAGCGATGAGCTATCGGCCAGCGCCCGGCGCGCGCGGCAAAACCGCACAACAGCCCAAAGCAAGGCCCCAAGCCCAGCAATCCAGACCAGCAACCCGGTGACCGAGCAACCATGAAACCTGGCGACGCCAAACCCGTCCTCTGGCCATTCCCCGGCGGCCTGCAGCTGGCCGATGAGAAGCACATTTCCAGCGAGCGGCCGATCGCCCGCCTGGCCACCCCGGCGCGCCTGGTGCTGCCGCTGCGACAGCACATCGGCGCCGCCAACCAGCCGCTGGTATCGGTCGGCGAGCGCGTCCTCAAAGGTCAGCAGATCGCCAGCGCCGAGGGCTACATCAGCGCGCCGGTGCACGCGCCCACCTCGGGCACCGTGGCCGCCATCGAAGAGATGCCGGTCGCCCACCCCTCGCAACTGCCGGCGCTGTGCATCGCCATCGACAGCGACGGCGCCGAAGAATGGGTCGAGCGCCAGCCACTGGGCGACGGCTACCGCGACCTGGCCCCGCTGGAGCTGCGCAACCTGCTGCGCGAACGCGGCATCGTCGGCCTCGGCGGCGCCACCTTCCCCACCGCGGTCAAGCTGCAACCCGGCCCCGGCCGGCGGATCGACACGCTGATCATCAACGGCGCCGAGTGCGAGCCCTACATCAGCTGCGACCAGCTGCTGATGCGCGAACGCGCCGCGGACGTCGTCGCCGGCATCGCGGTGATCCAGCACATGGTCTCCCCGGCGCAAACGCTGATCGGCGTCGAAGACAACAAGCCCGACGCCATCGACGCCCTGCAGCGCGCGCTGGCCGAGGCCGGGCTGAACGACACGCGCGTGGTCAGCGTGCCGACCCGCTACCCCACCGGCGGCGAAAAACAACTGATCCGCGTGCTGACCGGCAAGATCGTGCCCAGCGGCGGCCTGCCCGCCGAGGTCGGCGCGCTCTGCCAGAACGTCGGCACCTGCGCGGCGATCGCCGACGCGGTCTATCGCGACCAGCCGCTGATCTCGCGGATCGTCACCGTCACCGGCCGCGGCGTGGCCGTGCCACAGAATCTGGAAGTGCCGCTGGGTGCGCCGATGGCGGCGCTGATCGAACACTGCGGCGGCTACGTGGATGGCGTCGCGCGACTGATCATGGGCGGGCCGATGATGGGCTTCGCCCTGCCCGGCGACGAGCTGCCGGTGACCAAGGGCTGCAACTGTCTGCTGGCCAGCCTCGCCGAGGAGCTGGCGCCGCCACAGGCCGAGCAGCCCTGCATCCGCTGCGGCGCCTGCGTCGAAGCCTGTCCGGCCGAGCTGCTGCCGCAGCAGCTCTACTGGTACGCCCGCGCCGGCGACCTCGAACAGGCTCGCCAGCACCACCTGTTCGACTGCATCGACTGCGGCTGCTGCGCCTACGTCTGCCCCAGCCACATCCCGCTGGTGCAGTACTACCGCCACGCCAAAACCGCCGTGGCCGCCGCCGAGCGCGAGCGCGAAAAGGCCGAGGTGGCGCGCCAGCGGCACGAGTTCCGCCAGCAGCGCATCGCGCGCGCCGAGCGCGAAAAGGCCGAGCGACTGGCGAAGAAAAAAGCCGCCCTGGAAGCCAGCAAGCGCGCCGCCAAAGCCAAGGCCGAGGCGTCCGAGGCGTCCGGCGAAGCAGCCGAAGCCCCCCGTCAGGACGCCATTCAGGCCGCCATCGAGCGGGCGCGCAAGAAAAAGGCCGCGGCGGCGGCCGCCGGCGTGGTGCCGAAAAATGTCGATGATCTGAGCGAGGCGCAGCGCGCCAGAATCGCCGCCGTTGAGGCGCGCCGCGCGCATCAGCGCGAGGCGGCCGGCGAGGCTGCGGAGCAGGCTGGCAGCGATGACGCCGGCGACAAGCGCCGCTCGGCTGGCTCCTGATGCGGTTTCAGACCCCCACGTCACCACACACCGCGGCGCGCGGCGACGTCAGCCGGGTGATGGGCCAGGTACTGCTGGCGCTGATCCCCGGCGCAGCGCTGTACATCGCCCTGTTCGGCATCGGCGTGCTGCTCAACCTGCTGGTCGCAGCCGTCACCGCCTACGCCTGCGAGGCACTGGTGCTGCACCTGCGCCGCCGCCCGCTGCGCGCCACGCTGAGCGATAACAGCGCCCTGCTCACCGCCTGCCTGCTGGCTCTGGCGCTGCCGCCGCTGGCGCCCTGGTGGCTGGCCGCGCTGGGCACCGCCTTCGCCATCCTGCTGGCCAAACAGCTCTACGGTGGCATCGGCTACAACCCGTTCAACCCGGCGATGGTCGGCTACGTGGTACTGCTGATCTCCTTCCCGCGCGAGATGACCCTGTGGCTGCCGCCAGCCTGGCTGGCCGAGGGCGGCCCCGGCGCGCTCGACAGCCTCTCCATCGCCTTCGGCGCGGCGGCCGACTGGGACGCCATCAGCATGGCCACGCCGCTGGATCACAGCCGCACCCAGCTCGGCCTCAACGCCTTGCTCGGCGAGGTGCGCGCCGACCCGCGCTACGGCCTGCTCGGCGGCAGCGGCTGGGAGTGGATCTCGCTGGCCTGGCTGCTCGGCGGCCTGTACCTGCTGTGGCGGCGGGTGATCAGCTGGCACATCCCGGTCGGCCTGCTCGGCAGCCTGTTGCTGCTTTCGCTGGCCTTTTACATCGGCGACGCCGACAGCTACTCGCCGCCCTGGTTTCACCTGCTCAGTGGCGGCGCCATGCTCGGCGCCTTTTTCATCGCCACCGACCCGGTATCGGCGCCGAGCAGCGCGCGCGGCAAGCTGATCTTCGCCGCCGGCATCGGCGCCATCACCTTCATCATCCGCAGCTGGGGCGGCTACCCGGACGGCATCGCCTTTGGCGTGCTGCTGATGAACATCGCCGCACCGACCATCGACCACTTCTATCGCCCGCCGGCCTTCGGCCAGCGGCGCGGCTGAGGGCGCCGGCGTGGAACACAGCGCAGACGACAATCACGAAGCTGTGCCGCCGCAGCGGTCAGCCGCGGCGCGCGGCTGGCTGGCGCGACTGCCCGAGCCCGGGCGGCAGATCGCGGTCGCCGCACTGCTGCTCGGTGGTTTCGCGCTGTGCGCCACCGGATTGCTGGCACTGACCCACTGGAGCACCGCCGAACGCATCGCCGACAACCGCCGCCAGGCGCTGCTGCAACGCCTGCACGAGGTGCTCCCGGCCGATGCCGCGGACGGGCAGCTGCACGACGATCAGCGGCTGGTCAGCGATCCACGGCTCGGCAGTGAGGCAGCGCTGCCGGTGTACATCGCGCGCCGCGACGGCCAGCCGGTGGCGGCGGTGCTCACGGCGATTGCGCCGCAGGGCTACAGCGGCAGCATCCGCCTGCTGGTCGGTGTCTACCGCGACGGCCGGATCACCGGCGTGCGCATCACCGAGCACCGCGAGACGCCGGGCCTCGGCGACGCCATCGAGGCGGATCGCTCGGACTGGATCAACGGTTTCGACGGCCGCGCGCTGGGTGATCCCGCGCTGGATCGCTGGGCGGTGAAAAAAGACGGCGGCGTTTTCGATCAGTTCACCGGTGCCACGGTGACGCCGCGGGCGGTGGTGCGCGCGGTGCGCGACGCGCTGCTGTACTTCGACGAGCAGCGCGCAGCGCTGTTTGCCGCCGGCGGCGACGATACTGCGGGCCAAGCTACTGCGAAAGACGGCGCGCACAGCGCCACAGCGGGTGCAGACTAGCCGAACAACTGCGCCCAGGCATGCTGGTCGCTGCCCGGCTCGTCGTGCAGCTCGACGCCCAGCTCATAGACCGCGCGGCCCGGCTTCCAGCAGCACCAGACGACGCGGCCAAAGAGGTGGTATTTGTCTGCGACACCGGCCGGGGAGACCCACAACTGCAGCGGCGAATGCCGCGGCAGCGCCTCGGCGAGGTGCAAGCGCAGACACAGCCCGCTGGGGGAGCTGTCGAGCACATCGCAGCGGCGCATCGCAGCGGCCTGGCCGGCGACCTGGTCGGCGGCCAGCGGGCCACCGAGCTGCACGAAGCTGTGGCCGTGACGCGGCAAGCGCGGGTGCTCGCGGCGTTCGACGAGGGAGTCGTCGGATGAGATCGGCATACCTGCACTCCTGTCACTGGAGCCGCGCCGGCAAAACGCGGGCCCGGCTATGCGATAGCGGTGCAACGAATGTAGACGCCCGCACAGCGGCGGGCAGAGGCGGACATGAGCAATCAGACGAAAATTCTTCGCGATGGACTTTGGGTCAACAACCCCGGGCTGGTGCAACTGCTGGGCCTGTGCCCGCTACTGGCGGTCACCGGCACGCTGATCAACGGCCTGGGGATGGGCATCGCCACCACGGCCACGCTGCTGCTCTCCAATACGATCATCTCGGCGATCCGCCACCAGGTGCGCGAAGAGGTGCGCATCCCGGTGTTCGTACTGGTGATCGCCGCGGTGGTGACCGCCATCGAGCTGGCCATGAGCGCCTGGTTTTTCGAGCTGTACAAGGTGCTCGGTATCTTTATCCCGCTGATCGTCACCAACTGCACCATCATGGGCCGCGCCGAGGCCTTCGCCGCGCGCAACCCGGTGCGCGAATCGGCCCTCGACGGCCTGGCCATGGGCGCCGGTTTCGCCGCGCTGCTGGTGGTGCTCGGCGGACTGCGCGAGCTGGTCGGCCAGGGCACGCTGTTCGCTGGCGCACAGCTGATGTTCGGCGAGGGCGCGCGCGACTGGGTGATCAGCTTCGGCGACTACCCCGGCTTTCTGCTCGCCGTGCTGCCGCCGGGGGCCTTCATCGGCCTCGGCCTGTTGATCGCGGTTAAAAACCTGATCGACGCACGCCTCGC
>CBFCYW010000051.1:0-23175 GCA_965602395.1 uncultured Chromatiales bacterium
TTCAGGCGATGAGCATCTCCAGCAGCGCCTTCTGCGCGTGCAGGCGATTGCCGGCCTGCTCGAAAACCACGCTCTGCGGTCCGTCGATGACTTGCGCGGCGACCTCCTCGCCGCGGTGCGCCGGCAGGCAGTGCAGGAACAGCGCATCGTCGGCGGCCAGCGCCATCAGCTCGGCGCTGACCTGGTAGTCGGCGAAGGCGGCGGCGCGCGCGGCCTGTTCGTCCTCCTGTCCCATGCTCGCCCAGACATCCGTGGTGATCAGATCGGCGCCGGCGCAGGCATCGCGCGGATCGCGAACGATGTCGACGCAATCGGTGCATTTCGCCAGAATGTCGCCGCTTGGTTCGTAGCCGACCGGGCAGGCGACGCGCAGCCGGAAGCCCAGCAATTTGGCGATCTGCATGTAGGAATTGCACATATTGTTGCCATCGCCCACCCAGGCCACGGTGCGCCCGGCGATATCGCCGCGATGGTCGAACCAGGTCTGCATGTCGGCGAGCATCTGGCAGGGGTGCAGCAGGTCGGTGAGGGCGTTGATCACCGGGATCGACGAGGCCGCGGCGAAGCGCTCCAGCAGCGCCTGGGAATAGGTGCGCACCATCACCGCATCGACCATTTCGGCGAGCACCCGCGCGGTGTCCTCGGCCGGTTCGCCGCGGCCGAGCTGGGTGTCGCGCGGCGAGAGAAAGATGCTGTGGCCGCCGAGCTGGGTCATCCCCGCCTCGAAGGAGACGCGGGTGCGGGTCGATGATTTTTCAAAAATCATCGCCAGCGTTTTGTGCGCCAGCGGCAGCTGCTGTTCGCCGCGCTGACGGATGGCTTTCAGCTCGCTGGCGCGGGCCAGCAGGGCGCGGAATTCGTCGGCGGACAGGTCGAATTCGCTCAGATAGTGGCGCAGGGGCATGTCGATTACTCTGCTGTGTCGCTGAGAAATTCGCGCACCAGCGCGGCGACCCGCGCCACCAGCTCATCGGCCTCGGCGTCGCTCATCACGTAGGCCGGCAGCAGGCGCACGGTGTTGCCGGCGGTGACGTTGATCAGCACCCCGGCGGCGATGCCGGCGGCCACCAGCGCGCCGCAGTCGCGATCCAGCTCGATGCCCAGCATGCAGCCGCGGCCGCGGATTTCGCGCACCCCGTCGAGGCCGTCGAGCGCCTGCGCGAAGCCGGCGCGCAGGCGCTCGCCGAGCTCGCCGGCGCGGGCCAGCAGATCGCCGTCGCGGATCGTTTCGATCACCGCCAGTCCGACACGGCAGGCCAGCGGGTTGCCGCCGAAGGTGGTGCCGTGGTTGCCGGGGTGGATCAGCTCGGCGGCGTCGCCGCGGGCCAGGCAGGCGCCGATCGGGAAGCCGTTGCCGAGCGCCTTGGCGACGCTCATCACGTCCGGCGCGATGGCGGCGTGCTGGTGGGCGAACCAGCGCCCGGTGCGGCCCATGCCGGTCTGGATCTCGTCGAGCATCAGCAGCCAGCCGTGGCGGTCGCAGAGTTCGCGCAGGCCGCGCAGGTAGTCGTCGTCGGCGGGGATGATGCCGCCCTCGCCCTGCACCGGCTCGACCAGCACGGCGACCACGTCGCGGTTGTTGTCGCCGATCACCTGCAGCGCGTCGAGATCGTTGAACGGCGCGCGCACGAAGCCCTGCACCAGCGGCTCGAAGCCGGCCTGTACGCGGCGGTTGCCGGTGGCGGTGAGGGTCGCCAGGGTGCGGCCGTGGAAGCTGTGCTCCATGACCACGATGGCCGGGTTTTTCACCTCGCGCTGGCGCGCGTGCAGGCGGGCGATTTTGATCGCCGCTTCGTTGGCTTCGGCGCCGGAGTTGCAGAAGAAGGCCTTGTCCATGCCGGCGACTTCGCAGAGGGCGTCGCCGAGCTGCTCCTGATAGGGGATGCGATAGATATTGGAGGTGTGGATCAGCGTGCCGGCCTGCTCGCGGATCGCCGCGGTGACCGCCGGGTGGGTGTGGCCGAGGGCGCACACGGCGATGCCGCCGAGGCCGTCGAGGTACTCCCTGCCGTCTTCGTCCCACAGGCGGACGCCCTCGCCGCGCACCAGCGCGATGGGCTGCCGAGCGTAGGCGGAGATGAGTGAAGTCATCGCAAATGTCCCCACAATTTGCGTGGCTTTGGCCACGAAAAAGTGGTCGATTATACGCAGGGACCTGAAAAATGCACCCGCCGGGCAAGTGCTTGCAGTGGCGCTGCCGCGCTGGCTGCCGGGGCGGGGCTGGTGGTGGGGTCAGGGGAGGGCCGGGGCGGGCGAGCTGTCCGCCCCGGCGGGGTCACCGTCTCGTTCAGCCGGCCAGGTTCTGGTTGACGAAATCCCAGTTGACCAGATTCCAGAAGGCTTCCAGGTACTTCGGCCGCGCGTTGCGATAGTCGATGTAGTAGGCGTGCTCCCAGACGTCGACGGTCAGCAGCGGGGTCTTGCCGTCGGTCAGCGGGCAGCCGGCGTTGCTGGTGTTGGCGATCTCCACCGAGCCGTCGGCGTTCTTCACCAGCCAGGTCCAGCCGGAGCCAAAGTTGGTGGCCGCGGAGGTGCTGAATTTCTCTTTGAACGCATCGAAGGAACCGAAGGCGGCGTTGATCGCATCCGCTGCGGCGCCGCTGGGTTCGCCGCCGCCGTTGGGGCTCAGGCAGTGCCAGTAGAAGGTGTGGTTCCAGACCTGGGCTGCGTTGTTGAACAGGCCGCCGGAGGATTTGGCGATGATCTCCTCCAGCGAGGCGTTTTCGAACTCGCCGCCGGCGGTCAGGTTGTTGAGGTTGGTGACGTAGGTCTGGTGGTGCTTGCCGTAGTGATACTCCAGCGTTTCCGCGGAGATGTGCGGTTCCAGTGCGTTTTTGTCGTAAGGCAGGGCGGGGAGTTCGTGCGCCATGGGGTAGTGCTCCTGTTCCAGCGTTGCAGTCCCGCTCGGCGGCGGGTCGATCGAGGGCGGCCAATGGTAAGAACAGGCCCGGCATAAATCAATAAACTTGACTGGATTGCTCAGGAATTATCGCCCGGACGGTGCCAGAAATGCCCGTGTGAGCCGTTGGGTCAATCATCGATCCTGAAATAGTCGCCGAGCCGTATGCGAGCGGCGGCCCGCGTTCCCGGAGCCCGCTGCTGAAGCGGGTGAATTGCAACCCGGAGCCCGCTGCCGAAGCGGGCGATTGGCGGCAAAGCTACTCCAGACCCAGCTTTTTGACCTTGTAACGCAGCTGTCGATAGGTCAGCCCCAGCTTTTCCGCCGCTGCGGTCTTGTTCCAGCGCGTCGCCTCAAGCGCGCGCAGCAGCGCTTCGCGCTCCTGTTCGACCAGCGGTATGTCGCTGGCGGGTGCTGTCGCCGGCGTCGCCGGTGTCGCTGGAGCGGCGTCATCGGGCAGCGGCTCGGTGAGCGTGGTGGCGGCGTTCAGATCGAGATCGGCGACTTCTATGCTGCCGCTCTCGCACAGTGCCAGGGCGCGCTCCAGGGTGTTTTCCAGCTCGCGCACATTGCCCGGAAAGGTGTGCTGGCGCAGCGCTTGCAGGGCGCTGGCGGCGAATTGCGGACGGCTGTCGGCGGGGTGGTCGGCGGTCAGTCTGGCGAGCAGCGTCGCAGCCAGTTCGATGACGTCTTCGCCGCGTTCGCGCAGCGGCGGCACGCGCACTTCGATGACGTTGAGTCGGTAGTAGAGATCCTGTCGGAAGCGGCCGGCGGCGACCTCGCTGGCGAGATTTTTGTGCGATGCGGAAAGGATGCGCACGTTGACCGGCTGCTCGGCCAGCTCGCCCACCGGGCGCACGGCGCGTTCCTGGATGGCGCGCAGCAGTTTGACCTGCATGTGCAGCGGCAGCTCGGCGACCTCGTCGAGAAACAGGGTGCCGCCGTTGGCGGCGCGAAACAGGCCGGTTTTGTCGTCCAGCGCGCCGGTGAAGCTGCCCTTTTTGTGGCCAAAGAATTCGCTTTCCATCAGCTCGGCGGGGATCGCGCCGCAGTTGACCGGTACGAAAGGCGCCGCGGCGCGCGGCCCTTTGCGGTGGATCAACTGCGCGACCAGCTCTTTGCCGGTGCCGGATTCGCCGGTGATCCAAACCGGCGCCTGGCTGCGCGCCAGCTTGTCGATGGTGCGCCGCAGCGCGACCATCGGTGCCGAGCTGCCGATCAGCCCGCCGTCGCCGCCGGCCGATGCGGCGGCGCTGCCGGCGGCGCTCTCGCCGGATTGCTCGCGCTCCAGCGCCAGCGCGGTGCTGACCAGATCGCGCAGTGCTTTCAGATCCACCGGTTTGGAGACGAAGTCGAAAGCGCCGGCTTTCATGGCGCGGATCGCCGACTGCATATTGCCGTGCGCGGTGATCACCGCTACCGGCAGTGCCGGGCCGTACTGCTGGATGTGCTCGACCAGTTCGATGCCGTCGCCATCCGGCAGGCGCATGTCGGTGAGGCACAGATCGAAGTTGTAGCGACCGAGCAGTTCGCGGGCCTCGGCCAGATTGGCCGCGGCGTGGCAGTCGACGCCCATCCGCGCCAGCGTCATGTCGAGTAGCTCGCGGATGTCAGGCTCGTCGTCGACGATCAGCGCCAGCGCCGGCTGGCGGCGGTTTCTGCTTTGCTTCATGGCTCGCCAGGGGCTTCCTGTGGGGGGGCGAAGGTGATGCGGAAATGGGTGCCGCGCTGGCTGGGTATCAGGCGCAGTGCGGCGCCGTTGAATTCGCACAGCTCGCGGGCGATGAACAGGCCGAGACCGGTGCCCTCGTGGCTGGAGGTGACGAAGGGTTCGAAGATCTCCTCGGCCTGTTCGGCGCTGATGCCCACCCCGTTATCTAGCACGTCGAGGGCGATCTGGCCGCTGCGCGGCAGGCGCTCGGCGCGCAGCAGGATGCGCAGATTGTCGCGGCCACCGTGGCGCAGCGCGTTGCTGCACAGGTTCCACAGCACCTGATTGAGGTGGTTTGGGTCCATGTGGGTGCGCAGCTCGGCGGGCGCGGCGATGCTGAAGCGCTGCTGCTCGGCGCCCTCTGTGGCGCAGAACTCGTGGACGAAGCGTGCCAGCCAGGCGCGCAGTTCGATCTCGCTCTGCTCGACCTTCTCTCGCCGCGACAGCTGCAGCACGTCTTCGATGATGGCGTTCATCCGCCGGCAATTGTCGAGCACGATGCCGGTCAGGCGCTTGTCGGCGAAGTTCAGATCCGGCGATTCGTCGATCAGCTGCGCGGCGTGGCTGATCGCCCCCAGCGGGTTGCGGATCTCGTGGGCGATACTGGCGGTGAGGCGGCCGATGGAGGCCAGCTTGAGCTGCTGCAGCTGCTGGCGGATAAAGCTGTGATCCTCGACGTGGATCAGCGTGCCCTGATCGCCGAGTGCGGTGAAGTGGGGCTTGAGCTCGACGCGCAGGCGCGGATCGCTGAGCGGCCCCGGCTGGCGCGCCGCCTGCTGCTGCGCCGGCAACGACTGCCAGCGCTGCAGCGATTCGGCGAGCGGCGCGCAGGCCTGGGTGAGGGTGCCCGGCGGCGGGCCATCCGGCGGCACGCCGAGCAGCTCGCGGGCGCTGCCGTTGGCCAGGCGGATGCGCCCGGTCCGGTCGATGAACAGCAGCCCGGCGTCCATCTGCTGGATCACCCGCTCGTTGAGTTCGGCGAGGTTTTCCAGATCGACGGCGCGCTGCTCCGCCAGCGCTTCGATGGCATGGCTGCGCCGCGCCAGCACCAGTGCCAGCAGCGCGGTGGCGAACAGCGTCGCGCCGAGCAGCCCGGCCTGCATGAAATCGGGCTGCTCCGGCCCCGGGCGCAGCTGGGTGTAGAGCTGCTCGCCGAGCACCGCCAGCGAGCCGAGCGCGGCGAACAGCAGCGCGAAGCGGTCGGCGCGGATCAACCCGGTGCCGGCGACGGTGACCACCAGCAGCATGCCCAGGCCGGTGTCGACACCGCCGGAGGCGTGCATCAGCACCACCAGCGCGATGATGTCCAGATACACCTGCAGGTACAGCTGGGTGTCGAAGCTCGGCCGCTGCAACTGCACCAGCAAGGCGAAGATCAGGCTCGCCAGCAGGTAGCCGAACAGCGCGTGGCCGAACAGTTGCGGATCGTGGCTGCCGAGCATCTGCGGCTCCGAGCCGAGAAAGAACATCGCCAGCAGAGCGAAGTTGAGAAACAGCCGGTAAATGTTCAGCAGCCACAGCGAGCGCCAGTTGTCGGCGCCGCCCGCGGTAGCCGGCGCGCGATGCGGCGCGGTGGGTTCTGGGCTTGGGGTGACGGCGCTCATAGGCGGGCAATTTTTGCACATTACGGGGTGATCTTGGACAATGCCGGCCCGCCATCCGACGGCCGCGACCGGCCGCCGCACCAGCCGAGTCCAACGCCGCCATGCACGACCCAGCCGCGACCGCCGCCAATGATGCGCCCGCCATCGAGCCGATCAGCGGCCCGATCATCGCCCTGGCGCAAATCGATCCGACCGTCGGTGCCATCGCCGCCAATGCCGAATTGATCATCGACAGTGCGCGCCGCGCCCGCGACCGGCTCGGCGCCGCGCTGGTGGTGTTTCCCGAGCTGGCGCTGATCGGCTATCCGCCCGAAGACCTGTTGCTGCGTCCGGGGCTGGCGGCGCGGATCGACGCCGCGCTGGCCGGGATCGCCGCGGCGCTGCCGGATGTCGCGGTGTTGCTCGGCGCACCGCTGCGCGACGCCAAGGGGCTGCACAACGCCGCGGTGCTGCTGCGCGACGGCCGCGTCGAGGCCAGCTACGCCAAGTGCGCGCTGCCCAATTACGGCGTGTTCGACGAGCTGCGCTACTTCGCCGCCGGCGCCGCGCCGCTGGTTTTCGAGCTGCAGGGGCTGCGCTGCGGGGTCACCGTCTGCGAGGATATCTGGTTCCCCGAGGCCGCGGCGCGCGCCCGCGACGCCGGCGCGCAGCTGATCCTCAACCTCAACGCCTCGCCGTTTCACCTCGGCAAGCTGCACGAGCGCGAGCAGGTGCTGCGCGCGCGCATCGCCGAGTGCGGCCTGCCGGTGGTCTACGTGAATCAGGTCGGCGGTCAGGACGAGCTGGTCTTCGACGGCGCCTCGATGGTCTGGGATGGTGCCGGCCGGCGCCGTTTGCAGATGCCGGCCTTCGAGCCGGCGCTGGCCGCGGTGGCGGTGGCTGGCGATGGGCGCGTCGCCGTGCGCGGCGCTGATCCGGACGCGGACGGCGCGGGCGCAGAAGCGGATGGCGCGCACATCTCGCTGATCTACCAGGCGCTGGTCTGCGGGGTGCGGGATTACGTGCAAAAGAATGGTTTTGGCGGTGCGGTGATCGGCCTGTCCGGCGGTATCGATTCGGCGCTGACCCTGGCGGTGGCGGTGGACGCCCTCGGCGCCGAGGCCATTCAGGCGGTGATGATGCCCTATCGCTACACCGCGCAGATGAGCATCGATGATGCCCGCGCCCAGGCTGCAGCGCTGGGGGTCGAGTTCTCGGTGATCGCCATCGAGCCAGCGGTGGCCGCCTTTACGCAGATGCTCGCCGCTGAGTTCGCCGGGCTGGCCGCCGATGTGACCGAGGAGAATCTGCAGGCGCGCGCGCGCGGCATCGTGCTGATGGCGATCTCCAACAAAAAGGGCCGCATTCTGCTGACCACCGGCAACAAGAGCGAGATGGCGGTCGGCTACGCCACCCTCTACGGCGATATGGCCGGCGGCTTCGCGCCGCTCAAGGATTGCTACAAAACCACCGTCTACGCGCTCGCCGAGTACCGCAATGCGCTGGCCGCCGAGCGCGGCGAGGCTGAGGTCATCCCGCGTCGGGTGATCACCCGGCCGCCATCCGCCGAGCTGGCGCCGGATCAGCTCGATCAGGACAGCCTGCCGCCCTACGAGGTGCTCGACGACGTGCTCAAGGCGTTTGTCGAAGAGGACGCCGGCAGCTCAGATATCGTCGCCCGCGGCCACGATGCGGCGGTGGTCGAGCGGGTCATCCGCCTGGTATTGCGCAACGAGTACAAGCGCCGGCAGGCGCCGCCGGGGGTGCGCGTCACGCCGCGCGCCTTCGGCCGCGACCGGCGCTATCCGATCACTTCCGGGTATCTCGATTAGGCGGGCTCCGCATCGCAATTGCGCTCGCCCACCCGGCGTTGCCGGTGGGCTCGCAAGGCGCGCTTGCCGTTTGGCCGCTGCGCGCGCCGCTGATCAGCCCTTCTGGTCGCTGCCCTTGAGCGCTTCGTGGTCGGGAAAGTTGCGCTGCAGCACGCGCAGCGTATCGCGCGCCAGTCCCTCTTCGCCGAGTACCGCGTAACTGCGCGCCAGCAGCGCCAGCGCGTCGGCGGTGGAGGGGGTGCCGTCGAAGTGTTCGAGCAGGTACTTGGCGCGATTGGCTGCCGCCACTACCGCGCCGCGCTGGTAGTAGAAGCGCGCGGTGTTCAGTTCGTGGCGGGCCATGTTGTTGCGCAGATGGATCATCCGCTGGCGCGAGTCGGCGGCGTAGCTGCTGTCCGGAAAGCGGCGCACCAGGGTGTCGAAATCGGCGAAGGCGTTGTGCAGCGCGAGGGTGTCGCGCTTGGAATCGTCGCGCGGGATGAAGACATCGACCAGGCTTTTGCTGCGATTGAAGTTGGACAGGCCGCGCAGGTAGTAGGCGTAATCGACGTGCTGGTTGCGCGGGTGTTCCTTGATGAAGCGATCGCAGGTGGCGATGGCCTCGTCGAACTGATCGCTCTTGTAGTAGGCATAGGCCAGTTCGAGCTGTGCCTGCAGTGCGTAGCGGCCAAAGGGGTAGCGCGCGCGCAGCTTTTCCAGGTGGCTGATGGCGGTTTCGAATTCGTTGTTGCCCAGCGCCAGCTTGGCCTCTTCGAACAGCCGGCGAGCCGACCAGCCGGCGGTCGGGTCGGTCGGCGTGGTGCTGCAGGCGCTGAGCAGGCCGAGGCAGAGCAGGGCGGCGAGCAGTGCCGCCAGTGGGCGGTGGAGCGGGATTGTTGGGTGTCGCATGGCGGGTCGCGCGGCTAACATGGGGCGCGCAGTATAAACCAGATGGGAGTCCACCGAGTTCCGTGAGCGAAAGCCCGTTGCACACCGCCTGCATCCCCGCCAGCGCTGCCGGCCAGCGATTCGACCGCACCCTGGCGGCGCTGTTCGACGACTACTCGCGCAGCTGCCTGCAGCAGTGGATCCGCGACGGCCGGGTGCTGCTCGACGGCACCATCGCCAGCCCGCGGCACAAGCTGCGCGGCGGCGAGCGGGTCGAGCTGCGCCCGCCCGAGCCGGCCGGTGGCGGCGACGTCGCGGCGCAGCCAATCCCGCTGCTGGTGCTGCACGAAGACGCCGACATCGCGGTCATCGACAAACCCGCCGGGCTGGTCATGCACCCGGCGGCGGGCAACCCCGATGGCACGGTGCAGAACGCGCTGCTGCACCGCTACCCGGAGGCCGCCGCGGTGCCGCGCGCGGGCATCGTCCACCGCCTCGACAAGGACACCAGCGGCTTGTTTGTGGTGGCGCGCACGCTGGCGGCGCACAAATCGCTGGTGGCGCAGCTGGCCGCGCGCACGGTGAGCCGCGAATACCGCGCCGTGTGCCTTGGCGTGCCGGTGGCCGGGGAACGCATCGCCGCGCCCATCGGCCGCCACCCGGTGGATCGCAAACGCATGGCGGTGGTGGCCAACGGCCGCGAGGCGATCAGCCGCTTCCGGGTGCTGGAGCGCTTCGCCGCTCACGCCCTGCTGGCGGTGGCGCTGGAGACCGGGCGCACCCACCAGATCCGCGTGCACCTGAGCCATCGCCAGCACCCACTGGTCGGCGATCCGGTCTACGCCGGCCGACTGCGCATCCCCGCCGGTTGCAGCGATGCCCTGCGCGCGGCGCTGCGCCAATTTCCGCGCCAGGCACTGCACGCCGCCGAACTCAAGCTGCAGCACCCGCGAAGCGGCGCGTCGATGCGCTTCAGCGCACCCTTGCCGGATGACTTTCAAGCGTTGCTGACGGCGCTGCGTGCCGACGGCGATGGCCGCGCCGCGGGCGCTGCGCGGTGAACGCGATCATCAGCGAGCCGCCGTTCATCCGCCCCGACTGGCCAGCGCCGCAGACGGTGCTGGCAGCGGCCAGCACGCGTCTCGGCGGGCACAGCGCGGCGCCCTTCGATGGCTTCAATCTGGGCGATCACGTCGGCGACGAGGCGCCTGCGGTGGCCGCCAATCGCACGCTGCTGTGCGCCTCGCTGGCGCTGCCCGCGGAGCCGGCCTGGCTGAATCAGGTGCACGGTGTGCGCGTCGTGCACAGCGATGCGGTCAACGCTGGCGGCGCCTGTGCCGCCGACGCCTGCTGGACGGATCGCCCCGATGCGGTCTGTGCGGTGCTCACCGCGGATTGCCTGCCGGTGTTGTTCAGCGCCGGCGACGGCAGCTGCGTGGCCGCGGCCCACGCCGGTTGGCGCGGTCTCGCCGGCGGCGTGCTGGAGGCTACGGTGGCCGCTTTGCCCGTGCCCCCGCAGCAGTTGATCGCCTGGCTGGGGCCGGCCATCGGGCCGACGGCTTTCGAGGTCGGCGACGAGGTGCGCACGGCCTTCTGCGATGCCGATGCCGCCGCCGCCGCGGCCTTCGCACCGGCATCGCGCGATGGTCACTGGCTGGCCGATCTGTACCTGCTGGCGCGGCAGCGATTGGCGGTGGCGGGGCTGTCGGCGGTGTTTGGCGGCGGCATCTGCACGGTGTCTGATTCGCGGCGATTTTTTTCCTACCGGCGCGATGGCGCCAGCGGCCGCATGGCCAGTTTGGTCTGGCTGCGAGCGGGTTGATGGGCTGTACAGGGGGCTGTACCCAGGGGCTACCCAGGGGCTGCCCAGGGGCTGCCCAGGGGCGGCATGGCGCCGCTCGCGGTGGCCGCAGGAGGGCACGATCCGGATCGGCTGGAGGATGTTGCAACAGGGGGTCGTTATATTGACGGTGGCGTGAGAAAATCTGGTTGCTTGTCGGGAAAGTGACGTTACGTCTATCAGGAACTTGAACCAATTTGTTTACAGCATTTATTACTTATGACACTTTAAGTTCTCAATCCGACAAGGTCGGACGCTCGCCGGGGGTGTCGTGAAGGGCGCTACGGCGCGCTCACCGGCCAGGCATATGAGCGACGCGAGGCGACGCATCACAAATCACAATCAGGCGATGGAAGGCGCCCTTGCCCGGGCATGGCGCCGGAGATATAGGCGATGAAATCCAACATCATGCTGGTCGAGCCCTCCGCGACCATGCGCTACGTGCTGCAGAATTACTGCAGCAAGTCCGGCTACCCGGCGGATGGCTTTTCCGGCTATGAGAAGGCGCTCAATGCGCTCAAGCAGCAGTACCAGGTGTTCGATACCGAGTACCGCTGCCTGATCATGGGCTGGCCGGCGACGCGCAGCCCGGTCGTCGATGAATTCCTCACTCTGCTCGAAGCTCCCGATTTCCACGACCTGCCAGTCATCGTGCTGTCTCAGGAGTTGCGCGCCGATGCCCGCGCCTGGGTCGCCGGCCGCAGCCATACGGTGCTGGTGCGCTGGAAGCAATACCGCTCGATCCGCGATCTGCTCAACCGCCTGCTCGATCAGAACATCGCCAACGAGCAGGAAGTCTTCACCACCAAGTTCAGCAATACCGATATCAGCGTGCTGGTGGTGGATGATTCACCATCGATCCGCTACGCCCTGTCCGATCTGCTCAATCTGCACGGCTACAAGGTCAACGTGGTGGGCACGGTGCAGGAGGGGCTGGAGGCGGCCCGCGTCGGCCGCTACGACATCGCGGTGATCGACTACTACCTGCAGGAGGCCACCGGCGATGAGCTGGTGCGCCAATTCATGCAGGAGGCGGAGACCGCCGACATGGCCTGCGCGATCCTCACCGGCACGTATTCCGACCACATCATCAAGCGCAGCCTGCGCGCCGGCGCTGTGGAATGCATGTTCAAGAATGAATCCTCCGAGCTGCTGCTGGCGCGTATCGACGCGCTGGCCCGCTTGGTGCGCTCCAAGAAGCAGCTGCGCGAGGATCGCAACCGCCTCGATGCCATCCTCGGCTCGGTCAAGGATGGCGTCTACGGCGTCGACCGCAACGGCGTGATTACTTTTATCAACTCGCGCGCCAAGAGCCTGCTCGGCTATACCAGCGATGAGGAATTCATCGGCAAGAAGGCGCACGATCTGTTTCATCACTCCGACGCCAGCGGCAAACCCGTGCAGCCGGCCAGCAGCGCATTGCAGCGCGCCTACGAGCACGGCGTCGCGGTGCAGAACATGGAGGGTGTGTTCTTCGATTACGGTGGCCGCTGCGTGGATGTGATCTACACCATCCGTCCGCTGATCATCCACGGCGAAGAGCAGGGCTGTATCGTCGAATTCTCCAAGCGCGAGAGCAACCCGGTGCTGGACCCGGCGACCTGGCGCTATCTGGCCTACGACAAGATCACCGGCCTGATGAACCGGCATCACTTCCGCACCTGTCTGGAGAACGAAATCAACCGCGTCAAGCGCACCCAGGCCAACTACAGCCTGCTGGTGATCGACGTCAAGTTCGCCGGCTACGGTGGCAAATCGGTATCCATCGCCAGCAGCGAAAACCTGCTGCGCGCGGTCTCCAAATTGCTGGTCAAACGCTTTCGCAACACCGATCTGATGGGCTATCTGGACAAGGGCCAGTTTGGCCTGATCATCTCCCACAACCAGGTCGAAGACGCTTATCTGGTGTCGCGCAAAATGACCCAGGCGGTGGTCAGCCTGTCGCGCCACCTGAAAAACGCCAGTATCGACTGCAGCGGCGGGCTGATCGGTATCGCTCGCGGCAACTCGCTGGGAGGCCAGGAATTGATCTCCAAAGCTCGCCTCGGCTGCCAGATCTCGCGCAGAAAGGGGCGCAATTACACCTTCGTCTGCGATCTCAATCAGGTGATTCCCTGCTTCTCCAGTGGTGCCGCAGCGCGCAAGGCGCCAGCCAGCGAGGAGGGTGCCGACGCATCCAAGGTCGAGGCGCGCGCCGGCTGAGGCGTTGCGCCGCCCCGTCATCGGGCCGGACCGCCCGATGTTTCCCGGCGGCCTCTGCGCCGCCGACAAAAAAGCCCCGGCATTGTGACGGGGCTTTTTTGTGGCTGCGCCGACGGGGTCTCAGTCGTGCCGCCGCCGGATACACCACTCGAGCAGGCCGAGCGGGATCGCCGGCAGCATGCCCGGTCCGCGGCTGCGCTGGCGGTGATAGATGGCGTAGCGCCGATAGGCCGAGCGCGTTGCCTCGCGCGGGCAGCGGAAGCGGTGGTGATCCTGCTCCCAGTAGCCGAGCAGGGTGTGGATCTGGCCGCGCAGCCGGTCGCTGGCGATTTCCTCCGCTGAGCGCTGGTAATCCCGGCGGCTGCGGATCAGCGCTGCGATCAGTCGTTCGCCAAGCCATTCCTGCAACGCCGGCTTGAGCACGTCGCGATCGAGAAAGCCCAACCTGTTTCGATCCAGGCGCAGGAAAACGCCGTAGCGCTCCCGCTCCGTGATGCCCAGTTCCGGCACCAGATCATGGCGCAGTTTGCCAATGTCGAGCTTCTCCATCACTTCCCTCCGCGGCGCCTGCAGTGGTGCGCCTCAGGGTGGTCCTCTGCCGATAAAGCCGGCCCTGCCTCTCCGCCATGCGGTGTATTCGCCGTTCCGCATGATCATACCTCCAGGCCCGAGCGCCACTTGCCGGGCAGCGGGCCAAGGCTCATGGCCGGCCATCGCCACCTGGGCAGTGTGCCCTCGTTGTCTGTGGCGGTGAGGCTGCGTCGGCCGCGCTCGGTCATCTCGTAGATGCCGGCGCCGGGGGCTGCCGCCCTCGTGCCGAAGCCCTTCGCTCCGCGGCCTGTGGTGCCGCTCGGCTCGCGCCTCACCATGCGGATGTGATCGTTGGCGCGAAGCCTCTGGATGGCGGTGAAGAAGGCGCCATCGGTGATCACTTTGCCGCGCATGTCCTGCACTGCCAGCCGCACTCGCCAGGGTTCGCTCTGCGGTGCGAGCTCGCGTATTGCCCTGAGCACGCAATGGGCCGTGCTCAGAGCCCTGAAAGCGCCTGCGCTGGCGCCCGATCGCCGTGTGGATGACGGCGGCGACACGATGTGGTTGTTCATTGCTTACCCGCGGGTTGAATGACCGTGTCAGGCAGTTGTTCGATGTGTTGTTGGCGCAGATTCAATTTTGACTCCACTATGTAAGCTGTGAGCATACATTGCAAGTATTTTGAGTGATTTCAACCTGCCGCTCCGATGTGAGCACGGGCTGAACACTGCCCGAAAGTGCCCGTAGGCGGCCTGCGATCAGGGCGTGCCGCACCGCCATCGGCGTGCTAATTTGCCGCTGTGACGTCGCCGCATCGGGCGCAGTCGCCCCTGTGAGAGGTCATCCCATGCCGGTCTGGTTTCACCCGCCGTGCGCACCCGTCGGGTGGCGCCGGTGAGCGTCCTGCACAATCGCACCCTGCAAGGCTGCCTGCTAGCGCTGCTGGCGGTGTTTTCGCTATCGCTGATGGATGCCCTGGTCAAATACATCGGGGCGGCGATTCCGGTGCCGCAGATCGTCTTTTTGCGCACCTGGGTGGTGATGGTCTGCGTGCTCATCGCCAGTGCCTGCACCGGCCGCCGCGTCACGCTGGTGACCACGCGACCCGGCGCGCACCTGTTTCGCGGCCTGATGGGCCTGCTCGCCTTTTTGTGCTTTTTCACCGCGGTGACGCAGATCCCGCTGGCCCAGGCGGTGGCGATTCTATTCGCCGCACCGCTGTTCATCGCCACGCTCTCGGCGCTGTGGCTGAAGGAGCGGGTCGGGCCGCGGCGCTGGTTCGGCGTGTTGCTGGGTTTCGCCGGGGTGCTGATCATCGTTCGCCCGCTGGGGCAGGACTTCACCAGCGGCTCGCTGCTGGCGCTGTGCGCGGCGCTGGCCTACGCGCTGATGATGGTGCAGACGCGGCGCATGGCGGACACCGAATCCGCCGGCAGCATGGTCCTCTGGCAAGCGCTGGTGGCCTGTCTGGGGTCGGGGCTGCTGATGCCGTTTCTGTGGCAGCTGCCGAGTGCTGCCGAGCTGCTGCTGGTCGCCGCCGTGGGGGTGCTCAGCGCGGTCGGCCACTACGGCCTGAGCGCCGCCTATTCTCGCGCCGAGGCCTCGCTGCTGGCGCCGCTGGATTACACCGCGATGATCTGGGCGGTGTCCTTCGGCTATCTGTTCTGGGGCGAGCTGCCGGATCGCTACACCGTCGCCGGCTGCGCGGTGGTGATCGCCGCGGGGCTCTACGTGCTGTACCGCGAGCGCCGCGCCGCGGCTCTCGCCTGAGCGTTCAGGCGCGGCGCTTTTTCAGTTCGGCGATGCCGTCTTCGAGGCCGGCGACGGTCAGCGGAAACATCCGCTCGCCCATCAGCTCGCGGGTCATGCGGATCGACAACACCCGATCCCAGCGGATCTGCGGCTCCGGGTTCAGCCAGATCGCGTGCTGGTAGACCGCCAGCATGCGTTGCAACCAGACCGCGCCCGGCTCTTCGTTCCAATGCTCGACGCTGCCGCCGTGGACGCTGATCTCATACGGGCTCATGGTCGCGTCGCCGACGAAAATCAGTTTGTAATCGGCCGGATAGCGGTGCAGCACATCCATCGTCGGGATGCGTTCGCTGTGCCGGCGGCGATTGTCGCGCCACACGCCCTCGTACAAAAAATTGTGGAAGTAGAAGTATTCGAGGTGCTTGAACTCGCCGCGCGCGGCGGAGAACAGCTCCTCGCAGACGCGCACGTGGTCGTCCATCGAGCCGCCGACATCGAGAAACAGCAGCACTTTCACCGCGTTGTGCCGCTCCGGGACCATTTTCAGATCGAGGTAGCCGGCATTGCGCGCGGTGCTGTAAATGGTGTCGTCCAGATCCAGCTCCTCGGCCGCGCCCTCGCGGGCGAAGCGGCGCAGTTTGCGCAGTGCCATTTTGATGTTGCGCGTGCCCAGCTCGACGCTGTCGTCGAGGTTGCGGAACTCGCGCTTGTCCCAGACCTTTACCGCGCGGCGGTGGCGCGATTCGTCCTGGCCGATGCGGATGCCCTCCGGGTTGTAGCCGTGGGCGCCGAAGGGTGAAGTGCCGCCGGTGCCGATCCACTTGTTGCCGCCCTGATGGCGCCCTTGCTGCTCTTCGAGGCGCTTTTTCAGTGTCTCCATCAGCTTGTCCCAGCCGCCGAGGGATTCGATTTTCTTTTTGTCTTCCTCGCTGAGCAGGCGCTCTGCCTCGCGCCGCAGCCATTCTTCGGGAATCTCGCCGAACAGCTCGTCGAGCAGCGCGACCGCGCCTTCGAAATGCTCGGCGAAGACGCGGTCGAAGCGGTCGTAGTGGCGCTCGTCTTTCACCAGCACCAGCCGCGACAGATAGTAGAAATCCTCGATGGAAAAGCCGCTGACATGGGCGTCCAGCGCCTGATGCAGCGCCAGCAGCTCGGTCAGCGAGACCGGCACGCCGGCGGCTTTTAGCTTGAGAAAGAAGCCGATGAACATGGTGTCGCGGCCGCGCTCAGTTCTGCTCGCGGCGGCGGCGATTCATGAAGATCAGCCGCTCGAAGAGGTGTACGTCCTGCTCGTTTTTCAACAGCGCGCCGTGCAGTTTGGGCAGGATGGTGCGCGGGTCGTCGGCACCCAGCGCCTCCGGCGGGATGTCTTCGGCGAGCAGCAGTTTCAGCCAGTCGAGCAGCTCGGAGGTGGACGGCTTTTTCTTCAGTCCGGGCACTTCGCGCAGATCGAAAAACACCTCCAGCGCGGCGCTGAGCAGGTCTTTTTTCAGCCCCGGGTAGTGCACCTCGACGATCGCCTGCATCGTTTCCCGATCCGGGAACTGGATGTAGTGGAAAAAGCAGCGGCGCAGGAAGGCATCCGGCAGCTCTTTTTCATTGTTGGAGGTGATGATCACCAGCGGCCGCTGTTTTGCGCTGATGCGCTGGCGGGTTTCGTAGACGTCGAACTCCATGCGATCCAGCTCCTGCAGCAGATCGTTGGGGAATTCGATGTCGGCCTTGTCGATTTCATCGATCAGCAGCACCGCGCGCTGCTCGCTCTCAAAGGCCTGCCACAGCTTGCCCTTGAGGATGTAGTTGGCGATGTCGTGGACGCGCTCGTCGCCGAGCTGCGAATCGCGCAGCCGCGACACCGCGTCGTACTCGTACAGGCCCTGATGTGCGCGGGTGGTGGATTTGATGTGCCAGGTGTGCAGCGGGGCATTCAGCGCGGCGGCGACCTCCTCGGCCAGCTGGGTCTTGCCGGTACCCGGCTCACCCTTGATCAGCAGCGGCCGGCTGAGGGTGAGGGCGGCGTTGACCGCCATTTTCAGGTCGTCGGTGGCGACGTAGTTATCCGTGCCGGTAAAGCGGGTGGCGGACATGCGAACTCCGGTGGCGGGCTGTGACGATGAGTGGCGCGATTCTAATCCAGCCGCTGCCGCGTCGCAGCAGGCTGTTGTCGGACACGGCGCGGGCAAGGTGGCGTCGCGTTTGACAAAGCGTTCGGCAGCGGTTTCCCTATCTTGTCAGCCCCGGCGCCGCGCGCCGCCCGTGTCGAGCTCCAGTGAATTCCCAGCGACTCCTGTGCCATCTTCTTCTCGTCCTGTCGTTGTTCGCCGCGCCCAGTGGCGCGCGCGGCGCCTGCGAACTGGATCGCCCGGTGCGTTTTGCCGGGCTGGACTGGGACAGCAACCGCCTGCTCACCGAGATCGTCCGCGAGCTGTTCGAGGAGAACTTCGGCTGCGCCACGCAGAGCGAGGACGGCGCCACCCTGGTGCAGTTCGACGAACTCGCCGACGGCGAGCTCGATGTGATGATGGAGGTCTGGGAAACCAACTTCCGCCACCGCTGGCGCGCCGCGCTGAGCCGCGGTGCGGTGCTCGATCTCGGCGTCAGCGTCGAAGGCGCGGTGCAGGGCTGGTTCGTGCCGCGCTATCTGGTCGATGGCGATCCGGCCCGCGATCTCGCGCCGCGGGCGCCGGATCTGGTCCACGTCGATGATCTGATGCGCTACGCGGAGCTGTTCCGCGACCCGGAAAACCCCGGCCGCGGGCGCTTTTACAACTGCCCGCTGGGCTGGTCCTGCGAGATCATCAACAGCAACAAGCTGCGCGCCTACGGCCTGCACCGCGAGTTCACCAACTACCGCCCGCGCAGCGGCGAGAAGCTGCTCGATACGCTGCTGCGCCACTACGCGCGCGGCGAACCCTTCGTCGCCTACTACTGGGGGCCGAGCTGGCTGCTCGGCGCCCGCGAGCTGATTCTGCTCGACGAGCCGGGCTACGACGAGGCCCGCTGGAATGGCCTGATCACCGCGCGCGCGGGCGATCCGCAGGGCAGTGCCTATCCGCGCGACGCAGTGCGCCTGGGCGTCAACGCGCGCTTCGCCAGCGAGGCGCCACGGCTGGTGGCGTTGCTGCGCACCTTCAGCGTGCCGCGCGCGGATCTCGACGCATTGCTGGCGCAGATGCGCGATCTGGGTATCGGCCACCGCCTGGCGGCGCGGCGCTTTCTCGAACAGCATCCGGAACTGCGCGAGCAGTGGCTGGCGGCGGCTGCAGCCAAGACCCGCTGAGCGCAACCCCCGTCCAGCTTTGGGCCGCTGTCGGCACGGTGGCGGGCAAAGGCTGACATCGCTCACGTCGCACTGCATCAACCGCTGTCAACCCTTTGACTTTGGGATGCCATTCACGGAGCCGGCCGGCGTGAAAGCGCAGGCTCGCGGATGAATTTCCGGGTCGCGGCACACAGGCGGACGTGGCTACTTCCCGGCCCCGGCAAACAATCCCCAACCTGGAGGGAATCATGGCATTCCTTCGCTGCCTGGCGCGCCGTGGCGCGCTGCTCCTGAGCCTGCTGCTGAGCTTGTCGCTGCCCGTCTCCCCGGCACTGGCAGCAGGTGAAAAGATTCGCATCGGCTGGACTTCCTGGGCCGATGCCGAGGCGATCAGCATGATCGCCGAGCGCATCCTGCGCGACGAGCTCGGCTACGACGTGGAAATGGTGTTCGACAACATCGGCAACATCTTTCAGGCGATGGCCGATGGCGAAGTCGACGTGATGCTGATGGCCTGGCTGCCGGTGCACGAAGACTACCTGGACAAGCACGACCGCGTGTTTGAGGATCTCGGCGTCGCTTATGGCGGCGGCTTGATCGGCTGGGTGGTTCCCAGCTATGTGCCCGAGGACGTCTTCAACAGCTTCGAGGATCTGCCCAAGCCAGAGGTCAAGCGCCAGTTGCGCGGGCGCATCGCCGGCCTCGGCGAGAGCGCCGGGATGATGGAGCAGCTGCGCACCGCGATGGACGAGTACGGCCTCGACGGTTACACCATCGTCTACGGCAACGAAGTATCGGCGATCGCCTCGATCCGCCGCGCCGTCGCCGAGCAGCGCTGGGTGCTGGCGGGCTCCTGGCGGCCGCACTGGATGTTCGCCGAGTGGGATCTGCGCTTCATCGAAGACCCGAAAAAGATCTTCGGCGAGACACAGACCATCCACAGCATGGGCCGCCCCGGCTTCAGCGCCGACTTCCCCAAGCTGGCCAATTTCTTCGCCGGCTTCGAGATCCCCCTCGACGAGTTGCAGGCGGTGATGCTGCGCGGCACCAAGGTGATTCTCGATCAGGCCGTCAGCGAGTACATCGAATCCCACCCCGAGCGGGTCGCCGCCTGGGTGGCCAACGCGCGCTGATGCCGCGTCGCTGAGCCCTCTCGGCCGACGCTGCGCTACTGAACCCGCGCCGCGACCCGCCGAGCCGATCTGCGGCCGCGGGTCGCCGATTGGCAGTCCCCCGCTCTGATCGCGCGCCGCCGGCCACCCGCCGGCGGCGCGCGCTGCGTCCGCTCGGTTGAGCCAGCGGCGCCCACCCGCAATCGCCAAGCCGCAAAGCCCCACCGCCGCGCTCAAGCGCATCGCCCCACGGCCGACATCTAGCCTGCGTGCTGCACCTGGATGCAGCTCGCCTACCCGCAACTGCTGCACAATGCGAGTGATCGGCACGGCAATGAAAAGTGAGCGCTACGGATTCCTGATGATCGCCGTGTCATTGCTGGTGGTCGGCAGCCTGCTGGCACTGCTGCACCTGCAACAGCGCGCCGAGCGCAGCGCACAGATCCGCGCCCAGGGTCTGCACGTCGCCCGCCTGCTGGCGCGCATGCCGGAATCGACGCTGCGCGCCAGCGCCGATTGGCACGGCCCGCTGCAGTTGCTGCAAAGCAGCCAGAGCGATGACGATTTCGCCTACGTTACGCTCAGCCGCAGCGACGGCGAGCCACTGGCCAGCGCCGCCGCCGAGGGCGTGGTGGTGCCCTGGGTGCCGTTGCCGAGCGCGCCCAGCGATTGGATCGGCGAGCGTCGCGTGGCCGCTGACGACGGCCCGGGCTACCGCGAATTCCACGCCCCGCTGCTGGTCGATGGCGAGCTGCGCGGCCAGGTGCGGATCGGCTATCGCGATCCCGGCTGGCTGCCGGATCGCCGTCAGCTGTCCTTCCTCGCCGGGCTGGCGCTGCCGGTATTCCTGATGGCCGCGCTGTTCTACGCCTTGGTGCGGCGCGAGGCGCGCGGATTGCAGGCCGCTGGCGATCAGGTCTCGCGGCTGCTGGCCGACGGCGTGTCGCAATCGCAGCCGTTGCCGGTGCAGTTCGACGGCGAGCTGGGCGAATTCGTGGCGCGCGTCAACCGCGCCCTCGAACAGGCCAGCGGACGGGTCGCCACGCTGGAGGGCGAACGCCGCATGGTGGAGACCTCGTCGCGCGTGCTCGTCTACCGCCAGCACCGCGCGGAGGCGATCCTCGACGCCTTGCCCGAGGGCGTGCTGGTGCTCGATGAGAGCGGTGCGGTGAGCTTTGCCAACGAGCCCTTTCGCAGCCTCTTTCGCAGCGGTGACGAGCCGATCACCGGGCGCCATCCGCAGAGCTGGTGCGAAGACGCGGCGGTCTGCCAGTTCCTCGTCCAGGCCATCGGCCAGTACAGCAGCCAATATAACGGCCATTTCGGCAGCGCTCGCGGCACGCCCAATGCGCGCCTCGAAGTGGCCCCGCCGGGCAAGCCGCAGGGGCGCGTCGCGCTCAGCGCACACCCCTTGCCGACGGCCGGCGATGGCCAGCGATCGACCGATAGCGGCGGCGGCACGCTGGTTTTGTGTCGCGATATCACCGCCGAAATCATGGCCCGCCAGGCGCGCAGCGATTTTGTCGCCAACGTCGCCCACGAGCTGAAAAACCCTCTGCAGATCATCGCCATGCACGCCGAGAGCCTGCAGGGCGAGGATGGCGCCGACGAGGCGCTGCGGATCGATGCCGCGAACGTCATCCACGATCAGATCGATCACGTCTCCGCGCTGGTGCACAACATGCTCAGCATCACCCGCATCGAGATGGGCAGCCTGACGCTGAACCGCAGTCGCACCAAGGTTGACGATCTGCTCAACAGTCTGCTGGACAGCCACGCCGCCTCTGCCCGCGAAGCCGGCCTGCGCCTCGGCGGCGAGTTTCCACAGAACCTGTCCCCGGGCTGGCTGGACAAAGACCTGCTGCGCGTGGCGCTGAACAACCTGATCACCAACGCCATCAAGTACAACCGTGCCGGTGGCGAGGTGGTGCTCGGCGCCGCCGAGTTCGACGACGGCATCAAAATCTGGGTGCAGGACAGCGGCATCGGCATCGCCGCCGACCAGCAGTCGCGGGTGTTCGACAAGTTCTATCGCGCCGACGACGACCAGGTGCGCCAGCGCGCCGGCCACGGCCTCGGCCTGTCGCTGGTGCGCGAAGTGGTCGAGCTGCACGGCGGCGAGCTGCTGCTCGACAGCCAGCCCGGCACCGGCAGCACCTTCACCATCGTGCTGCACGCCACCACCGTGCCCTACCGGAAGTCAGCATGAGCGACGATCCGCAAAGGCCGCGGGTGTCCAGCATTCTGCTGGTGGACGACCAGCCGCACATCGTCCGCGTGCTGTCGCGCGCGCTGTCCCGCGAGGGCTACCAAGTCACCGCGGCCAGCCACGGCGAGCAGGCGCTGGGGCTGCTTGGCGAGCGCGATTTCGACGTGCTGATGACCGACTACCAAATGCCGCGCATGGACGGACGCAAACTCTGTCAGGCGCTGCGCAGCGACACCGCGCGGCGACAGCCGTACATCATTCTGGTCACCGCGGTAGCCGACGAAGAACTGCGCGACTGGGTCGATCAGCAATCCGACATTCGCTACATGGAAAAGCCGGTGAGCATCCGCCAGGTGCGGGCGATGCTCGACAGCCTGCGCGGTGAGGGGGCGCGATGAGCGCAGATATCGGCAGCGGGCCGCTGCCACCGCTGAATCACTATCGCCGCCTGCTCGGGCTCGACGCTGGCGAGCGGCTCAACCTGGTGTTGCTGGATGCCGATGGCGCACTGCTCGCCGCGCGCGATGCGCCGCCCGACGCTGAGCTGGCGGCGCGCTTCGCCGCCGCGGTGCGCGCGGGCGGTTCGTTCGCCGATGATCGATCACTGCTGCTGGCGCTGCCCGACAGCCTGCCCGGCGGGCGGCGCTATCTGGGGCTGCACTGCGCGCGCAGCGCTGGCGGCCCGGCGGCGGTCGATCGCGCGCGTCTGGCGGCGCTCGGCGATTGTTTGCGGGAGGCCTTCCTCGCCGCTGAAGAGCTCGACGAGATGGCCGGCGAATTGGAGCACCGCTACGAGGAGCTGAATCTCATTTACAGCCTGGAGGAGACCGCCGAGCACTACGCCGACGGCTCTTCCGACGAGCAGCTGCGGCGCATGCTCGAAGACTACAGCGGCTACCTCGATATCGCCTCTGTGATCCTGCTGCTGCCCGGCGCACAGATCGATCTCGAGGTCGGTCCACCGGCCAGCGGGCCGGATGCCGGGGCGAATGGTTTGAGCGAGCAGGCCGCCGCCGAGTGGCGCCGTCTGCAGCCGCAGCTGCAGCAACGCCTGCGCCGCGACGGCGATGCGCTGGTGTTCAATGATCTCACCGGCGCAGCGGGTGGCGAGAGCGCGCTGCGCATCGCCGGAGTGCCGGTGCGCGATGTGCACGGCGGCGTGCAGGGCATGGTCGCAGCGGCCAAGTCGCGCGCGCAGAGCGCCTTCACCAATAGTGACAGGCGGCTGCTGCGGGTGCTCGCCGAGCAGGTCGCCACGCTGGTCAATGCCAACTACGACCGTCTGACCGGCCTGCTCAACCGGCGCGGCTTCGCAGTCCGACTGGATGGCGCGCTGTTCGCTGCCCAGGCCGCGGACGAGGCCACGGACGAGGCC
>CBFCYW010000052.1:0-22997 GCA_965602395.1 uncultured Chromatiales bacterium
CCGCGGGATCGGACGACCCCGCGGCGCCGGTCGATTCAGCGAAATTCAAACTCAGCCGTTCAACTTGTGCCTGAAAGCATCCGCGCCCGGGTAGATGGCGCGATCACCCAGCTCGCCTTCGATACGCAACAGCTGGTTGTATTTGGCGATGCGGTCGGAGCGGGACATCGAGCCGGTCTTGATCTGCTTGCTGCAGGTGGCGACGGCCAGATCGGCGATGGTGGCGTCTTCGGTTTCACCGGAGCGGTGCGAGGTGACGCTGGTGTAGCCGGCGGCGTGGGCCATTTCGATGGCTTCGAGGGTTTCGGTGAGGGTGCCGATCTGGTTGACTTTAATCAGAATCGAATTGGCGATGCCCTTTTCGATGCCCTCGGCGAGGATTTTTGAATTGGTGACGAAAAGATCGTCGCCGACCAGTTGCACCCGGTCGCCGAGTTTATCCGTGAGCAGTTTCCAGCCTTCCCAGTCGCCTTCGTCCATGCCGTCTTCGATGGAGATGATCGGGTATTTATTCACCCAGTCGGCGAGGTAGTCGGCGAAACCTTCGGCGTCGAATTCGCGGCCTTCGGATTCGAGTACGTATTTGCCGTTTTTGTAGAATTCGGAGCTGGCGACATCGAGGCCGAGGAAGATTTCACTGCCGGCTTTGTAACCGGCTTTTGCAATCGCTTCGAGGATGACTTCGATGGCTTCCTCGTTGGAGGACAGGTTGGGTGCGAAGCCGCCCTCGTCGCCGACCGCGGTATTCATGCCGCGCGCGGCGAGCACCTTTTTCAGCGTGTGGAAGATCTCCGCACCGGCGCGCAGGGCTTCGGAGAAGTTCGGCACACCGACCGGCAGAATCATGAATTCCTGCAGATCGACGGAATTGTCGGCGTGCGCGCCGCCGTTGATGATGTTCATCATCGGCACCGGCAGGGTGCACTGATCGTCACCGCCGATCCAGGCGTACAGCGGCTTGCCGGCTTCCGCGGCGGCGGCGTGGGCGACCGCCATCGACACCGCCAGCAGCGCGTTGGCGCCGAGGCGGCCCTTGTTGTCGCTGCCGTCCAGCTCGATCATCCTGCGATCCACGCCGGCCTGATCGGATGCCTCCATGCCCAGCACCGCGTCGCGGATCTCGCCGTTGACATTGGCCACCGCCTGCAGCACGCCCTTGCCGAGATAGCGATCGCCGCCGTCGCGCAGCTCGATGGCTTCGCGCACGCCGGTGGAGGCGCCAGAGGGCACTGCGGCGCGGCCGAAGGCGCCGGATTCGAGGCGCACATCGGCCTCCACGGTGGGGTTGCCGCGCGAGTCGATGACTTCGCGGGCGAGGATCTCGACGATCTTGCTCATCGTTTACTCCGAAATGGGGGAACCGGAAAACCGCGCATTAAAGCAGATCGACGCTGCCGGCGACGGCGAAACCCGGCACAAAGCCGACAAAATAAAAGCCAGAAAAATCCTGCGCTTGGCCACGGCGAGCTGCTGGCCAGCGGCTGCAATCGGGGAATTTGGCGCTACAGTTCAGCCTCGGCCAGCGGCCGCGATTTGACCGTGCGATCCAGCTCGACCAGCACCTCCAGCAGTGCCGCCATCCGCCCCAGCGGCCAGGCGTTGGGGCCGTCGCAGAGTGCTTTTTCCGGCTCCGGATGGGTCTCCATAAAAATGCCGGAGATGCCCGCGGCGACCGCCGCGCGCGCCAGCACCGGGACGAATTCGCGCTGCCCGCCGGAGCTGGTGCCCTGCCCGCCCGGCAGCTGCACCGAGTGGGTGGCGTCGAACACCACCGGGCAGTCGCAGTCACGCATGATCGCCAGCGCGCGCATGTCCGAGACCAGATTGTTGTAGCCGAAACTGGCGCCGCGCTCGCAGACCATGATCTGCGCGTTGCCGGTGGCGCGCGCCTTGTCGATGACGTTGCGCATGTCACCGGGGGCGAGAAACTGGCCCTTTTTGATATTCACCGGCACACCGGCGGCGGCGACGCGCTGGATGAAGCTGGTCTGGCGACAGAGAAAGGCCGGCGTCTGCAGCACATCGACCACCGCGGCGACCTCATCCATCGGCGTGTCCTCGTGGACATCGGTGAGCACCGGCACGCCGATCTCGTCGCGCACCCGCTGCAGAATCCGCAAGCCTTCTTCGATGCCCGGGCCGCGAAAGCTCTGCGCCGATGAGCGATTGGCTTTATCGAAGGATGATTTGTAGATGAACGGCACGCCGAGACGCTCGCTGATGGCCTTCAATTGCTCAGCGACGGACAGCGCCAGCGCCTCGGATTCGATCACGCAGGGGCCGGCGATCAGGAACAGCGGCCGCTGCAGGCCAACGTCAAAACCGCAGAGCTTCATCCGGCGCGCTCCTCCGCCATCGCGCCAGGCTGCTCGCGGCCGGCGTGGGCCAGGGCGGCGCCCACGAAGGCGGTAAACAGCGGGTGGCCGTCGCGCGGGTTGGAGGTGTATTCGGGGTGGAACTGGCAGCCGACGAACCAGGGGTGGTCGGGCAGTTCGATCATCTCCACCAGCGCTTCGTCATCCAGCGATTTGCCGGAGAAACGCAGCCCGGCGGCCTCCAGCGGCTGCAGGTAGTTGTTGTTGAATTCGTAGCGGTGGCGGTGGCGCTCGAAGATCTCCTCGCTGGCGTAGATCCGGCTGGCGCGCGAACCCGGCGCCAGACGCGCCGGCTGGCCGCCGAGGCGCATGCTGCCGCCGAGATCGGAACCCTCGTCGCGGGTCTGCACGCTGCCGTCGGCGTTCTGCCACTCGGTGATCAGGCCGATCACCGGGTCGGCGGCTTCGCGGTCGAACTCGGTGCTGTTGGCACCGGCGATGCCGGCCACATCGCGGGCGAATTCGATCACCGCCACCTGCATGCCCAGGCAGATGCCCAGATAGGGCACGCGATTCTCGCGCGCGTAACGCACCGCGGCGATTTTGCCTTCGATACCGCGCGCGCCAAACCCGCCGGGGACGAGGATCGCATCGACCTCGCCCAGCGCCGACAGATCACCGCATTCCAGGTCTTCCGAGTCGATGTAGCGGATGTTGACCCGCGCCTTGTTCTGGATGCCGGCGTGGGACAGCGCCTCGTTGAGCGATTTGTAGGATTCGGTCAGCTCGGTGTATTTACCGACCATGCCGATGTCGATCTGGCAGGCCGGATGGCGGATCGCATCGACCACCCGATCCCATTCGTCGAGATTGGCCGGCGGCACCTTGAGGTGGAACTTGCGGGTGACGATCTGGTCGAGCCCCTGCTCGTGAAGGACCCGCGGGATGCTGTAGATGCAATCGACATCCTGCGCGGTGATCACCGCTTTTTCAGCGACGTTAGTGAACAATGCGATCTTTTTGCGCTCACCTGCGGGCAGTGGATTCTCGGCGCGGCAGAGCAGCACATCGGGCTGGATGCCGATCGAGCGCAGCTCTTTCACCGAGTGCTGGGTCGGCTTGGTTTTGACCTCGCCGGCCGTGGCGATGTACGGCACCAGGGTCAGATGCATGAACAGGGTGTGCTCGGGGCCCAGCTCCACGGCCATCTGGCGGATGGCTTCGAGAAACGGCAGCGATTCGATATCGCCGACCGTGCCGCCGATCTCGACCATCGCCACATCGGCGCCGCCGGCGCCCTCCTTCACCAGCCGCTTGATCTCGTTGGTGATGTGCGGGATCACCTGCACGGTAGCGCCGAGGTAGTCGCCGCGGCGCTCGGCGGCGATGACGTTTTCGTACACCCGACCGGTGGTGAAATTGTTCGCCTGGCGGGTGCGGATGCGCACGAAGCGCTCGTAGTGGCCCAGATCCAGATCGGTCTCGGCGCCGTCATCGGTGACGAACACCTCGCCGTGCTGGTAGGGGCTCATGGTGCCCGGATCGACGTTGATGTAGGGGTCCAGCTTGAGCATCGCGATGGACAGGCCACGGGCTTCCAGCAGGGCACCCAGAGACGCGGAGGCGATGCCTTTCCCCAATGAGGAAACCACGCCGCCGGTCACGAAAATGAATCGGGTCATTAGCCGTCGGACTCGAAAAGAGGTTGTCGGGATAGTTCGGCAGAGATGGCGCTGCAGAATAGCAGAAGCCCGTATGGCGGACAATTGAATTGCCGAGTAAAAGTTCTTAACTTATTGATTATTAAGTTTTTTATAAAAACCAGCGAAATTCGCGCCACAGGCCACGCCAAGCGCCGCAGCCAGTTCGCCATCGACGAACAGCAACGGGACTTGGCCGCGCTGCCAAGGCGGTAGCCCGGCTTCCTGAAGCAGTTTCTTAAGCGGCCGGGTGATCGGCCGACGATCCGCGCCGCAGGCCACCCGCAGGCGTTCGCCACCACGGCGAAAGCCGATCTCCAGCCGCGCGCCCGGGGGCAGACGCAGGCCATCGAGCAGCGCCGGCTGGATGCGCAGATCGCAGCCGGGAATCTGCAGCGGCTGACCCGGATCGGCCCACAGCAAACGGCCGGCGGGCGGCTCGACCAACTCGCCCGCCGCCAGCAGGTAGAGGCGATCCCGATAGCGGCGGATCTGCGCCGCGGCATCGCCCCGGCCAGCCGTGCCGCCGCCAATCGCGCCCCAGTGGACCCGGCACTGGGCATCTTCACGGGCAAAGAGCACCTCATTCAGCACCCGCTGCAATTGCTTCTCTGTGGGCGCGGGCAGGCCGCGCGCGGCGATCCAGTAGCGCAGCAGGTTGCGACAGCGCGGCGCGGAAAGGCGGCGCAGCGCGGTCAGCGACAGGCAGTCGCCATCGGCCGCGCGCTGCAGATCCAGCTCGGCCAGCTCGCCGAGCAACGCATCGGCCTCGGCGCACAATCGCGCGCTGCGCGCGAAGGCGCCGGCCACTGCCGCGCCACGCTGCCGGCCATCGTCGCGGCCATCGTCGCGGCCATCCGAACCCCTGCCGGTGAACCCTCGGCCCGCAAATCCCGGGCCTGCGCGCAGCGCCGGCAGCACGCGCTGGCGCAAATGGTTGCGGGCGAAGGCGGTGTCGGCGTTACTCGGGTCCTCCACCCAGCGCAGGCCGTGGCGCGCGGCATAGTCGGCGATCTGCGCACGGGTCGCGCCGAGCAGCGGCCGCCACAGCTGGCCGTCACCGCAGCTGGCGCGCTCGGCCATGCCGGCGAGCCCGGCCGGCCCGGAACCGCGCAGCAGCATCAGCAGCACGCTCTCGATCTGGTCGTCGCCGTGCTGGGCCAGCAGCAGCAGCTCGCCGCGGGCCAGTTCGGCGGCAAAGGCGCTGCGACGCGCGCGACGCGCGGCCGCCTCGGGGCTCTCTCCGCGCGCCGCAGCGGCATCCACGCGGCGCGCGCTGAAGGGCAGATCCAACTCGGCACAGCGCGCCGCGCAGTGCGCCTGCCAGGCGTCGGCGTCCGGCTGCAATTGATGGTTGATGTGCAGCGCGCGCAGCGCGGTCGCGGCCGGGCGCTGGGCAGCGGCGAGATGCAGCAGCACGCTGGAATCGAGGCCGCCGCTGTAGGCGACGCAAGCGCGCGGCACCGCGGCCAGCGCGGCGTGCAGATCGATGCTGGTTTCCAGCGGCGGCTGGCTCACTGCGGCGCGCGGCGGACCGGCGGCGCTTCAGCGGCGCCCGGCTCAGGCCTCTTTGAAATGCCCATAGCTGGTCAGGCGCTGGTAGCGCTGCTCCACCAGTTCCTCATGGGACATTGCGCCGAGGCGCTCCAGCGCGGCGAGCAGCGAGCTTTTCAGGCTGGCGGCGGCGGCGGCGACGTCGCGATGGGCGCTGCCGGCGGGCTCGGGGATGATCTCGTCGATCAGCTCCAGCTCTTTCAGCCGCGACGAGGTGATGCCCATCGCCTCGGCCGCCTCCGGCGCCTTGTCGGCGCTCTTCCACAGGATCGAGGCGCAGCCCTCCGGTGAGATCACCGAATAGGTGGCGTATTCGAGCATCATCACGTGGTCGCCGATGCCGATCGCCAGCGCGCCGCCGGAGCCGCCCTCGCCGATCACGGTGCAGACGATCGGCGTTTGCAGATCGGCCATCACGAACAGATTGCGGGCGATGGCCTCGCTCTGGCCGCGCTCCTCGGCGTCGATGCCCGGATAGGCGCCGGGGGTGTCGATGAGGGTGATCACCGGCAGCTGGAAGCGCTCGGCCATCTGCATCAGACGCAGCGCCTTGCGATAGCCCTCCGGGCGCGGCATGCCGAAGTTGCGGCGGATCTTCTCTTTGGTGTCGCGGCCCTTCTGCTGGCCGATGACCATCACCGGGGTGCCGTCGAGGCGCGCCACGCCGCCGACGATGGCGGCATCATCGGCAAAGGCGCGATCGCCGTGCAGCTCTTCGAAATCGGTGAACACGCGCTCGATGTAATCCAGCGTGTAGGGCCGCTGCGGGTGCCGCGCCAGCTGCGAGATCTGCCAGGGGCGCAGCTTGGAGAAGATGCTCTCGGTGAGCGCCTGACACTTGTTTTCGAGCTTGGTGATTTCCTCGTTGATGTTCAGATCGATGTCGTCGCTGGCGTAGCGCAGGCCTTCGATGCGCGCCTCCAGCTCGGCGATGGGCTGTTCGAAATCGAGGAAGTTGGGGTTCATGGCGCAATCTGTCGGTGGAATTCAAAGATCGCCATGATACAGCGCGTTGTGGGCCAAGTCGCGCCCGGCCCGGCCGCCGCCAGCGTCTATGCTGTCTGCAACCGCATGCCACCGGGAAACCACGTGAACGACACCCGCCTGCTCTGTTTTCGACGCGACCTGCGCCTGGCCGACAACCCGGCGCTGTGCGCCGCCGCGCAGGCCGCCGACAGGCTGCTCTGCGTCTACCTGCACGACGATGCCGAGCACTGCGGCGGCGCCGCCGGCTGGTGGCTGCACCGCAGCCTCGCCGCGCTGGACGACGCGCTGCGCGCGCGCGGCAACCGCCTGCTGATCGCGCGCGGCCCGGCGCTGGCGACGCTGGCCGAGCTGTGCGCCGCGCACGGCGTCGGCGCGGTGCACTGGAATCGCGGCTACGAGCCGGCACAGCTGGCCCGCGATAGCGCCTGCAAAGCGGCGCTGCGCGACGCTGGCGTCGCAACCCACAGCCACCCCGGCAGCCTGCTCCACGAACCCTGGGATATCCGCCGCGAGAGCCGCGACGGGCCGGCGCCATACAGGGTTTTCAGCGCCTGGTGGCGGCGCGCGTCGCAGCACATCGATCATCCCCTGCAAGCGCTGCCGGAGCAGCTCCCGCCGCCGCCGGATGATGCCGGCGGGCTGTCGCTGGATGCTCTGCGCCTGTGCGACGGCCGCCCCTGGCAGGCGCGCCTCGGCGAACACTGGAGGCCCGGGGAGGATGGCGCGCAGGATGCACTGGCGGATTTCATCGACGGCCCGGCGGCCAACTACGCCGCCGGTCGCGAACTGCCCGGCCAGCGCGGCACTTCGCGGCTCTCGGCGCACCTGCACCACGGCGAGCTGAGCGCGCGGCAGGTGGCGCACGCCGCGCTGCGCCTGGCCGATGGCGAGGATCGCGCGCGCTTTCTCGCCGAGATCGGCTGGCGCGATTTCGCCGCACAGCTGCTCTACCACTTTCCGCAGACCGTCGCGGAACCACTCGACCAGCGCTTCGCACACTTTCGCTGGGAGGACGACGCGCAGGCACTGCGCGCCTGGCAGCGCGGCGAGACCGGCGTGCCGCTGGTCGATGCCGGCATGCGCGAGCTGTGGCAGACGGGCTGGATGCACAACCGGGTGCGGATGGTGGTGGCGTCGTTTCTGTGCAAGCACCTGCTGATCCACTGGCGCCACGGCGCGGCCTGGTTCATGGATACGCTGATCGATGCGGATCTGGCCAGCAACACCCTCGGCTGGCAGTGGGTGGCCGGTTGCGGTGCCGACGCCGCGCCCTACTTTCGGGTTTTCAACCCGGTGGCACAGAGCCGCAAATTCGACGCCGGCGGCGATTACCTGCGGCGCTGGCTGCCGGCGCTGGCGCGGCTGCCGGATCGCCACATCCACGCCCCCTGGGAGGCGCCGCAGCAGCTGCTCGACGCCGCCGGCCTGCGCCTCGGCCGCGACTACCCGCTGCCGATTGTCGATCTGGCCGAGGGCCGCCGCCGCGCGCTGGCACGCTTCGCCGAGATCAAAGGCGCCTAGCGAGCCGCTTCAGATGCCGTTGCGCAGGGCCAGCTCACGCGGGTGCGGGTGCAGGTAGACCTGGCGCTCGATGTAGGCCTTGGGATGGCGGCGGAAGTGGTGGTTGAGCAGGGTGATCGGCACGATCAGCGGCAGCTCGCCGCGGCGATAGGCTTCGATGGTCTCGACCAGCTCGGCACGATCGGCGGCGTCGAGATCGCGCTTCAGATAGCCCAGCAGATGGCTGAGCACATTGCAGTGGCCGCGCGCTTTCGCCGGGCGCGCCAGCGCAGCCATAAAGCCGGCGGCGTAGTCGTCGGCGCGCGCTTCGATATCGCCTTTGCCGGCCTCCGCCACCAGCTTGCCGAGGCGCCGGTAGGCCGCCTGGTTGTGGGCCATCAGCAGGTATTTGTGATCGCTGTGAAAAGCCACCAGCCCGGCGGCATCGATGCCGCTCGCGCGCAGCTGCTGCCAGCGGTGGTAGACGAATATCCGGGTGATGAAATTCTCGCGCAGGCGGGCGTCGCCGAGGCGGCCCTCCTCCTCCACCGGCAGCAGCGGCATGGCCGCTTTCACCGCGGCGGCGAAGGCGCCCTCGGCACTGCCGTCCGGATGGCCGCTGGTCGCGTACACCTTGACCCGAAAGGCGCCGCAGCTCGGCGACTTGCTCTTGAAAATATAACCGCTCAGATCGGCCAGCCCGGGCAGGGTCCGGGCGGCGAAGTCGGCCAGCCTGTCGGTGACATCCAGCGCCGGGTCGCGCACGCCGCGCACCCGCAGCTGACCATCGATGCGCACCAGCCGGATCGGCGCGCGCGGGATGCCCAGGCCAATGGCCACCTCGGGGCAAAAGGGGCGGAATTCGAAATAGCGTCCGAGCGTGGCGGTGATCCAGGCATCGCGCTTGTGGCCGCTGTCAAAGCGCACCGGCTCGCCGAGCAGGCAACTGCTGATGCCGATGTGGATGCTGTCGTGGTTGTTCATGGCCGCAATTGTAGTCGCATATCCCGCGATACGCGGATTCAAGACCTGATCGTCGCAGGCCGATAGTGCACATCGTGGCCGCGCGTCAGACACGGCTGCACCCGACGACAGATTCCTCAGCCAAGGAGCGCCCCGTGAACAAGACCGCACCGATCGCACTCGCCGCCTGCCTGCTCGGCCCCGCCACATCAATCGCCAGCAGCGGCCACGAGGAGGCCATCGCCGCGCTGGCCATGGAAAAGATCAAACCGTGGCTGAACAACCCTGTGCTGGTGGCATCGCTGCGCGATCAGAACGCGCGCCACGCCAGCATCTCACAGGCCGATATCGACCGCCTCGACCAGCAGTGGCGCACAGAGAGCGCGGCGGCCAACCGGCCGCTGATCGACAGCCTGCTCGGCAACACCCTGTCGAGCGAGCTGCAGCGCTTCAAATCCAGCGCCCAGGGGCTCTACACCGAGATCTTCGTGATGGACGCGCACGGCCTCAACGTCGGCCAGAGCGACGTCACCTCCGACTACTGGCAGGGCGACGAAGCCAAGTGGCAGAAGACCTTTCTGCTCGGCCCGGATGCGATCCACGTCGGCGACATCGAGCACGACGAATCCAGCCAGATGTTCCAGTCGCAGGTCAGCCTGAGCGTGGTCGATCCGGCCTCCAGCGACGTGCTCGGCGCGATCACCGTCGGCATCAACGTCGACCTGGCCCTGCAGTGAGCGCGAACCGCAAGCGGCAGCCCGATCATCCGCCAGTGCGGCGATGGAGACACAGATGACTCAGAGTTTCACTTTTCCCGGCATGCGCTCGATCGGCGCCAAGATCTCCCTGCTGGTGGTTATCGGCCTCGGTATCGGCTGCGCCGCGATGATGGCGCTGCAGAGCGGCATGCAGCGCCAGCTGATGGAGCGCGATGCGCTGCACAACGGTACCGCCATCGCCGAGCTGCTGGCGGCCAACGTCAGCGGCGGCGTGCGCTGGAACAAGGTCTCCGCCATCGAGCAGGCCTACGCCAGCTTCGTCGCTCGCGAAGACAGCCAGCTCGCCAATCTGGCGATCCATTCGGTCAACGGCAAAATCCTCGCCGAATACCGTGCCGCGAGCCTGCCCAGAACCTCGCTGGCGGGGCTGCCCGGCAAGCACGCAGCCGCGCTGGAGCGCGGCGAAATCGCCAGCGAAATCGTCGATGAGCACGTGCTGGTAGCGGCGCCGATAAACGCCGGCGGCAAACGCGTCGGCAGTCTGGCGCTGGCCTTCAGCCTGGCGCACAACAACGAGCTGATGTTCGAGCACATGCTGCATCAGACGGGCATCGCGGTGCTGCTGGTGGCCATTCAGGCAGCGCTGCTGATCCTGCTGCTGCGCGCCGTGGTGCTCAGCCCGCTGCAGCGACTGATCACGCTGATGCGCGATATCGCCGAGGGCGATGCCGATCTGCGCCGCCGCCTCAACTTCCACCAGCGCGACGAGCTGGGCGTGCTCGCCGGGCTGGTCGACCAGTTCATCGAACGCCTGCAGGGCACCGTGTCGCGGCTGATCGACGCCACCGGCGAAGTCAGCGACAGCGCCGGTGGCGCCAGCCAGGCCGCGCAGACCACGCGCAACGAGCTGCATCTGCAGGAGCGCGAGATCACCGCCGTGGCCACCGCCATGAGCGAGATGTCGGCCAGCGTCGCCGAAGTCGCGCGCAGCGCCGCAGAAACCGCCGGAGCGACCGGCGAAGCCGACAGCGAAACCCGTCGCGGCCGGGAGGTGGTCGGCGAAGCGATGGCTTCGATCCAGTCGCTGGCCAGCGACGTCGAGCGCGCCGCAGAGGTCATCCGCCGCGTCGAGCAGGAGAGCGAAAGCATCGGCCAGGTGCTGGGGGTGATCCGCGACATCACCGAACAGACCAACCTGCTGGCACTGAACGCGGCGATCGAAGCGGCGCGCGCCGGCGAGCAGGGCCGCGGCTTCGCGGTGGTCGCCGACGAGGTGCGCACCCTCGCCTGCCGCACCCAGGAATCGACCCGTGAGATCGAGACCACCATCGAACAGCTGCAGGCGCAGACGCGCAGCGCGGTGCAGGTGATGGATCAGGGCCGCAGCCAGGCGCAGCAGAGCGTGCACAGTGCGCAGGCGGCCGGTGAAGTGCTCGATGGCATCACCCGCTCGATGAGTGGCATGGCCGACCTCAACAATCAGATCGCCAGCGCCGCGGAGCAGCAGCGCTGCGTCGCCGCTGAGGTCACCCGGAATGTCGAGAGCATCAACGTGCGCAGCCGCGAAGTGGCCGCGCGCAGCGATACGGCAGCGCAGACCTGCGACGACCTGTCGCGGCTGGCCGGCGAGCTCAAATCGCTGGTGGCACAGTTCGAAGCCTGAGCGCGCCGCCGCAGCCGCCGATATGCAGATCTCCCGCAGCCGGCCGCGCTGGCGGCCGGTTCGGCGGCGACTCTGCAAGCCTCACAGCCGCTGGCGGATATCCTCCGCCAGCCAGTCCGCCAGCTCGCCCAGCGACCGCTGCAGCGGGTCCAGCCAGCTCAACCCCGCCCAGCCGCGCAGCCAGGTGAGCTGGCGCTTGGCCAGCTGGCGCGTGGCGACGACCCCCTTGTCGCGCATCGTCGCGCGGTCGAAATCGCCGTCGAGGTACTGCCAGATCTGGCGATAGCCGACGCAGCGCATCGACGGCGACGACGGGCCGAGACGCGGGTCCCGGCGCAAGCGCTCGACCTCGCCGATGAAGCCCATCTCCAGCATCTGCTCAAAGCGCTGGGCGATGCGCTGGTGCAGCAGGCTGCGATCCGGCGGGCAGACGCAATAGTCGATGAAGCGATAGGCCGCGCGGCCGGCGTTGGCGGCGCGGTGGTGCTCGCTGAGGCTGCGGCCGCTGGCGCGCCAGACCTCCAGCGCGCGCAGGATGCGCTGCGGATCATTGGCGTGGATGCGCGCGGCGGATTCGGCATCCACCGCGGCCAGCTCCGCGTGCAGAGCCGCCAGACCGCGCGCGGCGCACTCGGCTTCGAGCTGCGCGCGCAGCGCCGGGTCGCTATCCGGCATCTTCGCCAGGCCCTGCTGCAGGGCGCGGAAATAGAGCATCGTGCCGCCGACCAGCAGCGGGATGCGCCCGGCGGCGCTGATCTGCGCCATCGCCGCCGACGCATCGTCGCGAAAACGCGCGGCGGAGTAGCTCTGATGCGGCTCGATCAGGTCGATCAGGTGGTGCGGCACGGCGGCCAGGGTGGCGGCATCCGGCTTGGCGGTGCCGATATCCATGCCGCGATAGACCAGCGCCGAATCGACGCTGACGATCTCGCAGGGCAGCCGCTGCGCCAGCGCCACCGCCAGCGCGGTCTTGCCCGACGCGGTCGGGCCCATCAGACAGATCGCCGGCGGCAGCGGCTGGCCCGCGGCGTCGCTCATCGGCCGCGCAGGAACAGCCGATCCAGTTCCGCCAGCGACAGCTGCGTCCAGGTCGGGCGGCCGTGGTTGCACTGGCCGCTGCGCTCGGTGCGCTCCATATCGCGCAGCAGCGCGTTCATCTCCGCCACGCTGAGCTGGCGGTTGGCGCGCACCGAACCGTGGCAGGCCATGGTCGAGAGAATCTCATCGATGGCCGCGCGCAGGCGGCCGGAGTCGCCGTAGCTGAGCAGGTCGGCGAGCACGTCGCGCAGCAGCTGCTCGACATCGGCGCCCTGCAGAATCGCCGGAATCTGCCGCAGGCGCAGCTGCTCGGGGCCGCTGCGATCGACCTCAAAGCCCAGCTCGGCGAAGAACTCGCGGTGCCGCTCGGCGCACTCCGCCTCGCGGCCGCTGACCGCCACCGCCAGCGGCACCAGCAGCGGCTGGTGGCGCAGCTCGCCGGCGTCGTAGGCGCGCTTGAGGCGCTCGTAGGTGATCCGCTCGTGGGCCGCGTGCATATCCACCAGCACCAGCCCGACGGCGTTCTGCGCCAGCACGTAGACGCCGTGCAGCTGCGCCAGCGCGTAACCCAGCGGCGGCGCCTCGCCGGCCTCGCTGGCCGCCACCGGCGCCGCGGCGGCACTGGCGAAGGCGGTCGACAGCGCCACGTAATCGGCGCCGGATTCGCCCACCTCACCTCGCCGGGGGAATCCTCCGCTGGCGCCAACCGCGCCGCCACCACCGGCTGCAGCCAGCGGCATCGCCGCCTGCGGGCCGAAGCCGGCGCGCGGTGCAAAAGCGCCGCCGGTGGCGGCGGGCGCCGGCTGCGCATCGACCGCGGCGGCCTCGGTCGCGCTCTCGCCAGCGGCGGCCGGGCGGATCTCGGCCAGCGCCTCGTGCAGCGTGCGGTAGATGAAATCATGCACCAGACGGCCGTCGCGAAAGCGCACTTCGCTCTTTGCCGGATGCACATTGGCATCGACCAGCGCCGGGTCGAGGTTCAGATACAGGACGAAGGCCGGCTGGCGGCCGTGGTAGAGCACGTCGCCGTAGGCCTGCTTGACGGCGTGGGCGATCAGCCGGTCGCGCACCGCGCGGCCGTTGACGTAAAAATGCTGCATGTCCGCCTGGCTGCGCGAGAAGGTCGGCTGCGCGATCCAGCCGCCCAGCGACAGGCCGGCGGCCTCGCGCGACAACTCGAAAGCGGCTTCGACGAAGGCGGCGCCGCAGACGTCGCGCAGCCGGCGCAGGCGCTGCTCGGCACCACCCGCCGCCGGCCAGCGGGCCAGTTGGCGGCCGTTGTGGGCAAGCCGGAATTCGACCTCGAAACGGCCCAGGGCGAGGCGCTTGATCAGCTGCTCGACGTGGCCGAATTCGGTGCGTTCGGTGCGCAGAAACTTGCGCCGCGCCGGCACGTTGAAGAACAGGTCGCGAACCTCGACCAGGGTGCCGGCCGGCTGCGCCGCGGGGCGCAGCTGGTGACCCGCGCCGTGCGCCGCCGGGGCCAGCTGCCAGGCGGCATCGGCGCCGGCGGCGCGCGAGCTCAGCGCCAGCCGCGACACCGAGGCGATGCTCGGCAGTGCTTCGCCGCGAAAACCGAGGCTGGCGACCCGCTGCAGGTCATCGAGGCTGGCGATCTTGCTGGTGGCGTGCCGCGACAGCGCCAATTCGAGCTCGTCGCGGGGGATGCCGCAGCCGTCGTCGCGCACCCGGATCAGGCGCACGCCGCCGCCCTCCAGCTCGATCTCGACGCGCTGCGCACCGGCGTCGAGGCTGTTTTCGAGCAACTCTTTGACCACCGAGGCGGGCCGTTCGACCACTTCGCCGGCGGCGATCTGGTTGATCAGTTGGTCGGGGAGCTGGCGGATGGGCATGGCGACGGCCGCGGTTTGCAAACGGCGGATTATCCCGCATGCCCGCGGGCGGGTACAGGCGCCCGCAACGCCCCCGCAACGAACACGGGGAGCCGCGTGGCTCCCCGTGGTCTGCGAGATTCGCGCCGAACCCGGCCCGCCGGCTAGCCGACGGTCGGTGCCGGGCGCCCGGAGAGGATGGTGCCCGGCGGCGCCTTGCGCTTGAAGTGGTTGAGGATGCCGTCGCCCATGGCCAGCGCCAGCTTGTTCTGGTAGGCGGCGCTGCGCAGTTTGCGCTCTTCGCGCGGGTTGGAGATGAACGCGGTTTCGACCAGGATCGAGGGAATATCCGGCGAGCGCAGCACGGCGAAGCCGGCCTGCTCGACCCGCGACTTGTGTACCTGCCCCACCCGCTTGAGCCGGCCGAGCACGTTGTCGCCGATATCCAGACTGGATTGAATGGTCGCTTTCTGCGCCAGATCGAGCAGCACCGAGGCCACCAGATCGCTGTGCTGATCGAGCGCCACGCCGCCGAACAGATCGGAGGAATTCTCTTTGTCGGCCATCCAGCGCGCCGCCTCGGAGCTGGCGCCGCGCAGCGACAGGGCGTACACCGAGGAACCGCGCGCGCGGCGGTCGCGAAAGGCGTCGGCGTGGATGGAGACGAACAGATCGGCCTTTTTCGCTCGCGCCAGCCGCACCCGCTCGCGCAGGCGGATGTACTTGTCGCTGCGCCGGATCAGCACCGGCTGGATGCCGTGTTGCCGTTTCAGCACGCGTTCCAGCTTCAGCGCCACCGCCAGGGTGATGTCTTTCTCGTGGGTGCCGTGATTGCCGACGGCACCCGGATCGCGGCCACCGTGGCCGGCATCGATCGCTACCACGATATCGCGCAGCGGCTTTTGCGGGGCGCGCTTGGCGGCCCGCTCGCCGCTATCGCGACCGGCGTAGAGGCGGTTGTCGAGCAAATCCACCACCAGCCGCCAGCCGGAGTCGCCGGAGGGGCGCTGCAGAAAGCTCTTCGGCCGCGCGCGGGCATTCAGATCGACCACCACGCGCAGGTCGTGGCCCTGGCGCACGCCGTGGCGCAGACGCGCCACCAGGCCGGTATCGCGCAATTGCGGCAGCGGCCTGTGCAGCCTGGTCTGCTCAATATCGATGACTACGCGATCGGGTTCGCTGAGGGTGAAGACGCTGTGCTCCACCGGTCCGTTGAGGTCGAACACCAGTCGCGTGCGGCTCTTGTTGTGTGAGTAGCGCAGGCGCTGGATCTGGCCGCGCGCGGCGAAAAGTTCGAGCGGTAGGGCGCCTAGCGCGGCCATGCCGCCCAAGCCCCCCAGACGACGAATGAATCGGCGCCGGCCGATGCCGGCTGGCTCCGGTGCGGGACGGTTCAAGCTCGGACCCCCAAGTTGGCTGCCTTGTTTGTTAACCATGACTTCACAATGCCTAGACCACGTTGAGAGATGCTTCAAGGAAAGCGTTTTAAATTTAGCAGTTTGGCCGCAATAGTTGAAGTCAACTTTAAGCCCTGGAAAGGCATTCTGCGCCAATTATTTGTCGAATATTTCGTCAAGTATCAGTCGCCGCCCGCTTCCGGCGTACTCGATGCGCAGATCGATGTCAGCCCGTGGCAAGTATCCCTCGCCCATCTGCGGCCACTCGATAAGGCAGGTTGCCGATCGCGCCAGCAGGTCGCGAAAGCCCAGAAATTCAAGCTCTTCCGGATCGCCGAGGCGGTACAGATCGAGGTGGCAGACCTCGCCACCGGGCAGCTCGTAGCTCTCGATCAGGGTGTAAGTAGGGCTCTTCACCGCGCCGTCATGGCCGCGCTGGCGCAGAAAGCCGCGCACCAGAGTTGTCTTTCCGGCGCCGAGTTCGCCGCGCAAAAAAATCAGCGCGGAATGTGACAGGCTTCTCGCCAGCTGCGCGCCGGCTGCCTCCATGGCCGCGGCGTCGGCGATCTCCAGCTCGCCGCTGCCCCCACCCAGCCATCCGGAATTCATCAGCAGGCACCGCAGCCGCAGCCGACCGATTCGGGGCCGCGCAGCCGACGCAGCTCGCTGAGCAGGTCGGTGGCCAGCAGGCCGGCCATGCCCGAGTGTGCGGCGCGATCGGCCGCGCTGGCGTGCAGCCAGGCGCCACCCGCCGCGGCCACCAGCGGCGGCAGCCCCTGGGCCAGCAGGCCGACCACGGTGCCGGTGAGCAGATCGCCCATGCCGGCGCTGGCCATGCCCGGGTTGCCGGCATCCACCAGCAGGCACTGCTCGGCATCGCAGATCAGCGTGCCGTTGCCCTTCAGCACCCAGACCCCGCCGTAGCTCTGCTGCAGCGCGCGGACCGCGGCAAAGCGGTCAGCCTGCACCACGCCGGTGTCGGCACCGAGCAGGCGCGCGGCCTCCGCCGGGTGCGGCGTGGCGATGGCATTATCGAGGCGCAGGTCGTTGCTGCGCGCGACCAGGTTGAGTGCGTCGGCATCGATCACCAGCGGCTTTTCGCTGGCCAGCGCGGCGGCGAGCATGCTCTCCGACCAGCCCCCCTGGCCGAGGCCGGGGCCAACGGCGACCACATCGATACCGCGCAGCGCCTCGCTGGCCACGGTGGCGTCATCGGCGGCGCGGCTCATCAGCTCGTGCATATCGCTGTTGACCAGCGGCGCATTGACCCTGCCGGTGATCACTGTGGTGCGCCCGGCACCGACGCGCATCGCCGCCGCGGCAGCCATCTGCGCAGCGCCGAGCATGCCCGGCGCGCCGCCGACCACGGCCACATGGCCGTAGCTGCCCTTGTGGCTGGCGCAGCAGCGCGCTCGCCACAGCTCGGGGAAGCTGTCGGCATCGACTCGCTCCACCGCGCCATCCAGCGCGGTGTAAATTTCCGCCGGCACATCGAGATCATCGAAGAACAGCGCACCGCAGTGATCCGGCCCCTGGTGGGTGAGCAGGCCGCGCTTGCAGCCGATGAAGGTCAGCGTCGCCTGTGCCGCGACCGCGATGCCGAGTGCGCTGCCGGTATCCGCATCCAGCCCGGAGGGCACATCCACCGCCAGCACCGGCGCAGCGCAGCCGTTGATCTCGCGGATCAGCTGTGCGGCCATGCCCTGCACCGGCCGCGCCAGGCCGCTGCCGAACAGCGCATCGACGACCACTTCGGCGCGCTGCCAGTCGATATCCTGGGCGGCGATCAGCCGGCCGCCGGCGGCGCGAAAGTCCTCGTAGGCGCGGCGCGCGTCACCGCCGAGCCACTCGTGCTCGCCGAGCAGCAGCAGTTGCACTTCGCGCCCGGCGCGCACCAGCAGGCGAGCGATAACGAAACCGTCGCCGCCGTTGTTGCCGCTACCGCAGACCACCAGTACGCGCCGCGCCGCCGGCCAGCGCAGGCTGAGCAGATCAAAGGCGGCGCGCCCGGCGCGGCACATCAGCTGGTAGCCGGGAATGCCGCAATCCTGGATGGCGATGCGGTCCAGTTCACGGGTCTGCGCCGGGCTGTAGAGCCGGCGCGGCAGTCGGCTGAGCATCCGCGGCCTCCGCTGGTGTGCCGTCAGGGCCGCAGTTGCGGCGTGCCACGCTCCGCGAAGAGGCGGAACACGGTGGCGCCGACGCGCTCGGCGAAGCGGGTCAGCAGGTCTTCGCGGGGCGTGAAATTGACCATCCGCTCGACGCCGATCACTTCGCGGGCGACGTAGCGATCGCTGCCCAGCGCATCCACCAGTCCGTAGCGCAGGCTCTCGTCGCCGGTCCAGATCAGCCCGGAAAACAGCTCGTCGGATTCGCGCAGGCGGTCGCCGCGACCGCTGCGCACGGCGTCGATAAACTGCTGGTGGATGCGCTCCAACAGGCCCTGCAGGTGTGTGGTGACCTGCGGGTCCTGCGGCGAAAAGGGGTCGAGCAGGCCCTTGCTTTCGCCGGCGGTGAGCAGGCGGCGCTCGACGCCCAGCTCGCGCATTGCCTCGACAAAGCCGAAGCCATCCATGCGCACGCCGATGGAGCCGACGATGCTGGCCTTGTCGGCATAGATGCGCTGCGCGGCGGCGGCCACGTAGTAGCCGCCGGAGGCGCAGACGTCGCCGAGCACCGCGTACACGGGTACGTCCGGGTGCAGCTCGCGGCGGCGGCGCAGCTCGTCGTAGATCACGCCCGCCTGCACCGGGCTGCCGCCGGGGCTGTTGATGCGCAAAATGATGCCGGCGGTGTTGTCGTCGTCGTAGGCGGCGCGCAGTCCGGCGATGATCTGCCGGGCGCTGGCCTGCTCGCCAGCGGCGATGGTGCCTTCGATATCGATCACCGCGGTGTGCTGGCCCTTGTCGCGCTCGAAGCGCTGCGGCTCCATCGCCTGCCAGACGAGAAACAGGCTGAAGCCGACGTAGGCAAAGCCGAGCAGTTTGAAAAAGATGCCCCAACGACGTGCGCGGCGCTGCTCGGCGAGCGCCGCGCCGGCCAGTTTGCCGAGCACCTCGCGCTCCCAGCCGTCACTCTTGCCGTCGCCGGCCCCGCCTCCGTTCGCGCCGGGCGCCGGCTGGCGCGGGCCGGAGGTCCAGGGATCGGCGTCGCGATTGTCGTTATCAGCCATGTTGCGACTCTCCAAGTCTGTGTTCGAAAGATCCCTATTGTAGGGAAAAGCACCGCCTCAGCGCTGTGCCAGCAGCCAATCGGGCAATTCGCTGATGGCATCGATGTGGCCGCGCGGCGCACAGCGCAGCAGGCGCTCCAGCGGCTGCACGCCGTAGCTTACCGCCAACGCGTCGACACCGGCATCGCGCGCCATCTGCATATCGTGGATGCTATCGCCGATCATCAACGCCTGGGCGGCCGGCACCTGCAGCTCGTCGAGGATATCCAGCAGCATCTGCGGGTGCGGCTTGGAGGGCGCGTCATCGGCGCTGCGGGTGCTGAAAAACAGCGCCTCGCCGCGGTCCGCCGCACCGCTCTCCGCCGCGCCGATCAGGCCGCTGTCAGCCAGCGCCTGGTGCAGGCCGCGACGGCTCTTGCCGGTGGCGATCGCCAGCCAGTAACCGGCGGCGCGCAATTCGCGCAGTACCGCGTCGGCGCCGGCAAACAGCTGCTGTGCATCGCGCGCCGCGGCGAAATGCCGGCGCCGGTAGCCGGCGGCGAGTTCATCGGCGCGCTCGACCGGATGCTGCGGAAACAGCCGCTGAAAGCCCTCCAGCAGACTCAGGCCGATGATCTCGCGCACCGCTTCGGCGGACGGCGGCGACTCGCCCAGTTCGACGGCGATGCCGCGCACGTTGTCGATGATGTGCGCGGCCGAATCCATCAGCGTGCCATCCCAGTCGAATACCAGCAGGCGGTAGTCAGGCATCGCGCAAGCGCTCCAGCACGGCCTCCAGCTCCGCCGGCAACGGCGCCTGCAGGCGGTAGTCGCGCCCGCCGAGGGTGAAATTCAGCCGCCAGGCGTGCAGGAACATACGCTTCAGTCCGAGGCGGCGCAGCCGGCGGTTGGCCTCGCGCTGGCCGTATTTGTCGTCGCCGGCCAGCGGATGGCCGAGGTGCGCGGCGTGGACGCGAATCTGGTGGGTGCGGCCGGTGTCGATGGCGACGCGCAGCAGCGTGGCGTCGGCGAAGCGCTCCAGCGGGCGAAAGCGACTGCTGGCGGCGCGGCCGTCGGCGGCGACCCGCACCATGCGCTCGCCGCTGCTCAGCGCGCCCTTGCGCAGCGCCGCATCGACGTGCCGCTCGCCGCCGCGCCAGCGACCGCAGGCCAGTGCCAGGTAGGTTTTCTCCACCGCGCCCTCGCGCAGCGCCGCGTGCAGGCCCTGCAGGCTGGTGCGGCTGCGCGCTAGCAGCAGGCAGCCGGAGGTATCGCGATCGAGGCGGTGGGCGAGTTCCAGCATCTCCCCGGGGCGCGCCGCGCGCAGCGCCTCGATGACCCCGAAGTCCACTCCGCTGCCGGCGTGCACCGACATGCCGCCGGGTTTGTCGAGTACCAGCAGCTCGTCATCCTCGTGCAGCACGCGGCCGGCCAGCGCGCGCTGCGCGGCGGATGGCACGCTGGCCGGGTCACGCTCGGCGACGCGCAGTGGCGGCAGGCGCAGCCGGTCGCCGGCCGACAGCCGATAGGCGGCCTTGATGCGCCCGCCATTGACGCGCACCTGCCCCTTGCGCAGCAGGCGGTAGAGGTGGGTGCGGGGCACCCCTTTCAGGGCGCCGATGAGGAAGTTGTCAATGCGCTGGCCAGCCTCGGCGGCGGAAATTTCAACGTAGCGCACGGAGGTTGAATTTTGCGGCCGATTTTCCGCCGGATCGTTCACGTCTTTAGCCGCGACGTGCACGAATGTTGCAGCACGATTGCCCCCCTGTAACTTCACTGCTATATTTTCGAGCGCTGGAATGTATCACAACAACGCGCCGCACGATGCCCTATGCGGGGACCGCCAGCCGGCTCTCAAGCGATCCGGACAGGCTGTCCGAAGCCCGCCCCACAGCCGCTTCCGGTGGCTGCACAGCCGCTTCGAAGCGGCTCGCACTCTCGCTCGAAACGCGCACCTTCCGCCGCACGAAACCGCGCGCGATGCGCGCTCGAACAAACGCGGGGTTGCATCCAGCAGCAACGAGCTTGCGCCGCTTCTCCCGCGCACGGAGTGGCGGCACCGAAACATGCGTCGAGCACGGCCAATGCGGCGTGCCCGACGCCATCGCAACAACCACGCATCCGTACGCTGGAATGATATGCACAAGCTGACGATGAGACTGATTCTCGCGATGTTCGCCGCGCTGCTGCCGCCATTGGCGCTGGCCGCTGCGGTGCCCGTCGCGCGCGCTCATCGCGGCCATCTGCCGGCGCGCGGATTCGTTCGGGAACCGAACACCCATGAAAAGAATGCTGATCAACGCGACGCAGCCGGAAGAGATCCGGGTCGCGATTGTCGACGGGCAGCGCCTTGACGACCTCGACATAGAACACCAGGCGAGAGAACAGAAAAAATCCAATATATACAAGGGCAAAATCACCCGCGTCGAGCCCAGTCTCGAAGCCGCCTTCGTCGATTACGGTTCGGAGCGCCACGGCTTTCTGCCCTTCAAGGAAATCGCCCGCAGCTACCTGGGTGATGCCGCCGCCGGCGAGAGCGGCCGACCCAACTTCCGCGACGGCCTCAAAGAGGGCCAGGAAGTGGTGGTGCAGATCGAGAAGGAAGAGCGCGGCAACAAGGGTGCGGCGCTGACCACCTTCGTCAGTCTCGCCGGGCGCTACCTGGTGCTGATGCCCAACAATCCGCGCGCCGGTGGCGTGTCGCGGCGCATCGAGGGCGATGACCGCAGCGAGCTGCGCGAAGCGCTCAAATCCCTGCAGATTCCGGACGGCATGGGCGTCATCGTGCGCACCGCCGGGGTCGGTCGCAGCGGCGAGGAGCTGCAGTGGGACATGGACTACCAGGTGGAGATCTGGCGGGCCATCACCCAGGCCGCCGAGGACCGCCCGGCACCCTTCCTGATCTACCAGGAGAGCAACGTCATCGTGCGCGCGCTGCGCGATTACTTCCGCAGCGACATCGGCGAAATCCTCATCGATGAACCCGGCGTGCACACCCAGGCGCGGGAATTCATCGAGCGCTGCATGCCGCACAACGCGCGCAAGCTCAAGCAGTACACCGATGACGTGCCGCTGTTCAACCGCTACCAGATCGAACAGCAGATCGAGAGCGCCTTCCAGCGCGAGGTGCGCCTGCCCTCCGGCGGCGCCATCGTCATCGATCACACCGAAGCGCTGATCTCCATCGATATCAACTCGGCGCGCGCCACCAAGGGCGCCGATATCGAAGAGACCGCCACCAACACCAACCTGGAGGCGGCGGACGAGATCGCCCGCCAGCTCAGACTGCGCGACAACGGCGGCCTGATCGTCATCGACTTCATCGACATGATGGCGAAAAAGAACCAGCGCGCCGTCGAAGAGCGCCTGCGCGAGGCGCTGAAAATGGATCGCGCGCGGGTGCAGATCGGGCGCATCTCGCGCTTCGGCCTGCTGGAGATGTCGCGCCAGCGACTGCGCCCCTCGCTCGGCGAATCCTCACAGATCGTCTGCCCGCGCTGCAGCGGTCACGGCACCATCCGCTCCATCGAATCGCTGGCACTGGCGGTGCTGCGCCTCACCGAAGAGGAGGCGATGAAGGACAACACCACGCGCGTGCTGGCCCAGCTACCGGTGGATGTGGCCACCTTCCTGCTCAACGAAAAGCGCGACAACATCGCCGAGATCGAATCGCGCAACGGCATCCACATCCTGCTGGTGCCCAACCTGGCGCTGGAGACCCCGCACTACCGCCTGGAGCGCATTCGCACCAACGATGCGGATCACGAATCCCACGCCAAAAACAGTTACGAACTCGCCGAAGCGGTCGAAGCGCCCTACACCCCCGAGGAGCCCAGCGCCCGACCGCCCGGCGAACAGGCCGCGGTAAAGGGCATCACCCCCGACTCCCCGGCGCCGGCGCCGACACCCCGCGGCCCGACCACCGACAAACCCGCCCAGCGCGCCGCCCAAAGCGCCACACCGGGCCGCGGCAAGCAACCCCGCAGCGGCGCGGCGGTCGCCAAAGAAAGCGGCAGCGGTGTCATCGGCTGGCTGCGCAACCTGTTCGCCGGCGGCATCGAGACAGCAGCCAACAGCGAGCAACCCGGGCAGCGCCCGGCCGGCGACTCCCAGCAAGGGCAAAACCGCAATCAGGGCCGCGGCCGCGGCCAGCAGCGCGACCAGAACCGCGACCAGAA